>JBIILZ010000038.1:0-31647 GCA_044338255.1 Planctomycetota bacterium | reverse complement strand
GGTATTTTTATTTGGCGGAGAGAGCGGGATTTGAACCGCGAGGACGGCCGAAGAGGGGCCACCTGCGTGGCCCCGTGCCGCCGCAGCCCGACCGCGTCCCTGCGGGCGGTCGGGTGACTACCCCTCTCTCCGCCACATAAAAATGCCCCCGGCCGCACCACCATGCTCGTACCAAAAAAATAACCCCCAGCCTGCGGCCGGGGGTATTTTTATGTGGCGGAGAGAGCGGGATTTGAACCCGCGGTGCGATTTTACTCGCACGGGACATTAGCAATGTCCTGGTATAAGCCACTCACCCATCTCTCCAGGTAAGGCGGGCGGGATACTAGGGCGAGCTCTCTGGAATCAATCGCTGAAAAGGACTTCGCTTACTCGGCGGTCATGAGGGCCCCTCGGAAGCTCTTCCAAGCGCTGGCAGGAAAAAGCGAGACCGATGGTTGGGCCCTGATGCACGGACAGGAGGCGATCGTAGAAACCGCCGCCTTGGCCCAGGCGCCAGCCGTCGGAGGTGAAGGCGACTCCCGGTACCAGCAGGGTCGCCGTCAAGGGCAAGGGCTTGGCCGGTACCAGGGCCGGCTGCGGTTCGCGGATGCCGTAGGCCCCGACCCGCAGTTGCCGGGGATCAGTTACCGGGTGCCAGCTCAGCTCGCCAGGAGCATGGACGCGGGGAAACCACAGCGTATTCCCGTCAGCCCACCATTCGGCGTGCCAGGCATCGAGTGAGAGTTCGTCGACCAGGGCTGCATAGCTGGCCAACACCAGGGGCGGCTGGGCAGTGAAGCGTGCGCTCAGCAGTCGGCAGATCTGGTCCTGCCCGGCAGCGCGCTGGGCCATAGTCAAGGTCCGCCGCAGGGCCCGCAAGCGGGTGCGCAACTCGGCCTTGGCCGAGGTCGTGGGCGCCAACTCTTCTACCATGAGATCTCCTGGCTTTGTCCTGGTTCCAAGGCCACCACCGAACGCATACCGCGCTGCGGACCATGGATGAAACCGCCACGATACAAGGCCGTGGTATTAATCAGCACCAGCTGGTTGGCCCAGGCCCAGAGATGGACGCCGGTCGCGACCTGCAGACGGATACCGAGATGGGCGTTAATGAACAAGCGCAACGGCTTCAAGGGCAGGCTGGTGAGGGTTGCGAAGCGCTCCCTGGGCGGAACCAGCAGCTCCCCGGAGGAGAGCAACAGCGGGCCGCTGACCTGATCACTGATACGGGCCGTCCAGCGTTCACCACCGCGAGCCAGAGGGACCCCCGCCGCCGCCAAGGCCGGCTGCCAGCCAGGGGGGAAGCCGGCCGGATCCCAGCCCTGCGGGGTGCGTCCGGCGGCGACCACCGTGCGCGCCCAGTCGACGTCCATTTCCCGGGTTTTATCCTCGTCGTCGGCAGATCCGAACTCTTCTCCCAATAAGAGCCAGGCCAAGGCACGATTGCGCGCGGCAGGGTCGAAGACGTCGGCATTCACCATGGTGGTGATGATACCATAAAATCGCTCGTGTGCGAAGCCCTCGCATTCCCCACCGCCAAGGTAGCGTCTTGCGCCTATGGCCGGCTTACTGCCGTTACTCATTGCCCTGACTATCCTCGAAACCGCAGCCTTGGGCCAGCGGAGCGGGGCGAGCATGACGCTTTTCGCCACCGTAATCCCCTGGGGTCTGCTGGTGTGGTGGCTGACGTGCGAGACCCTGGGCCAGCTGCTTACGCGCCGTTGGCGGACCCGTCGGGCCCTCGAACGTTGGGATATCGTTGCCCAGACCATCATCGTCGGGACCTTTGCCGGGCTGTGCTATGGGCTGGGCTGGGTGCATCGCGTAACCGGCTATACGGCGACCCTGGCCCCCTGGCTGGCGATGATGGCGATCCATTGGTGGTGTCTGGCGAAGCCCACCAGCGCCATCCAGGGCTTTGCCTGGAGCCGCTGGGCATTCTTGCTCCACCATGTGCGTTTTTCGCTGTTGCCGCTGATGATCGCCTGGCCGATCCTCGATGTCTGCCTCTGGATCGGTAATCATACGCCGATCGGCCCGTGGTTGATGCATCATTTCGGCCAGGGCGCGAATATCGCCGGCACCAGCCTCATGGCCCTCGGACTGGTCACCCTCCTGCCGTGGTTGCTGGTCAAGATCTGGGGCGCCCAGCCGCTGACGAATCCGACCCTGGTCGCCGAGCTTGAGGCTGAATGTCAACGTTCGGGCGTGCGCGTGGCCGCCATCCTGCACTGGCCGATCGGCGGCGGACGGATGTACAACGCCATGGTCCTGGGGGTGCTTCCACGCCTGCGCTATGTTCTATTCACCGAAGATCTGCTGCGCGATTTCACGGCCAATGAGCGCAGCGCGGTGCTCGGCCACGAGCTTGGCCATGCCCGACATCACCACTTGTGGATCTACCTGATGTTCGCCCTCGCCACCGGACTGCTGGCGTTGTCGGCGCACGCCGCCCTGGCCCATGTGCTCGATGGCGTGCCCGGCATCAGTTTCTTCACCGACGAGATCCGCGCCGGCATGGTGGCCCTGATCCTGCTGGCGGTGCAGTGGCGACTGTTGTTCGGCGTGCTCAGCCGGGCCTGCGAGCGCCAAGCCGATCTCGCCGGGGCCGATCTCGCCGGGCGGGGCGATGCCGCAGCCGGGGCGCGCATCATGCACGATGCCCTGGGAGCAGTGGCGCGGCTCGCAGGCATCGATCCGCGCGCCCCGAGCTGGCGGCATTATTCAATCGCCGAACGCATGCTCTTTCTCAACGCGGTGGCCGCCGATGCCAGCATCGCCACCCGCCATCATGCCCGGGTGCGTTTGGCAGTGCAGCTGCTCGCGGCGTTTACCGGTGTTCTTCTTGCTCTCGCCGTCTTGCGGATCCTGTGATTTCTATGCGCTCTCCCCTGTTCATCCTCGTCGCGGCCTTCCTGGTGTCGCTGCTGATCGCGCAATACGTCGGCAGTTTCCACGCTTTCCAGGGCTCCCCAAAAACCGCCAGCGGCAGCGACCTGCTGCTGACCCTGCTACGCCGCGACCAGTCGCTGGCGCCGGCCCTGGCCGCTGCTGATCGCGGTGACAGCGCGCCCTTGCTGGAGTGGCTGAATGCCGCTGATCCGCTCACCCGCCAGACCCTGGTGATGGTCCTTGAGCACATTGCCCTGAGCCACGACGGGCTCGACGGGCTCGACCGCAACAACGATTCCGCGGCGATGGATGCCGCGTTCTATCGCTATCGCCAGCGCTTCATCGCTTTCGTCAATATCCCCACCGGCGATCGCGATCTGGATGCCGAACTCGACAACCTGCTCGCCTACATTCTCGTGGCGGGCACCAGCCAACCCAGCGCGTCGGATGTCGGCTTGGCGAAGCAGATCCTGCCGCGTCTGGAAAAGCAGGTCGAACAGACGCCAACCAGCGCCGTCTGGGATACCATCGGCTGCGTGTACTACGTCAGCGGCGAGGACGCCAAGGCCAAGGTCGCTTTCCAACAAGCGGTGAACTGCGCCGAGCGTGAAATGGCTAAGATCGAAGCCGCCAAGAAACCGACCCTCGAACGGACCTTGAGCTTGGCACGGCGGCGCTTGCAGGCCGCGCAGGAGGCCGATCTGAGGGCCGTGGAGAAACGCGGATCAACGATTCCGCGCGTCGCTTTGCCGCTGAACGAAACGTCGTCCGCACCGGCAGCTGAACCCGTCCACTGAATCCATCCACTGGACCCATCCACTGAATCCATCCACTGAATCCATCCACTGAATCCATCCACTGGACCCATCCACTGAACCCATCCACTGGACCCGAATCGGAAGCTCCTCATGGACACTGATCCTTTGCGTGATCTTGCTGGACGCCTGTCGGCACTGCTCGTGGTCCAGGATGGCCTCATCCCCCTGCCTGATCGGCAGAGCGTCGGCCAGCTCTGCCATGGCCTGCTGACGGTGCTGTTCCCGGGCTGCTTCGCGGCCACCAACGGCATTACCGCCGAGCAGCAGCTGCTGCTCTTCCAGGGGCAATTGACCGATCTCGTAGCTCGCGTGCAGGCCCACGTGGCGCAGCGCGACAGCCAACCTGCCGGCCCCGCAAAGGACTGCGCGCGCGAGCTGCTCGATGAGCTGCCAACCGTCGCCGGGCTGCTCGCCACCGATGTCGCGGCGGCCTTCTGCAATGATCCGGCGGCGCCTGATCACACCACCATCATCCTTTCCTATCCATGCATCGAGGCCCTGGCCATCCAGCGTTTCGCCCATCGCCTGTATCTGCGCCAGGTGCCGATCCTGCCGCGCATGATGACCGAATGGGCACACGCGCGCACCGGCATCGACATCCACCCCGGGGCGGCGATCGACGAATCGTTCTTCATCGATCATGGCACGGGCGTGGTCATCGGCGAGACCTCGCGCATCGGCAAGCATTGCGTGCTCTACCAGAGTGTCGGCCTGGTGGCGTGGAATCCGTTGGCCAAAGATGAACACGGCGAATTGAAGCGCGGCCAGTCCAACAAGCGTCATCCCGATCTCGAGGACCACGTCACTATCTATGCCGGGGCGACGATCCTCGGCGGCGATACCGTCATTGGCCATCACAGCGTCATCGGCGGCAGCGTGTGGCTGACGCATGGCGTCGAGCCCTACACGGTGGTCACAATCAAGGATCCCGAGCTCAACATCCGCTCGCGAAAACGTCCGACCCTTGCGGAATGAACGACCCGCTCACTGCTTCCCATCCCGGCGCAGCTGAAGATCATTTCACGTCTTGTCTCACCTCTCAGCTGGACCTCTCAGCTGAACCTCTCAGCTGGACCTCTCAGCTGAACCTCTCAGCTGAACCTCTCAGCATCACCACCAAGGATATGACCATGTCGAAGATCACTCTCAAAGGCTCACCCGTCAACACCGTCGGCTCGCTGCCCGCGGTCGGCACCCAGGCTCCTGCTTTCTCCCTGGTGAAAACCGACCTGTCGCAAGTCAGCAACGCTGACTTCGCTGGCAAGCGCGTGGTCCTGAACATCTTCCCAAGCGTCGACACTCCGACCTGCGCAGCCTCGGTCCGGCGCTTCAATGCCGACGCCTCCAAGCTCGACAACACCGTAGTGCTGTGCGTCTCGAAGGACCTGCCCTTCGCGCACTCCCGTTTCTGCGCCGCGGAAGGCCTCAACAACGTCCATGGCGTTTCCGATTTCCGCTCGCCGACCTTTGGTACCGACTACGGTGTGACCATCGCTGACAGCAAGCTCGCCGGCCTGCTGTCCCGTGCAGTGGTTGTGATCGATGCCAAGGGCAGCGTGATCTATACCGAGCAGGTGACTGAAATCGCCAATGAGCCCAGCTACGAAAAGGCCATGGCAGCTTTGAAGTAGATCGACGAACAGCGGTGATTGCGCGCGGTGCAAACCGGCGCAATCACCGGCGTCAGCGTTTGGGGGTCTCGGCAGGCGGCACCGCCGAGGCTGAGCGCTTGGCCTGCTCGGCGATCCATTCGCTGTATGCCGTATCGAAAGCGGCATAGTTCATGCCCAAATAATCCCAGACCTTATAATTGGACGTGTTGCCGAGATAGCTGTCGCGCAGAAAATCGAGGAAGTCGGAACGGTGCCGACGATTGTCTGACTCCATGCAAAATTCGACGAGCATACCGGCAGCCGGATAATTCAGATCCGGTGTCGTCGACGACATCCACTCCCGACCATCCTCCAAGGCCAAGATCTTCGCCAAAGTCAGGGCCTTGCCGGCCTTCATCTGTTGAAAAAAAGCACCGAGGTGCTCGTTGCCTTCCATCTCGCCCAGGACCATGCGTCCGGATTCGAACACCGGCGACTCCGTATAGACCGCCGCGCCCTCGGTCAGCCACGCTGGAGCGCGATTGGTACCGCTGAAGATGTCCAGGATCTGGTGGGTGAATTCATGATAGATGACCTCGGCGATGCCTTGGTAGAAATAGCTTTCACGGGTCGTGGGAATGAACATCCCCGCTGACCAACCGGCATCGACGCCCGCCGGCAATGATTCAACGTAGGCCGATTTGTCCTTGGCGACGTTCAACACCAGCAGATCGCGGTCCTTGCCCTTGCTCCTGTCGTTGCCCCTGTCGTTGGATTTGTCTTTGCGCATGGTGCCGAAGAGGACCTTGAAATCCTCATCGGATACCTTCTTGCCCGAGACCTTAAGGAAGAATCCGCTGTAGGCCGCAAACACACGGTCGTAAAACGTCTCGATGCGGTTGGCGACATCGACGAGAGCCTTGAGCGGGGCGGTGCCCTGGACCACCAGATGTTCAGTTCGAATGACCCATTGATTCTTGAGCTCGCCGCGGATGGCATTGGCGGCTTCCAGGGTCGTCCACTGCTTGCTCTGGAAATCGTAGTACTCGCCTTTGGCGTAACGCGCCCGGTCCTTGACCAGGATCCAGCCGAGCTGCTCGTCCCAGGCCTGACCGAGCTTG
This sequence comes from Planctomycetota bacterium, assembly GCA_044338255.1. GTDB lineage: Bacteria > Planctomycetota > UBA11346 > UBA11346 > UBA11346 > CAIUVD01. Next base: position 25,242 of record JBIILZ010000038.1, on the reverse strand, counting down.
GTCAGCTCCGCCTCGCGCGGGCCATACCAGCGATTCTCGAATTTGATCTGCCCCAGATTCCGGCGCAGGTTGCGATGATCCGGCCAGAGGGCCAGGGCCTGATCGACGCAGTCGCGGGCGACCGAGGGGACTCCCGCCTCTAACGCATCCTTGAATAATTTTTCCGTCGGCTTGAGCAGGTCGGTGCGCTTCGCTTCGAGGATCTGCTGCCAGGCCTTGAGCTGCTTGGCGTCGGCGATGGTCTTCTCGGGCAAGGTCCCCAAGAGCGCCGACAGGGGCGCGTTTTTATTCGGATCGAGCAGGCTGACCCCGGTGACGAGGTTGCCCAGGTCCACATCATCGCGACCCACGCCTTGTTCCGTGGCCTTGGCCACCAGCTCTTCGATCAAGCGCGACGCCCGCGCGGCGCGAGCCAAGCGGTCTTCGGAAGCACCCTGCTCCATGGCGACTCGCGACTTGCGTAGTGCCGCCCGCTGCTGGTACCAGGCCGCGGTCTGGGCCGGTGATTCGAGCGCCCACGACAAACCGCTGCACACGCCTAGAAGATATATAAGCATCCAGCGCATATTCCTGGGTGTATGTGAAGGCCCCTGCACAACAAGACGCAGGGCCTGCGTGTGTTGGCTACAACCGTTCTTGACCGCGCGCGGCGAGACTTTCTGATTTCGATAACAATTACTCTGTGAACCCCTGAGCGCATCATGCCTACCTCCCTTTTCGACCTGACCCATGAACGCGCCGTGGTCATCGGTGGCACGGGGGTCCTGGGCGGCTCGCTGGCCCAGGGCTTGGCTGCTGCCGGGGCCCACGTTGCGGTGCTGGGGCGCAATCGCGAGCGTGGCGAGGCCCGCGTGCAGGCGATTACCTCCCAGGGCGGCAAAGCCGTATTCATCGCCTGCGACGCATCGTCCAAAGGCGGCGTGATCGCGGCTGCGGATGCCGTCGAACAGGCCTTGGGTGGCGTTCCGACGGTGCTGATCAATGCCGCCGGCGGCAATGATCCGAAGGTGACAGTGGTCGGCGAGCGGACCTTCGAGAGCATCGAGCTCGCCGACTGGCAGGCGAACTACGACCTCAACCTTGTCGGCGGCTGCCTGCTGCCGTGCCAGGTTTTCGGTACGCGCATGGTCGCCGCCAAACGCGGGTCGATCATCAATATCGCCTCGGTCAGCGCCCACCTGCCGCTCTCGCGGGTGGTGAGTTACAGCAGCGCCAAGGCAGCGGTGATGTCGCTGTCGCAATTCCTGGCCCGCGAATGGGCCACGCATGGCGTGCGCGTCAACACTCTCACACCCGGCTTCTTTCCAGCCGAGCAGAATCGCAAGCTGTTGTTCAAGGAGGACGGCTCACCCACCGAACGGGCCCAGCAGATCCTCGGGCACACGCCGATGGGGCGCTTCGGCACCGATGCCGAATTGATCGGCGCCTGCGTGTTCCTCGCCGCCCAGGCCGCCAGCGGCTTCGTCACCGGCACCGACATTCGCGTCGACGGCGGGTTCCTCAGCCAGACGATCTGACGCGCATGCACGTCCTCGCCATTGATCTCGGCACCTCGTCCTCCCGCTCGGCCCTGTTCGATGCCCGCGGCAACCGCCTCGCCAATTCGCTGCGCCAAGAAACCTACGCATTGCAGACCGCGGCCGATGGCCGGGCAGAACTCGATCCCGCCGTGGTCTTGGCAACGGTGCGGCGCCTGCTCGCCAAGCACACTGCGAGCGGCGTGGGGATCTCGTGTTTCTGGCATAGCCTGATGGGCTGCGATGCGCATGGGCGACCCCTGACGCCGATCTACACCTGGGCCGACAGCCGCTGCACCGCCGACGCTGCCAGGCTGCGCAGTCGCCACGACGAGCGCGAACTGCATGCGCGCACCGGCTGCATGCTGCGCGCCAGCTTCTGGCCGGCCAAGCTCGCGTGGTTGCGCCGCACCGCGCCGCAGCTCTTCGCGCGTGTCGCCTATTGGGTCGGACCAGCAGAATGGATCCTGTGGCAGTTGACCGGCGAGCTGCGCTGCGCCCATGGCATGGCGACGGCGACCGGTTTATACAATCCGCTGAGCAAGTCCTGGGATGCTGAGCTGGTCCGCCTGGCGCGGCTGCGCCCCGGGCAATTGCCGCCGATCAGCGATGCCCCGCTGACCCTCCCCGGACTCGGCCAGGTCTTCCCCGGCATCGGCGATGGCGCCGCCAACAACCTCGGGGTGGGGGCCACGGCTCCGGGTCTGGCGGCGATCAATTTTGGAACCAGCGCCGCCGTGCGTATCGTCCGCGAGCGGGGGCCGGCGCGGGCGCCCTTCGGACTGTTCTGCTATCGCATCGACGAACGCCGCCACCTCATCGGCGGGGCGCTCAGCAATGCCGGCGGCCTGCGCGCGTGGTGCGTGGATCGCCTGCGTCTACCCGCTGAAGCCGACCTCGAACGCGAGCTCGCCGCCCGCCCCGGGCCGCATCCCAGCCTGCGCGCCCTGCCGTTCTGGTTGGCCGAGCGCGCCCCGAGCTGGCGTGAAGATCTCAGCGGGACGGTGCTGGGCATCACCCAGTCGACCACCGCCGTCGACCTCCTTCAGGCGATCACCGAGGCCACCTATCAGCGCTTGGCGAACATCGTCGCCCTGGTGCCCGGCGCGCATCGCGACCTGCGTCTCATCGTCGGCGGCGGCCTGCAGAAATCCCCGGCGAGTTTCCAGCGTCTCGCCGATTGCATCGGCATGCCGTTGATCGCCGCCCACGAACCCGAGACCAGTCTGCGCGGAGCGGCGGTCTTCGCCCTCGAACGGCTGGGGGCCGCGCCGGCGCCCGTACCGGGACGCAGCGTACGACCGCGCGCCGTCCATGCCGCGGCCTATGCCCGTCAGCGCAAGGAGCTGGCCCGGCTCGAAGCCACCTTGTTCCCCCCTGCTCCGCGTAACTGATCACCATGCCGACGTATCTTGCCCACGGCTCTCCGACCACCGTCATCAGCGATGCCGAGGTGCAGCGCCTGCTGGTGGAAGCCTATCGTGCCATCGGCCCGCGCTCGCGGGTACTGGCGGTGCCGCCGGATTTCACCCGCTTCAACAGCCGTTCGGGGATCATCACCCGTTACACCTACGAGCATTTCGGCAGCGCCTTGCGTGACGTCCTGCCGGCCCTGGGCACGCATGTGCCGATGCCCTCGGCGCAGATCCGCAAAATGTACGCCGGGGTACCGGAATCCCTGTTCCGCGTCCATGATTGGCGCCACGACGTGGTCACCGTCGGCGAGCTTGAGTCGGCGTTCGTGCACCAGGCTACCGATGGCATATACAACAAACCCTGGCCGGCCCAGCTCAACAAACTGATTTGGGAAGGCGGTCACGATCTGATCCTCTCGATCGGACAGGTCGTACCGCACGAAGTCACGGGCATGGCCAACCACGCCAAGAACCTGTTCGTGGGTTGCGGCGGCAAGGCCGGCATCGACGAAAGCCATTTCATCGGCGCCGCCTATGGCATGGAGCGCATGATGGGACGGGCCGACACGCCCACGCGGCGTCTGTTGAACGAAGGCCTCAAACGCTTCTGCGGCCACCTCGACATCGTCTTCGTGCTCACCGTCGTCGGTCCGGCGGCGCCCGGCGAAGCCGCCGATGCCTATGGCCTGGTCACCCGCGGCCTGTTCATCGGCAGCGGCACCGACTGCTTCGAGCAAGCCTGCAAGCTCTCCCTGCAGGTGAATTTCTGCCTCCTCGACGAGGAACCCGAGACCGTCGTCTGCCACCTCGACCCCGAGGAATTCCACACCACCTGGCTGGGCAACAAATCCGTCTACCGCACACGCATGGCGATCAAGACCGGTGGCGAACTGATCGTCTTGGCACCGGGCCTCAAGGGCTTCGGCGAAGACCTCGAAATCGATCGCCTGATCCGCTGCTATGGCTATCGCACGACTCCTGAAATCATGGCTGCCGTGCGCGACCATGCCGACCTCGCAGGCAATCTCTCGGCCGCCGCCCATCTCATCCACGGCTCCAGCGAAGGACGCTTCCGAGTGACCTATTGCACGGACCACGCGCGCCTCAGCCGGGCCGAAATCGAGGGTGTCGGCTACCAATGGGCCGACCACGCGACGATGCAGAAGCGCTATGATCCTGCCCTTCTGAAGGATGGGTGGAACCAGGTGGATGGTCGGAGAATCTATTATATCTCCAATCCAGCGCTCGGTTTGTGGGCATTCCGAGGACGTTTTGGAATCTAAGATCCAGATCCTGGCCTCAACCCGGACTTGCTCCGGAGCGTTTCAACTGTTACACTGCCCGAAGCATGGCCACTGTCACAGTTCGAAAGTTTGCGCTATCGCCCACTGACGGTGAGGTCCTCGACTTCACCGAAGAGGCCGATTACTTCGACACCAACTTCAGCGACCTCGGCTTCGCCAAGAGCGGCACCTACACCTACCGCTATCAAGATGGCGAGTGCATGATGAAGGCCGAGCTGACGAGATCCAAGGACGGCTACTTCCTGTGGGTCTATGTGCAGGCGATGGACGAGCATGCCTATCGCGTGCTCGAAGTCGCGGACACCCTCGGCGCGCACATCGTCGACAATTCCAAGAAGCGTTAACGGCCGGAGTTTGCCGGTGCCGGCGCTGGCGTGAGCGCCAGAAGCATGATCGGCAACGACACCAGGACCGCGAAGACCACGTACGGACCACCTGGACGCCACACGAAGTAGATCATCGCCGCCAGCAGCGGCCCTACCGCCCGACCGAACGCGCTCGCCGAGCGGAAGGTTCCCAGGACCCAGCCTTGGCGTTGTGGGTCACCGGCCAGGCTCACCAGGGTCGACAGCGATGGGAACACCAGACCGGTGCTGATCGACAGCAGTCCACAGCCCGCGAAAAGGAATCCGCGCTGGGGGAACCAGTCGACCAGACCGATGAGCAGCATCCCCGGTGCCAGCGCTGCCAAGCCGGCAAAAGCCATCGGCCGCACGCCGACGCGTTTGACCAGGCCACGATAGAACCCCTGGGTAAAGGCCGCTCCCAGTCCCAGGCCGCCGAAGAGCATTCCGAGATGTTCAGGCGTGAAGTCGAGGCGTTGGGCGGCGAGGAACACCAACGTCGCCTCCATGCCGCTGAACAGCAAGGTGAAGAGCATGAAGCACAGATTCAGGCGCGGTACGCCAGCGCCTAAGCTGGGGTCGATGACTTGCAGCAGGTTGAAGGTCCGCCCGGGATCGGCGGCAACCGTGCGTTTTTCTACCGGCAGGGTTTCACGGAAGACCAACACCGCCCACACCAGGTTGAACACCGCTAGGCCGGCGGCGATCAGCGCCGGTACCGAGAATGGATGCAAGGCGAATGCCGCCGTCGAAGTCGGATCATCGATGCGCAGATGAGCGGTGAGGCCGCCGATCAGCGGCCCGGCGACGAAGCCGAAACCGAAGGCCATGCCGACCACCGCCATGCCCCGCGCCCGCGTCTCGGGCGTGGTCACGTCCGCGACCGCGGCGTTGGCCACCGAGACGTTGCCGGTCATGACCCCGGCGATCAGACGCGAGATCAGGAACAGCGTGAAGCTCGCTGAGAAGACCCACAGGACATACGACAGCGCACTGCCGGTGAGACCGATCAGCAGTACCGGCCGACGACCGACGCGATCCGAGATGCGACCCCACACCGGGGCGGCGAAAAACTGCAGCCCGGCATACAGCGCCCCGAGGATACCACCGAACAGCGCCGCCTGCTGAAGCGCGGGGGCCTCCGCCACCAGGCTCATCGCCCAGTGCAGAACGCCGGCATCGCGCGGCATGTAGAACGCGAGCTTGCTCGCGAACAGCGGGAAGACGATCGAGAAGCCGACGAGGTCGAGGAACAGCGTTAAAAAAACCACGCCCAGGGTTGCCCCTGGGCGTCGTGGGACTGATTCGGTCATCAGCTCGGCCATGGATTATGCGACCACGTAGACAGTGATGAAGAGCAGCACCCAGACGATGTCGACGAAATGCCAATACCAGCTCGCCGCCGCCATCGAGAAGTTGCGTTTGCCCTGAAAGTGCCCGCTCTCGAGGCGCATCAGAACCATGAACAGTAGAACCAGGCCGGTGGCCACGTGCACGGCATGGAAACCGGTGCCGGTGAAGAAGGTCGAAGCAAACGCGGCGGCGCCGGTCTCGGGGATCAAGATCGGCTTGAAGCCGCGCTCCAGCAGCTCGCCCCATTCGTAGCCGGTCATGCCCAGAAAGATTCCGCCCAGCGCCAGAGTAATGATGAGAAAGATCTTCCCGAGCAGGCGCTTGCCATCGTTGATGGCATGATGCGCGACTTCGCAGGTCAGCGATGACGAGAGCAGGAAGAACGTCGCATAAGCGGCCAATGGTCCGCCGAAATGCATTCCGGGCAGCGGGCCGAAGGTCGCGTCGTGAAAGTTGCGATAAAAGAAATAACCGAAGATCGCGCTGAACGCGGTGGCCTCGCCGCACAGGAACAGCAGGATGAACATCTGCAGATCTTTTTGCTGCTGGACCACATCATGGGCGATGCGCTTCTCCTTGATGACCTGATTCGCCCAGCCCATCAGACAGAAGAAAAAGAATACCGACGAGCCCACGATCATCGCCGTGCCGATACGCGGATCCTTCAACGGCCCCACCGGTGAACCATCAAGGGCACCGAGCACCGAGAGCACGCCGAAAGGCAAGGGGATCAGACCGAGCATGACCAGGAACGGCCACAGGCTCGGTGGCGGCACATGGCTCATGGGATCTTCGTGATGGACCTCTGCGGATACGCCGAGCGCTGCGCCAGAAGCGGGATTGATCGCGTGTTCACTCATGAGAGTCCTTCTGTGCCTGCTGGGCTGCTTGCCGGGCCTGTTGTTCTTTCCAGACCTTGGGGTCCTTGGGCAGTCCGGTACGACTGAAAATAATGATGAAGACCACCACCTGAGCAAGACAGAGCCCACCGATGATCAGGCCCAGGCGCAGGTTGCGGCGCGGCGTAGAAGTGGGGTCAGAGGGGTTCTCGGTCATGGATTCTCCGGCTCGGCGATGATCGCCTCCTTGGCTTTCTTCTCGGCCTCAAGCAACGCCGCGCTCGGCGCGCCGACGATGTTAAACACGCTATAACACAGGGCGATGTCGTTGACGCGCTCATCGAGGGCGGGGGCGAAACGGTAGATCACCGGAAAGGATTTCTCCTCGTGGGGACCGATGATCTGATCCTGGAAACAGAAGCAGACGCGCATCGCAAAATGCGGCGAGGCGTGGAAGGGTGCCACTTGATGCACCGGGCGCAGATGCACCGGTTGATCAGAGAGGTTGCGCAGATAGTAGGTGTTACGGGCGTCGCCGCCGACTTCGATACGATCGGTCGATTTCTCGGCCCAAAATAGCACTGGCAGGTCGTCGAAGATCTTGCTCTCAAAATGCACCGACAGATAGCGCCCGGTGGCCACCGCCGGGGCCTGGGTCACGGCTACGTTGTTGGGATTCAGACCGGTCCCGGTCACCGAACACCACAGGCGATAAAGCGAACGGAAGCCGAAAAGGAAGAAGAACAGGATGATCAGGCTGCCGCATACCAGCAGCCACAAGGCCCGAGTATTGGCGCGCCGTGCGGCCACCGTCGAGGTCATCGGTGCACTCATGAACTATCCCCCTCCCGAACGAAATGAGTCGATGATCAGACCGAGGAACAAGGCCCCGATGTAGAGGATCGAAAAACGGAATAGCGGCATGGTCGCGATCATCGGCCGGCGCTGCCAGAGGACCCACGCCCAGCCCAGGAAGACCACGCCAAGAACCACCGCCAAGGCGGTGTATACCGGCGCCCGTTGCCAGATCGGCCACAACGAGGTCATCATCGGCAGGCACAGCGTACCGATGACCATGACCACGGTGTACCAAAAGATCTGCCGCGTAGTCTCGTCGACGCCCTTGACCACCGGCAGCATCGGGATGCCGGCACGGGCGTAGTCCTCACGCAGTTTGATCGCCAAAGCCCACACGTGCGGTGGCGTCCACAGGAAGATGATCGCGAACATCACCAGCGGCACGGCATCGGTGGTGCCGGTGACCGCCGCCCAGCCGATCAAAGGGCCCATGGCTCCAGGAACGCCGCCGATGACGATGTTGAGGTAATGCCGGGGCTTGAGGAACAGCGTGTAGAAGAAGCTGTAATAGATGATCGTGAACAGCGACAATCCCACCGCCAGCCACGAGCCATAGGCCCACAGCAGCAAGGCCTGGGCGATCACCATCTGCACGACTGCGAAGACATAGGCCTGCGGCACCGTAATCCGCCCGGCGGGCAACGGCCGGCGGGCCTTGGTGCGGTTCATGACCGCGTCCTTCTTCAACTCGAAGATCTGATTCAAGGTGTTGGCGGCACCGCCGGTGAGGAACAACGACAGCAGGCACGGCCAGATATAGCGCCAATCGCTGGCGTGGCTGCCCTCGATCGCGATCGCGGCATAGCCGGTGAACATCGCCACCGCCGTGATGCGGTACTTGGTCAGCACCAGCAGATCGAAAAGGAACTGTCCCAGCCGCTTCATGTGTGTATCCCGAGTTGCGAAACCGCTGACGAAGAAGACGAAGAAGACGAAGACGAAGAAGACGAAGAAGACGAATCCGAGTCGGGCTCGGCCACCGGCTCGCAGCCGGCATCATGCCAAGCAAGCACCAGGCTGAGCAGCAGGCACATGCCTAGGGCCTGATGCGCGAGAGCGATCAGCGGCATGCTGCCGAGCAAGGCATTGGCCAGACCGAAGATGACCTGCAGCGCCAGGAAAGTCCCCGAGACCTGCAAGGCCAGACGTTGCCGCGCCCCGGTCGGGCTGCGCCACGCCAGGGCGTACAAGCCCACGCAGACCACGCACAGGAGCCACGCCCACCAACGATGCAGCCAGAGGTGCAGCCACGCGTTGTCGAGGAGGTTCCAGGTCAGGCCGTGGTCCGCACTCCAGAGTTGCGGCAAGACGCCCAAGCCCAAGGGCGGATGGCCGGGCAGCAGATGACGACTGCCGGCGACGAGGGCTCCGAAGAGCAGTTGCAACCACACCCCGATCATCACCCCGGCGGTGATCCGCCGCACCCAGCGGCGCCGCGGATCGGCGGCGACCGCGGTGGCGTCGTTTTCTTCGGGCACCAGGAGGCGGAGGATCGCCCACATGATCAGGCTCATGATCAGGCCGGCATTGCCCTGATGCAGGAACAGCCAATGGGTACTGGTACCCTCGGCCACCAGCAGACCGCCGATGACCGCCTGGGCGATGATGAGGATTCCGGCGAGGACCAACGGCGTGCCGGCGATACGGCGCAACGGCGCATGACGAAGGGTCGATATGATCACCGCCGCCGCTACCAAGCCGGTGAGTGCGGCGAGCAGCCGGTGGCTCCACTCGGTCAGGAACATTGTACGGAAATCATCGGCGTCGCGCGGCTGGCGACCGCGATTGGCGGGAGTTAGCTCGCCGCGCTCGATGCGTGCCTGAAGCCGCGCCTGATGCAGCTCGAAGGCCGCCTGCATGTCCGCCCAGCCTTCGCTGGTGAACGGCGGCAGCAGGGTCCAGGTATTCCCACGCTCGATCACCGGCCAGTGCGGAATCGCCACACCGCTACCCGACAGACGCACCCATCCACCAACCGTGTTCAGGGTGAACACCAGGCAGAAGAGCACGCCCAACCAAGCAGCGACTCCGGCACGGATGGGGGTGATAGTGGACATGAGGCGTTCGCCTAGCGAGTGTGGTCAGTGCCACGGAAGTGGCAGCGCAAAGCACTGAAACCAGCGACCCATGCACGGGTGCATGGGTCGTTGATCAGCTTAGTGGCAGGAATCAGTGGCAGGAATCAGTGGCAGGAATCAGTGATGCGAGCCAATTTGGTCGGCCACCGGAATCGGTGGCACTACCTCGAAGTTGTAGACCGGGGGCGGACTGGAGGTCGCCCACTCGAAGCTCTTCTGCACATCGTTGACCTTCCACGGATCGTTATCCATGGTCGCCGGACGGAAATAGCTCCACACCAGCTGGATGAAGAACACCAGCGCGGAGATGAAGGTCAGCAGGTAGCCGAAGGTGGTGATGTGATTGAGCATCTTGAAGTCGGCGAAGTACACCGGCACGCGCCGGGCCATACCCATCGCGCCGGTGATATGCATGGCCATGAAGCAGATCATCACGCCGGCGAGCATGGTCCAGAAGACGAACGAGCCGACCTTCTCATTGAGCATGCGGCCTGACATCTTCGGCCACCAGTAATAGGTCATGGCGAACAGCAACATGGTCGAGCCGCCGACCAGCACCATGTGGAAGTGACCGACGACGAAGTACGAATCCTGAAAGGTGATGTCGGTGGGGACCATCGCCAGGATCAGGCCGCCGAAGCCGCCGATGGTGAAAGTTGAGATGAAGCCGATGGCGAACTTCATCGCCGCCGTGAAGCGGATATTGCCGCCCCACATCGTCGCCAGCCACGAGAAGACCTTGATGCCGGTGGGCACGCCGATGACCAACGAGGCGTACATGAAGTAGGCCTGCAAGGCGGTGGGCATGCCGACGGTGAACATGTGATGGGCCCAGACCATGAAGCCGACGACGGTGATCATGCCCACGGCGATAACCATGCCCAGGTAGCCGAAGACGCGCTTACCGCTGAAGGCCGCGAACACGTGGCTGATCGCGCCGAACCCGGGGAGGATCATGATGTACACCGCCGGGTGCGAGTAGACCCAGAAGATGTGCTGGTAGAGCACCGGGTCGCCACCCTGCTGGGCGATGGTGAAGGTCGTGCCGAAGTTGCGGTCCATCAGCACCATGGTCACGGCAGCGGCGAGCACCGGGGTGGCCAGGAGCATGATGATCGAGGTGAAGAACGTCGCCCAGGCGAACAGCGGCATCTTCAACCAAGTCATCCCCGGGGCGCGCATGTTGGCGATGGTGACGATGAAGTTGATCGCCGCCAAGATCGAACTGACCCCCGCGAGATGCACGCCCATGATCCACATGTCCTGGCCCGGATCGGTACCATGACCGACGAGGGACAAGGGCGGGTAGGCCGTCCAGCCCGAGGCGGCCGCGCCGCCCTTCACCAAGAAGCTCGAGAGCATGAGGAACGCCGCCGGGATCAGCAGCCAGAAACCGAAGGCGTTCATCTTCGGGAAGGCCATGTCGCGAGCCCCGATCATCAACGGCACGATGTAGTTCGAGAAGGCCACGAAACCGGGAATGATGGTAAAGAAGATCATCACCGAGGCGTGCATGGTCACGACCTGATTGTACAGGTGGCGATTCTCGCTGAACAAGCTGGCGGGCGTGGCGAGACCGTTGAGCTGAGCGGCGTTCAAGGCTTCGAGGACCGCACCGGGCATGGCCAGCTGGACGCGGATGGCGCCGGCTAAGGCGCCGCCCAGCAAGCCCATGACGACTACGAACCAGAAGTACATCATGCCGATCTTTTTATGATCGACGGTGGTCAGCCAGTCCATGACGCCGGTGTAGCGTCTGATTTCTGGCATGGGATGGGACGCGGGGGCGTTCATGGTGGCACCCTGAGGTTATTTGGCAGCGATCGCGAGCACGCGATCGATGGCTTGATCGAGGAGGAGACGGCGCTGGCTGCCGCGGGCGACCACCTCATCGGGGGTCAGACCCATCTGCCGCTGACGCGCGCAGCTGGCATAGTTGTTCGCCAGCCAATAGCGCAGCGCGAGCTGGCGCTCGGGACTGTGGCTCTTGGCGAAGTACGTGGTCACGGCCTGGTCGAGGGCCGCCTGATCGACGGTGTCCTGCGACGGCAGCAGCTGGTTCCAGGTCTTCAGCGTATCATTGCGATGACGCTGCATCGCGAGATAGGAATCGAACTGCTGATGATCGACGACCACCGAAGAGATGATCATGATCCCGTGGCCCTGGCCGCAGAGTTCCGCGCACTGACCCTTGAACAGACCTTCGGTGTCGGGCGTGAACCAGGTGTAGGTATAGCGGCCGATGATGGCGTCCTTCTTGACCCCGAAGGCCGGCACCCACCACGCATGGTTCACGTCATTCGAGGTGATGTTGAGGATCGTGGTCTTGCCCTTCTCGAGCACCAACGGCTCCTGGAAGCCAGTGACATCCTGGCCAATCGAAAGCTGATAGTCCTGATACTTGTAGTCCCAAGCGAACTGCTTGCCGCGGACCTCAATGCTCATCGCCTCTTTTTGGTTCACGGGGGGCAGCTCCATCTTCCACAGAACGTGCCACACCGGCACGCTGACCACCACCAGGGCCAGACAGGGAATCGCCGTCCAGATGATCTCCAGCGTATGGTTGCCCATGAACGTCGCCGACTTGCGGCCGTCCGGACGGGCGCGGAACTTCCAGATCACGTAGAGCAGCATCAGTTCCGGGAGAACCAGGAACGGCAGGAAGATGAGAAAGTTGAACCACGTGTTGTCGACGACTTCGCGGGCGATGTCGCTCGCCGGATGGGTGAACATGTTCACCATCGGCGTCACCGGCCGATTATTGGCGTCCAGGGCATAGATGTTGGGATTGAAGAGCGCGACGAGTTGATCGACCTGCGCCTGCGGGCTGACCGGAGCCAACGGCGAGGCGGCAGTCGCATTTGCGGCCGGAGCTGGAGCTGGAGCTGGAGCTGGAGCTAGAGAGTGATCGGCGGCAGGCAGCGCGGTGGCGCGAACCACCGCGAGCATCAAGAACCAGGCAAGCAAGTTGGGGCGGGTCATCGGGGTGTGCTCACTTCATCCGGGTGGCCGTTTCGGCCAGACGCGCGTACAGTTTGAACATGGTCTCTTCGGACATCAGGCTGAAAACCGGATCGGCGCTGCCGGCCCCGTCTTCGCCTACCAGGGTGGTCGCGAAATCGGCCTTGTCCTGGGCTTTGACGGCAACGAACAGACGCTCGAGGCGGCCGCTCTGACTCGGCATGATCTTCCGCAGGCGGACGAAGGCCGGGGCCAGCTGCGAGCCGCAATCAGTGCCCGCATCCGCCAGCCAGCGCTCGAGGCGGGCCTGCTCCGTGGCATCTTTCAACGCCACCGCCGCCATCAATGGATAAGCGGTTTCGGGCGGGGTCACGGCCAGGGGATCGATCTCGGCTTCGGCACCGGCACCGGCGGCACCAGCGGCAGGGATCTGCGCCGTGACCTTGGCATCGTCATTAGCGACGTAGGCCTTGTTCGTCGGCTTCATCCACGTCTCGGCGACAAAGTGCACAACGGCGTAGCGATCCTCAGGCGAGAGATTGCGGAATGCGGGCATCGCCGCGCCATAGCCATTGGTCAGCACCATCCAGGACGCGTACGGGCCAGCGCCGAGTGGATTCTTGTACGGCTCGGTGTGGAAGTTGCGCGGCGGGGGATTGGAGTTGCTGAGATTGGTGTCGCCACGCGGACCATGGCAGGCCGCGCAGTTCTTGCCGTAGAGCACTTCGCCGCGGTCGAGGACCGCTTGCGAGCGATCGGCGATGAGCGCGGCGTGATCGGGACCAGCGGTGGCCTTGGCCGGCAAGGTCCACAGCGGTTCACCAGCGGCGTCCTGACGGCCGACCTGTTTGAAGTGGAAGAAGACCCAGGCCAGGACCGCGACGCTGACGAGCAGGCCCAGCGTCCACAGCAAGGGATGGCTCAATTCGCGCGGCTCGCTGCTGCCCGGAACGTGCTGATGATCGCCAGAGGAGGACATCGTGGTTTCTCAGAGCTCAGTGGAGGTGTTCAGCGTTGATGGCAGGCAAGAGATCGCGGTCGCCCCGGGCCAGCAGGCCATGCCGCTGCCAGTAGAAGCGCACCAGCAGCAGGTAGCCGCCGATGAAACCGCCGGCGACCATCAGCTCGGGAAGGGCCAGGTACGGTGGCAGGTGGTTGGGGAACAACGCCGGCAGTACCTGCCAGATGAGATTGATTAACGCACCCACCAGCACCGCCACGCTGGCGATGACCACGGTCACGGTGCGCGTGCGTCCATGCTGGCTAAGCAACAGGAAAAACGGCACCGCCAGGCGGAGAATAGCTTCGATCGTCGCTGGCCATTGATAGCCGTGCTGGAAGCGCATGACGAAGAATTGCGTCTCTTCGTCGATGTTGGCAAAGGCGATGATCAGATACTGGGCGAAGGTGATGTAGGCCCACACGCACGACCAGGCGAGCAGCCAGGTGGTGACGTCCTTGAGGGTGTGGGCGCGGATCACGCCCTTGAGCTGACCATGGGCAAAACCCACCAAGCACAGCGCCAGGACCGCCAGGAACGACTGCACCGCACCAACGAATTCATAGATGCCCCACATCGAGGACACTACATGCACGTTGAGCGAGAGGATCAGATCCCAGGCGAACAGCGAGAAAGTGTAGGCCATGACCAGCAGGAAGGCCACGCTCCAGCGGACCTGCGCGGCGCGGTTGTCGGCGCCCGCGTCTTCGGCCCACGACAGACGCACGATGCGGCTGCGCAGGAACATCCAGATGACCAGGAAGATGCCGGTGGTGAGGGTCACGCGTGACGGGGTCATCCAGCCGGCCTTGGCCGCGCCGTGCAGCAGTTCGCGGTGCGCAGCGGGATCGTGCACCGCCAGCCACGCCCATTCGTAGACGAAGGGCATGCCGATCAGCGAAAACGGTATGAAGGCGATGAGAGTCAGCGGCAGGCCGCTCGAGAGGCCTTCGGCGATGCGTTTGAAGGGCGCCGTCCAGCGCGCGCCGCACAGACGGTGCACGGCCATGAAGGCGAGGGCGGCGATGCTCAGGAAAGCCGGGATGAGCATGCCGATGAGATAGGCATGCCAGGCGCGATTGATGTCAGTCAGCAACAGGGCGGTGAAGCCGATTAGGCCAATCACCACCAGCAGCGCCGCCGCCCCCTTGAGACGCGGGACGGATACCGGCGCCAGGTCGGGTAGACGATCGAGGGTATGCTCAGCACTCACTTGTGTTTCTCCCCGTGCGCTTTTCCGCCTACTTTTTCGCCGAGCTGAGGGCCCCACGACGGAGCGACGTATTCCGGAATCGGTTCCGGCAACGGCTGGAATTCGGCAGCGGCAGCGGCGATCTCGTGTTCATCACCCAGCTGCAGGATCGCGGCTAGATCGGCGCTACGCTGTTCGAGGATGGTCTTGCCCTGCTGCATCGCGGCGATGGCCGCAGGATCGGCGGGCTTCTCACGGATCACGCCTTCGGCATCACCGACGACGGCGGCGGCATCGTTCTTGGCGATGGTCGCACGCGCCAGCAGGCGCAGGTAGCTGACCACGGCCCAGCGTTCGGCCGGGGGCAGTTGGGCGCTGAAGTTGGGCATGCGATTGCGCCCGAGGGTGATGATATGATAGATCTCACCCTCGCTCATGTTCAGGACATTAGCGCCATTGATCGAGAGGATGCCACTGAACTGCTTGGCGACATTGCCGTGCACGGCGTTGCCGTCTTTGCCGTGACAGGCGGCGCAGGTCTGGTTGAACCACAGCTGACCCTGTTTGAGCACGGCCTTTGATGGCGTCTGCGGATTGACCAGCTTCTTGGCGCTGGCCCAGTCGGTGGCGTCGACCGAATACGGGATCAGGTTGCGGCTGACGGTGCCTTCGGGCGGGGTCAGCATCGCCGGCGAGTGGACCTTGCCGTCGGCCGAGACCAAGGCGTTTTGAGATTCGAAGGCCGGGGTGTGGAACATGTCCGGCAGAGCTTCCAGGCCACGTTCAGGCTTTTCGTCGGAACAACCGACCAGCGCCAGGAGCGCCACGGCGGGAGCCGCGATGAAGAACTTAAGCATGGGCGGGCTCCTTGTCCGCGACGGCTTTCTTGTCCGCGACGGCTTTCTTGTCCGCGACGGCTTTCTTGTCCGCGACGGCTTCGCCGGGCAGGCCACGGAACACCGGCAGACCGTTGGCGACTTCCGCCGAGATCATGCTCGTGCTCTGCGCGCCATGGGCGGTGAAGAGCGCTGCGAGTTCGGCCTCGGTGGTGGTCGCCGTCGAGACCGCGACGCAGAATTGATCGTCGGTCACTCGTGGATCGGGCAGGCGCACGAAGGGATCAGGGATCAGCTTGCAGGTATGGAGGACCATCTTGAGGTTGATCAGGGCCCCGAACAGCAAACCGGCTTCGAGCGTCGGCACGACCCATAGCTGCCAGGTGAAGAACGGCTTACCTCCGTAGATCAACGGCCAGTCCTCGACCATCAGGTGGTAGATACCGAAGAAGGTGAAGAGGAAGCCGACGATGCTGATCGCGAACACCGGACGGCCGATGAGGCTGCGCTGCAGACCAAGTTCGGGATCGAGCCCGTGGATCGGAAACGGCGACCATACCTGGACGGCGGTGTGACCAGCGGCGCGCACGGCCTTGACCGCCGCCAAGGCCGAGCCTTCGGTGCCGAAGAATCCCGCCACATAGGGCACGTTCCCGACCGGCTTGGTCACATCGATGCCCTCAGTGAGGTCGACGGTGTGGGCCATGATCTCGGCGGGAGTCCTGGGGATGGGCGGCAAGGGCTCAGACATGGGCGGCCTCGGCATGCGGCTGATGCAGCAGCGTCTGTTTGACCTCGGCGATCGCGACCGCCGGAGCCACGCGCACGAACATCAGGAACTGGATGAAGAAGAGTCCGAAGGAGCCCGCCAAGAGCAGGTAATCGAACGGCGAGAACGCGTAATAATTCCAGTTCACCGGCAGATGATCGTGTTCGAGCGAGAGGACGATGATGTTGAAGCGCTCGAACCACATGCCGATGTTCACCATCAACCCGACGAACAGCAGCACGACCATGTTGCGGCGCAGGCTCTTGAACCAGAACAGCTGCAGGCACACGACATTGCAGAAGATCATCAGCCAATAGGCCCAGGCATGGGCGCCGCTGATGCGGTAGATGAAGTACTGGGCGAACTCGTAGGTGCTCTGCGAATACCAGGCGGTGTAGAATTCCATGACGTAGACGTAGGTCACGATCGAACCCACGCCGAGCATAATCTTGGCGAGGTTGTCGAAGTGCTCATCGGTGATGTAGCGATGCAGCTTGAAGCCGGCGCGCAGGGGCACGATCAGTAGCAGGGCCATGGCCAAGCCACCGAAGATCGCACCCGACACGAAGTACGGGGGGAAGACCGTCTCATGCCAACCGGGAACCACGCTCACCGCCAGCAAGGTGGCGATGGTCGAATGCATGCCCACCACCAGCGGCGTGGCGATCCATGCGAACTGGGCGTAGGCGCGCTCGTAGTGCCGCCACTGCGAGGCGGTGCCTTTCCAGCCCAGGCACAGCGAGCCATAGGCGCGCTGGCGGATCAGACCGAGAGGAATGGTGATCGGGCCAAGCTTGAGGACTTCCTTGACGTCACAGCGGTCGCGGACCGTCGCCAGATCAGGGATCAGGCCGAGGATGAAGAACAGCACCGAGGTCGTGGCGTAGCCGGTGATGGCGAACACGTCCCACACGATCGGGCTCTTGAACTGCGGCCACAGCGCGAGGTGATCCCAGGGGAACGGGATCAGCCAGTAGTCGACCCACGGGCGACCGGTGTGGATCAAGGGATAGAGACCGGCGATGTTGATCGCGAAGACCGTCATCGCCTCGGTCGAACGGTTGACGCCCGTACGCCATTTCTGACGAAAGAGGAAGAGGATCGACGAGACCAGCGTGCCGGCAACGGCGATGCCGATCCAGAACACATAGGAGACGATGTCGTTGCCCCAGCCAACGGTGCTGTTGACGTTGAAGATGCCGTAGCCGGTCCACACGTACATGACGATGGTGAAGACCAGCAGCATCTTCAGACCACCGGCGACCGTTGCCCCCAGCGCCCACAGCGGTGAGGGCTTGCGGAACAACGGCGCCGTCAAGTCATCGGTGATCTGCTTCGCCGTCAGCGGCGGCATGAGTTCGACGCTCATGAGTGTTTCTCCGCCGGGGCGACAGACTCGGCCGATGCGACAGAGTCAGCCGGACGATTGCGCAACCGTTTCATGTAGATGATTCCGGGGCGGGTATTCAGTTCTTTGTCGAGCAGCAGGTAGGCCCGCTTCTCGGCTTGCTTGGCGATGGTGACGACGCCCGAGAAGGCGTCATTGAGATCACCGAAGACCAGGGCCTTGGTCGGACAGGTCTGGGCGCAGGCAGTGGTCACCGCGCCGTCGACCGCCTTGCGATTGCTGCGGTGCTCCTGGTCGCGGATGGAGCGCGTGCGCTGAACGCACAGGTTGCACTTCTCCATGACGCCCTTGGAGCGCACGGTGACATCCGGATTGAGCAGCATCTGCAACGGCGCGTGCGCCAATTCGCTCTGCGTGGTGACCGAGCCGCTGGTGATGACGTTCTTGGTGACGCGCGCCAGCTGATCGCTCGCCTGGTGGGGCCCGGCGCGCATCGAGCTGTATTCATACCAGTTGAAGCGACGGACCTTGTAGGGGCAGTTGTTGGCACAATAGCGCGTGCCGATGCAGCGATTGTAGACCATGATGTTCTGGCCGGTGTCGTTGTGCATCGTAGCATTAGCCGGGCACACCGTCTCGCAGGGCGCGTTCTCGCACTGCTGACACATCAAGGGCTGATTGACGACCTCGACATCGAGGCGATCGCTACCGGTGAAGTAACGATCGATACGGATCCAGTGCATCTCGCGATTCTTGCGCACTTCGTCACGACCAACCACCGGCACGTTGTTCTCGGCAGTGCAGGCGGTGATGCAGGCATTGCAGCCGGTGCAGGAGTTGAGATCGACGGTCATGCCCCAGCGATGGCCAGGGTAAGCGTGGCTCGAACCCCAGACATTCAGACGTCCGGCGGGCTTGCCGTCGGTGCCCTTGACCCAACCGACGTGCTCGGCCGGCTCGGCGACCTCTTTGCCAGCCGCGGCATCGAAACGCACATCAAGAGCGATCTTGCGCCCTTCCATGTAGTTGTGCCCTTGCACATTGGCGAGTTCATGGGTCGCCCCGGTGCGGGTGACGGTGGCGATCAGGCCGGCACTGCCGACCAGGGCGCTGTCGACCAGCTGATATGCATCAACCGAATAGCCGTCTTCGATGCACAGCCGAGCGACGGCGCCGGCGTCGGCGCGACCCCAACCGAGGAAGGTCTCCAAGGTCCCGGGGTGCTGACCATCCTGGGTATGGATCGGCAGGGCGACCTGCTTGCCGTTGACCGCGAGCGTGACCACCTCGCCATCCTTCCAACCGTTCGTCTCGGCATCGGCGGGCGAGACCGCGAGGTAGTTTTCCCAGGTGATCTTGCTCACCGGATCCGGCAGCTCATTGAGCCAGGCATTATTCAGCCACGTGCCATCGCCGATGGTGCGCGAGCGCGACAAGACCAGCTGATAGCCGCTATCAGTGGCGGGCAGCGCCGGCAGCGCCGTGGCGGCGACAATCGCCGCTGAGTCGGAGGCGTGCGCGGCCGCCGGAGCAGTGACGATCACGCCCACGGAAAGGGCGCTGTTCCAGAAGGCGGTGTCGGCCGCAAGGACTTTAGCCGCCGGCTTGACCTGGGCGAGCCAGGTGGCTTTGACGTAGGCCGACCACGATTGCACGCCGTGCTCGGCGGCCTGCCACAGCAGCGCCCGCGAGACCACCGACAAGGCCGGCTGGGCCGGCTGCACGCCCTTGGGCTGAGCCAGGGCTGTTGCTCCGGCTGCCCCGGAGGCGACTGCGAAGGCCATCAGGCTTTCTTCGGCGCAGCGCGCATCCCACAGGCGTTGGATGGTCGGCTGCTGGACGGCGAAGACGCCCGGCGCGACCTCGGCATCACCCCAGGATTCCAGGCCATGCACGGTGGGCGCAACAAAGTGCGCAGCGCGGGCGGTGGCAGTGAGCCGATCGCCGACCACGACCACAGTCTTGACCTTGGGCAGGACCGCAGCGAAGCCCGGCCAGCCGGCGACAGGATCGGCGTCGCGGATGATGAGAGTGCTGATCTCGCCACGCGCACAGGCGGCAGCGAGGGCGGTGATGCCGGCGCCCTCGGTGATGGCGGTGGTCAGACCGGCGCCCACGGTCACACCCTCGTTGCCAAGGACGGCGTTGAGGTACGCCGCCGCGAGGTGCAGCGGCAGGCTGGCTTCCGATGCATGCGCCGCACCGCTGACATAGATCAGGCTGGCGCGGCCGGCGGCCTTCGCCGCCAGCAACTGCTCGGCGGCGTAGGCGATCGGATCGACGTCGTGGCCGTCGCGCTTGAGCGGCTTAAGGCCGAGCGCGGTCGCCGAGACAATGCCGTTGGGCAGAGGCGTACCGAGCTTGGCGGCGACCGCCGCGGCAAGAGCCCAGCCGACCTGCGGCAAACGGTTGAAAGCCACGCGCACGCGCACATCGGCGCAAGCGCCGACCTGCGAAAGGGTCGGCTCGAAGGCAATGACCTGGCCCATCCAGGTGTTGGCGCCGTCGCCCTTGAGCGCGCGCAGATCGCCGAAGCCGACGTGATCCGCCAAGGCGCCTTCGCCGAGCAGATCCGAGCCGAGGGTGACTAGAACCGCGGCTTTACCGACCTGATAGGTCGGAGCGCTGGCGGCGGCATTGCCAACGGCGATACGCCGGGCCTGGACTTCGATCGCCCGCGAAATCGGCTCATAGACCGCATGCTGCAGACGCTCGCCGAAGGCCTGTTGAAGGTCGGCGATCAACCGCCGCGATGCCGGGCCATCGATCGGACCGGTGAGCAGGCCGATGCCGCCGGTCTTAAGGGCCGCGCCGACTTTCTCATCGAGATCCGACCACGACAGCTTGCTGCCGTCCTTACCGCCGGCGGTAATCGCCAGCGGGCCGTTCTGCAGACGATCGGGGTCGTAGAGATTGACCAGCGCCGCCTGGGTGCGGGCATCCGCACGACCACGCGCGACCGGGCAATCCGGGCTACCTTCGAGCTTGATCGGACGACCTTCGTAGGTCTTGGCCATCACCGCCGTCGGCCGGCCGGAGTCGCGGACCACGGTGCTATACCAGACAGCGTTGCCGAGCACGGTGCCTTCCGGCTGCTGGGCGTAGGGCACCAGCGTGTCGGGGTGCTTCTCGTTGCAGGCGGCCAGGGCGAAGACCGCCGCCGCCCCGGTGAGGCGCAGGAAGCCACGACGATTGACCCCCGGTAACATCGCCGACAGGTCGGCGCGCAGGGCGTCGAGCGCCGCCGGCGTATTGCCATCGGGCTGGCAGGAGACGCTGTCGACGCCATGGCGGGCACGCAGATCGGCGATCGCCAGCGCCACCGCCGGCCCGAATTCGTTGCGTGCCGCGAGTTCGGAACTGGTCGTTGCTGAATCGGCAGTGAGCGGCGCCAGCGTAGCCGGGGTCGCAAGTTCAGCGGCAGATTGCCAAGTGCGTTTGGTCATGGTCTGGATGGGGTCCGTCACAGAAGACTCAGTACTGGTGGCGAGTTATTGATGACAGGTCGAACACTGCGTGGCCGCGTTCATGAGCTCGGGCTTGCCGTAGATCAGGCGATGCGACTCAGGGAGATCGGCGATACGCCAATTCGGCAGGTCTTTCCACTCGGGGTGGTTGGCGACGAGCTTGGCCATGCGCTCGCTATAGGGCTCAACATCGACGACCAGCTGCGGGACGCGGCCATGGCTAGGGGCGTCGGCTTGCTTTTCCGGGGGCTTCTCGGAATGCGCCTCCGGGTGCTCTGCCTGGTGCTCGTGGCCCTTGAGCTGACGCTCATGCCAGACCACCACGGGATCACGATCTTCCTGCTTGATGGCAGCGGCATAATTGCCGGCACCGACGCTGAAGGTCTCAGGCTTGCCCGGCTGATATTCAGGACCGCCGACGTAGTTGGTGCGCCGATGGCAATCGAGGCACCATTCCATGGTCAAAGGGCTGTGCTGGCGGACCTTGACCATCTCTTCGACCGGACCATGGCAGGTCTGGCAGGCGACGCCGCCTTTGACATGCCATTCATGACTGAAATAGACGTGATCAGGCAAACGATGGACGCGATTCCAGTGCACCACGCCACCGGTCTTCTCGACGCCATCGGCATCGAAGTACGAGCCCTTTTCCGCAATCGCCAAGAGCTTCTGAATCTCGGGCTTGTCGGTGGCCACCTGTTTGTGGCAGCCGATGCACACCGACATCGGCGGAACACCGGCGAATTTGCCGCGAGAGACATTGAAATGGCAATACTGGCAGTCGATCTTCAGCTCACCGGCATGCAGCTTATGGCTGTAGGCGATCGGCTGATCAGGAGCGTACCCCTGATCGATGAAGGCGTTGTTGAACCAATGGACACCATAGCCGACGAGCGCCAAGGCGATCACCAGCAGGAGCCAAAAGCGCTTAACGAGGCTGATCGGATGGATCATCGCGGGTTCGGCGGGCGGGGTTAATTCTGACGGTGTGCTCACGCACGGACTCCCTAGTGATGGGCGGAACGGTAGAAGTTACTCGCAAAGCAGCAAGCCACGGCATTGCCACGGTGGCGCTAACTATAACCTCAAAAGCACATGGACCGCAAGCATCTCTTCTGATTAGACATGCTGCGATCGACTCGCAATAAACGACTAGTCTCCTATACCCTCCAAACGATACGAAGTGAGCAATTGCGTCACCACCTCGGGACCGAGCGGCGCATCCAAGCCCGCACGTCGCGACAGATCATTGACCGTCTCGGCGATGGCGTTGAGCATCCGCTCAGCTTCGCCGGGCGCCTCGGGGACGGTACCCACCTGAACGACGGCGGCAGTAGTGACGACGATCTCCCAACCGATCTTCAGCAACAGGATCGGCCCGGCTGCGCGACCGAGATCCGGATCCGCCGGCAAATCAGCGCTGATCTCGAGCACGCAGCTGCGGTAATGGGTATCAGTAACCTCCGCCGGATCCTCGAAGATCGGCGCGCAACGCAGGTGGAAGCGCACATTCTCACCATAGAGCGCCAGCTCCTGCGGCCGGTACGTGAGACTATACAGGCGATCGGCGACGATGGTGACGGGGGACGGAGTGGCCATGGCCTGCGGACGCTAGCCGATGTCGCGCTCGAGAATAGGGTCTGCGCATGTCCGAGATCGTCCGTCACGTCAGTTCCGTCCTCCTCAGCGAAGGCAGTGCCGTCCTGCGCCTGGCGGAGATGGCCCCCCTGCAGACCGCCGCCATCGAAGCCGCCTGCCAGCTCATCCACAGCCGCTGCGGTGACGGCCTCGCCGGGCGCCTGATCGTCACCGGCATCGGCAAGGCCGGACACATCTCGCGCAAACTGGCGGCGACCTTCGCCTCGACCGGTACTCCCAGCCTGTTCCTGCACCCCGCGGAAGGCCGCCATGGCGACCTCGGCATGGTCCAGCGTGCCGACGTTGTCCTGGCCCTGAGCAATAGCGGCGCGAGCGAAGAGATCATCGCCCTGCTGCCCTCGCTCAAGCACATCGGCTGCCCGCTGATCGCGCTCACCGGCCGCAGCGATTCGGTGCTCGGCCGCCACGCCGACCTCACCATCTCGATCGGCGCGATCACCGAGGCCTGCCCCTTGGGCCTGGCGCCCTCGACGAGCACGACGGTGCTATTGGCCCTCGGAGACGCCCTGGCGCTCACGGTCCAACACCTGCGGGCGTTCACGCCCGAACAATATTCGCGCTACCACCCCGGCGGTGCCCTCGGGCGCAAACTGATGACCTGCGCCGAAGCCATGCGCTCCGGGACGCGGGTGCCGGCCGTGCTTCCGGGCACGCCGGTACTGACCTGCCTGAAGGCCATCACCAGCGCCCGCGCCGGCAGCGTGCTGGTCGTCGATGGGCAGCGGAAATTGCTGGGCATCTTCACCGACGGCGACCTGCGCCGGGCCCTGGCGCTCGCCCGCGACGCCGGCACGGTCCTAGCGGCGGCGGTCGAGACCCATGCGACCATGCCCTGTCGCAGCGTGCGCGGCAGCGACCTTTTGCAGACCGCCCTGCGCCTCTACGCCGAGAAGAAGATCAACGAGCTGCCGGTGGTCGACGATCACGGCACCCTCCTCGGGCTGCTCGACGTCCAGGATCTCGCCGACCGCGGTTTCGAAATCGGCTGAAAAGCGTAGCTGCAGCCCATCTGCGGCGTTGCATGACGCTCGCCATGGCGCCGGCCATGTCATCGCATCACGCGCCTGGCTGCTGGGCTGCAGCTGCGCTTTTCAGCACATTGGCTCGACTTTAAAAATTGTGCAGGGCGTAAAGGGAGGCGTAAAGGGGACACACCACCTTGAAGGCACTGTGTCCCCTTTTGTCTCACCAGGAACACCATTTAGCCCAAGTTCCCGGCAGCCAAACCATTCATCAAGACCACCCAGCCAACCACCTTCCAGCACCGCGTCTTCACCCGGCTCCAGGTGCCTTCGCCATGATTTGTTGCCAGTAAACCGAAATACGATGTCAATGCAGCAGTGACTTATGGAAAATGGTCAGGAACTTCGGGTTAAACGATCATCTTTTTTTCTTGAAGCTGCCGGTGGCGGTCGATTCCGGAAGCGGGCCGATTCCATGCGCCATTTTCGCCGGCTCGCCGATACAGCTCCGCCACATCTGCACCAACCAACCGACATCGAACCCGGGATCGTGTTGTGCGACGCGCGTCAGTTGCAACCTAGCCTTGATGTGATCGAGGCGCAGCTGCGTCTGGTACAGCATCTCATCCGGCTGTTGCAACGCGCCGATGAATAATTCATCGGCGTGCTCAAGGAAGAAAGGCAACGGGACCCCGGCAGCGGTGGCGAGCGTCCGCAGCCATTCGCCATCGTACTCCGGAGCATCGCTGAACACTTGCATACCCGCGAGATCGAGCAGCAGTTGGCGCATGACCTCCGCAGGTGGCAAGCCTTCGGCGTAGAGCTGTTCGCGAGTCAAGCCGTGCGCCGCAAACGCCCGCGCGTCCCATTGCGTCCACGTCGGGACCGAACGGGGATCGATCAGCACACGATGGATGACGCCATCCGTGTCATTCCACGCCACCGCAATCGGGTAGCTCGTCGGACCGAAACCCGACGCCTCGCAGTCGATGAAACAAGGAAACCAGCTAGAGCTCATGACATGGTAGCATGATCCACAAATGGCCACGGCGCAACCCGTGCACGGCGCAGCTATCCGAGAAAACCTCGTCAAATCCAATACAAACGTCTGTGGGGCGCTCAAAGGAGCCCCTCCACCCTACATAAAATGGTGTGGCCCCTTTGAAACAGCCCCTTTGATTTTAGCCACTTTGATCTTAGCCACATTTATTCCTTGTAACAGCTCAGGCGGCCTTCCGATAATCCTTTGAAGACTTGGCTTTTGTCGTCATCGGCACCTTCGGCAACCACGGCCTCCCGGCCAGCGCCAGGGCGATGGCAGCGCACGGGTCGACCCCGTT
>JBIILZ010000132.1:0-9796 GCA_044338255.1 Planctomycetota bacterium | reverse complement strand
GGCCCGGCCCGTGGGTATTCACGTGCGGGGCCACGGCAGCATTGGCTGTTCGACAGCGTCGGCAGTACGAGAGACGTGGAGCGTACAGGGCGCCCGTATGGCCGGGGCGGCCGGCTATGTCCAACCGTCCGGTAGGCGGACAGGTGTCCTCATTTTCAAAAATTATTTTTTACAGTTCTGTGAAATAAAATTTCGGGGCCTTATTGGCCTCTATCAGCTTCTCTTCCCCGTCTTGGCACAACAGGTGATCGAATCGATCCTAGGAGTCTGCCGGAGATAGGCCGACGAGGATGGCGAAGGTATCGTCCGGCAGATCCAAGGCGGCAAGGCGGGCGGATAGCGATGGCTATCTGACCGCTTTGCCAACGCTGGAGCTGCCGGACGAGACCGAATCAGCCGACCGAATCTACTTCCGACAGGCTCCTAGAGGTCCTATCGAAACCAGGGTGCTGGAATGATCGTCGAGCGCACCAGTGAGTACTTGGGCTCGTGCGAGCGGGAACTCTACAAGTATTAACAACATGCTTGAACGGCAATTTGATCTGGGGCTGTTTCCGGATTTCACCGATTGCCCTGCCGCCCGTGATTTCTGTCAGGCGCGACATCTGTTGCTGGTGGCTGGTGGCTGGTAGCTGGTAGCTGGTAGCTGGTAGCTGGTGGCCGTGGGCCGTGGGCGGTCTTGCGAAGCTCGTCAGGGAAGATCGATGAACAGCGTCTGTCGACGGGTCACGGCGTAGCGCAGACGCTGATCCTCGGTTCCCTTCCCCAGGACCCGCTCGAGCCGGGTCTGCAGCGCCGCATAGGGGTCCGCGCTTGCCTCTGGCGAGGGGTCCGTTGGCACGGCGATCTTCAGGGCTTCGTGGATGATCTCGGCAGCCTCGGTGTTGCCGATTACCGAATAGGCATTGGCGAGTTCTACGAGACTGGGAGCGCTGGGCGTACCCGGTACCCGTTCCTCATCGATGCAGATCTGCAAGCCATGATAGAGTAGGAAGGGTTCGACGATGCCGACCACCCAGAGGGGATAGGCTGAGGGTGGCAGCACCTCGGTGCCAACCTGCCAGCCGCGTCGCGCGGCAAATATCCGCCGCGAGCACTCCTCGGAGATGCGGGCGAGCAGGCGGTCTTCAGGTAGGGAATCCAATTCGGCCAGGGTCAGGGGCGCGATCACCGGCGGTGGGAACAAGGTCGGTAAGGATTCCTGGGAGTGCGGGAACCAGTACCAGAGGCTGGCCACGCAAGTGGCCAGGAAGGCCACGCCTAATCGGCGGGAAAATGGTCGGCGGCGGACGGGCAGAGGTGGTCGAGGATGGTCGTGGTCATGCGTCGCAGGACCGTGCACCAGCGGCTCGGCGGCGATTTGGGCCTCGGCCGGCGGCGCCGTTTCCGGCGTTCCGGCGGAAGGAGTCCGCAGCCTGGCGGCGGCGGTGATGTCCCCCGCCACTCGGCGTTCGCGGGAGGTCCGTCGGACCCGATTGCTCACCGCCGCACGCTGTCGGGAAATTTCCTGGGCATTCGGGATCAGATCGGCAAGCAGCATGCTGTTGCCCGCCGAATCAATGATTCGATCGTCGCTGCGCGCCTTGCCGCTATGCAGACGTTCGCGGAGTTCGGTCTCGCTGAAGGGACCCTCCTCGCAAAAGCGCAACAGGACGGTGTAGGTCGTTTCGTTTCCAGTGAGGGGATCAGACATGGGCAGGTTTAATCACGGTCAAAGCAGCTTCCCAGGGGCGACGGCGGCACGGTGCCCAGGCGGAGTGGATCGGTCAGGCTGGTCTGATCTTCCGGTCCTGCGGCGGAGACACTGCTGACATGGTAATCGACCCACAGGACATTGCATTGGGTTTTTCCTCGGTGCGTAGGATAGACAGTGGTCCACTGAGCCTGCGCATAACCGAAGTTGTTCCCGAGGTACCCGGATACGAAACCAGATTTGGACCATTGCCGGGTATCCGCGGAAAGGATCATGGCGGCTTGGGTTTTGATCTCAGCTCGCTGTGCCTGGTTGGCCATGATGTGGGTCCCCCAGCCGCCACCGCTGCCGCCAAGGCCCCAGGTATTGTAACCGTGGCTCTGACCATCCTTGGCCCATACGGTTGAGCCTGCCCCCCATAGGCCAGCCGGGACGATATCCGTCGGCCGATTTTTGTCCTCGGTGCACATGAAGAGCTTGGCGTTTTCGTCGGTCGGCTGGACGTTGGTACCCAGCAGGTAATTGATGAATGAGCGGAAGCCCAGCACTGTTGAGGAGGGCGGATACACATCCTCGTTTTCGCTCAGGTAGATGTCGAAGATCAAGGCCATCTGCCGGAAGCGGTCCTGACAACTCGCCGACAATGCAGATGAGCGCACCACCGTGATCCCCGAGAATAACATGCCAGCGAGCATGGCGATGATTACGATCACGACCAGCAACTCAGGCAGCGAAAAACCGCTTCTGATGATCATGCCGGCACGACCAGCAGGCACCGCGTTCCGCGGCCGTTGGCAATCTCCGCCGCCAGCGCTGCGCCGATAGGTGCCACCTGCTGAGCAACCCGTTGAGCCACCAGTTGTACCACCAGTTATGCCAAGCACGGGCGCCGGCGAATCAGCACACAAGAGCGTGAATCGGAGCGTCGGGTAAGAATCGCCGTTCATCGTCAATGATCCGATGATCGAGAAATTGAGACCGGTACGTATGCATAGGCTTGACGAGCGAAGCTGATTTTCACGGCGCGTCTTCATCCTGCGAAATCGTGTAAAGAATGGCGATCGCACAACCCCTCAGCTACTTATTTCGTACATCAAGTGGTGCTCACCGCTGCTCGGCCCCATCAGTGACACGGACGACGTAATGATGGGCAAGAGCGTGAGTGCTGGAATTTTCCATAAAAGAGCCACGGATGTGAGTACATGAGGGGTGCGTTGTCGCAAGAATTGTGACAGGCGTTCTCTCGCCGAACACGAACGTTAAGGAATTCTTTGAGACAGCGGTTCGGCGGGTTGGCTTTTTGGTAAGGGGGTTCATTCATGATGACCGTCGCTGACGCTGATGTCCTGAATCAGGAGGATCTCGCCATCTTGGCCGTCTATGCGAAGTCCCTGGATCCGTCCGTACTCGACGACGTGGTTGAGCGTTATCAGGCCTTGGTTCAGGCCACCTGTTGGCAGATCCTCGGAAACCAGGGATTGGCGGAAGATGCCGCCCAAGAAACCTTGATTTTATTTATGCGCCATGCCGGAGACGTGCACAGCAGCGTGCCTGGCTGGCTGCATCGTACTGCGACTACCACCGCTCTGCAAATTCGGCGACGGGAAGCCGCTCGTGGGCGGCGCGAGTCGATTCTTGATGCTACCGATATTCCCTGTCATCCCGGCGACGATGTGACGGGAGAGGTCCACGAACTGCTGGTGAATATTGCCGCCGAAGATCGCGAGCTGATCATCCGCCACTATCTCATGGGCCAGAGCCAGCAGGTTTTGGCTGAGATGTTGGGTGTATCCCAATCGGCGATCTCACGTCGGATTGAGAGCGCGCTCGAACGCTTGCGCGAGCGCCAACGAGCCGACTCGCCAGCCCGCCGATTGGCGCTTTTACCACTGCTGTTCAGTTTTCGGCCCGACCAAGCGTCAGGTCCCGACGCGCAGGTGCTCGACCACACCGGCCTGCCGAGCGCCAAGGCTGCTATGTGGGTTACGGTGAGCGCGGTCGTGTGCATGAGTGCCGGTGCTTACTGGTGGTTCGCGACTCGTCCTTCAGCGGGGTTGGTCGCTGCCGCAGGCCAAACAATGGCGGTCATCAACAAGCCAGCACCTGCATCAGCGCCTGCATCAGTACCTACATCAGTACCTACATCAGCCCCAACAGAAACCAGGTCGTCTTTCGCCACCTCACTGCGTTGGCAGCATATCGCTTTTGAGATCAATGACGGGCGTGCGTTTATCGTGCAAGACCAGGTTTTACCGCCGACTGTGTATCTGGAAGGTCGGGCCTGGCTACTGCGGGAAAACAACGATTCCCTGACGCATTCCATCCTGGTCAGCGATCTACCGCAGGTTCCGCTGAGCTTCAATCTGAGCCTGTTCTACGAGTCTGCAGGCGCACTCAGTTTTTGCGATCCGATACAACGGGATCCCTCACTTATGCCAAAGGGCGCTTGGTCAGTGGGTCGAGAGCCTTTCGTCTCCAACCCCGCCGCTGGTCCGTATCCGGGCAGGTGGCACTTCATGCATGCCGAGGTGACCTTCCAGACCGATGCTGGGGGCCAACCCGTCACCGAGATCCGCCGCTGGTGCGACGGTGTCGAGTATACTAGTTCTCGGCATCCCGGTCATCCGGTTCAGATTTCTCTGGTCGGATTGGAGCGCGGCACGGGGCAGTTCCGAGATCTGCACGCCTCACGGTGGGCGCCATCTAAATTTTAGTTCCGTGTGACACGCAGATACGGACGAAGCGGGCTCCAGGAATAATCGACGCATAAGGCAGGGGTCGAGAATCATCTCCTCGACATGCAGACCATCCATGTCTCCTCATCGCGTCGATCTTTCTTAACCCCCGTTATTCCCGTCAGTCCGAAATCTATGTTTCTTTTGGCGCTGATGTGGCTCTTGACGCTGGGTGCCACGGGCCTGAGCGCTGCCGACGCCGCCCCGGTCATCACCATCCAGCCGGTTAACCGTCACATCAGTGCCGGACAAACCGCGACCTTCGCCGTGACCGTCACCGGCTCGCCAGCGCCGACCTACCAATGGCGACTTGAGGGGGTGGACATTCCGGCAGCGAACGCAGCTACCTACACGACTCCCTCCATGGCATTGAATAGTGATGGTGGTCGCTTCAGCGTGGTGGCGACTAATCGCGCCGGTGCGGTCACTTCCGCGAGTGCCATCTTGAAAATTCCGGCTCCGGCTCCGTGGGCCTCGGTCCAGGATCTCGACGCCAGCGGTCCTGCACCCTGGGCTGATCTGACGGTCGCAGCCAACGGTCTCACCGCCGTGCAACGTTTCCGCTGGATCCCCGCCGGCACCTTTACCATGGGCTGCGATGTGGCAGATATTCGTTTCGAAGCCGGCGAATGGGGATGGGCCGGCGAAGAACTGCATCAGGTGACGCTCACTCGCGGGTTCTGGATGGCCGACAGCGAATGCACCCAGCGCCTGTGGAAGGCCGTCACCGGCGCAAATCCCTCGAACTATACGGCAACCGGAACCGACGGACTTGACCTGCCGGTGGAGAATATGTCAAAAAACGGGATCTTTTTTTCTACCGCATCCCAGCCGTCATTCCTGTCCATGCTTAGCGCCCAGGTCGGCGGATTTCCAGCCGCCCTGCCCACCGATGCGCAGTGGGAATACGCCTGCCGCGCCGGCACCACCACCCCCATCTATCAGGGCTCATATGTCGCAGTTGGCGACGCCAACATCCCCGGTCTGGACGCCATTGCCTGGTATGGTGGCAATGCTGGCCGCTATGTCGGAGAAACCGCCCCGACTCCGCTCACTGGCACCACCGGATGGTGGACCAACCGCCAATATCCACAGCTCAACATCGGCACCCATCACGTGAAGCGCAAACAGCCCAATGCCTGGGGCTTGTACGATATGCTGGGGAACGTCAGCGAGTATACCGCAGACGCCTATGTCCCCAATTTTGGCAGCGGAGCCCAGATCGATCCCGCCTGGCCACTTGCCTCAGGTGGTTCGAGTTGTTTCCGCGGCCAGAGCATCTTTGACAATCTCAAGATTCGCGCCTCTTCTCGCCACCGTACGACGGCTGACGCCTGGAAGTTGTGGGGCTTGCGACTGGTCATGCCCGGTGTGTTCGAGCCTCGCATCGCCAACCAGCCGCAGGATCTGGCGGTGGTCGCCGGACAGGCAGCCACCTTCACGGCGGTTGCGAGCGGGAATCCTACGCCGACCTATCAATGGCAACGCAATGGAGTGAACATCCCGGGAGCGACCGCGACGAGTCTGGTCATTCCGACGGCGAGCCTCTCCGACAACGGGGCGGCTATCCGTGTGGTAATCACCAACAGCACCGGCACGACCACGTCGAATAATGTTAATTTGACCGTGACCTCGACCACCATGGCCCCCGTCATCACCGCCCAACCGGCGGATCTGACCACGACCGCGGTAAGGCAATACATGATAGCGCCTGGGGAAAGAGCCACCTTCACGGTGACCGCCACAGGGACACCGCTGCCGACGTTTCAATGGCTCAAGAACAATATCGCGATCGTCGGCGCCACGGCCGCCAGCTATACGACCCCGGTGACGGTGAAAGAAGACAACGGCGCCCAATTCAGCGTCGAGGTGAGAAATTCCGCGGGGACAACATTATCTCGAAATGCAAAATTGACCGTTCATTTCTATGCGCAAATCATCTCCCAACCGGATGATCAGACGGTCACGGTTGGCCATGCCGCAACTTTCACGGTAGTCGCGATCGGAAATCCAGCGCCGACCTATCAGTGGAAAAAGAACAGTGTGAACATCGTCGGCGCCACGTCGGCAAGCTATACGACACCCTCAACCACCATGTCGGATAATGGTGCAATATATGTCGTCGTGGCATCGAACCTCGATGACTACGCGGAGTCAAGCACCACGAGCCTGCATGTCCAGGCTGCGCCTACGCCCATCCCGCCGGTCATCACGACCCAATCCACGAATCAGTCGGCAACCGTTGGCCAGACTGTCACCTTCACCGTGGTCGCGACCGGAACGCCCACGCCAACCTATCAGTGGCGCAAGGGCGGCACGGCGATCAGTGGCGCCACGTCGGCAAGCTATACCACCCCGGCAACGGTGATCGGTGACAACGGCGCACTGTTCAGCGTGGTGGTGACCAACAGCGCCGGAGCGGTGACCTCGAACAATGCGACTCTGACGGTGACGGATGCGACGATTCCAGATGTTACGGTCTCAAGCGGAACCAGCAGTGCCGGTGGCTGTGGCGTCGGTGGATTGGCGGGTCTTGTGCTGGCAGTGTTGGGTCTTGGGATTCGTAAGGGTCGTCAAGAGAGAGCGCGAGATGACCTCCACTGATGGGGGAGAGCCGACCTGCCAGCCGCGCCGCGCGGAAAATGCATTGCGTTGCTTCGAGCCGCGGCGCGATCGATGCCGATGCCGATGCCGATGCCGATGCCGATGCCGATCCCGCTCCAGGCGCCATTGCGCCGCGGGTTGAAGAAACGGGTGTTGGACATGGCCCTGGGTGATTTGCTTCCGCATACCCGGTTCGGATGAGAGGTGTCCGGTCAGTGCGTGGGCGTGCGCTCCCGGGCGAGCGATCTGGTCGATCGCATGCGGTCATCTGGGTCCTCTTTGTTGGTCACGGTTTCATGCGGGGATGGCTGCGTCCACGGGTGTCTGGGTGCGCCGGTGATGTCGTAGTTGTTCCAGCAGCCCCCGGCGGTGGCCGCCGGCAACTGGCAGCGCGCCCCGGTCACGCCCTCTACTACCACCTCCTGGGCGGCAGCACTCAACGCCAACAGCAATACCAGGAAACGACTCATGCAGTAAGAAAATTGCTGAGGAGCCGCAGTCCCACCGCTCCGCTCTTTTCGGGATGAAACTGCACTGCCGCCAGGTTGCCCCGGCGCACCCCGGCGCAAAAGCGTCCGCCGTGATCCGCCGTGGCGATCACCTGCACCCCGGCCCCCGGCGCGGGATGGTATGAGTGGACATAATAAAATGCCGACTCGGCTGCAATCCCACGTCCGAGCTGCGGATCATCGAGCGTGGTCGGGTTCCAACCCATGT
The DNA here is from genome assembly GCA_044338255.1 of Planctomycetota bacterium. Classification (GTDB taxonomy): domain Bacteria; phylum Planctomycetota; class UBA11346; order UBA11346; family UBA11346; genus CAIUVD01. The sequence continues at coordinate 2,047 of JBIILZ010000132.1, read as the reverse complement.
GCGGCACCGTGAGCGCCAGATTCGTGGGCTGGAAACGCACCGCACGCCCCGGCAAAATGCCTAGGCAGGGCGTGCCGCCATCCTCCTCACTGGATTCAAACAGCAGTTGCAGGCCCACGCAGATGCACAGCAGCGGCCGATCGGCAGCAATGGCCTTCGCCAACGTCTGGTCCATGCCCAACGCCCGGAAGCTGGCCATACACGACCCCGCCGCACCAACGCCGGGAAAGATCACTTTGTCCGCCGCCGCAATCACCGCCGCATCACGGGTCACAACCTCCTCATGCCCCACCGCCGCCACCGCCCGCGCCACCGAGGTCACGTTACCGGCTTCGTAATCGATGATGGCAACGCGCATGGACGGCAGCAATCCGCAGCCCGGCGCCGCTCAAGCGACGGCAGCGGTTTTACTGTTCGACCGTGACCACACCTGTACCCAGCACCACCGCCTGGTAGGCGAGGCGGGCTTCGCCGTCCTTGCCGGTGAAACCCTTGCAGTGGAAGCGCTCGGCCGGGGCCAGCGGGGCGAGCTGGTCGGCGCCGCTGGAGACGGTCACCCGGCACATGCCGCAACTGCCGGACATGCACAGGTAGCTGATCGGCTTGCCCGCGCCGACGATCGCGCCGAGCACGTCCTGGCCGCGCTCGGCGGGGATGGCTGCGTCTTTGTAGAGGATGGTGGCCATGAGGGCTGCGCTCGGTGGTGGTTGGTCACACGTATTGGCCGCGGCCTCGCCCAGAGGGTTCCCCGCGCGGCCTGACGCGGACCTTTGGCATGTGACCGGCTCTCATGGCCCTGTCCAGTGCGGTGAGGGTGACAGTCGCGCCCATCGTCGTGGCTGTCACCGCCAGCGCACCATCAGCCCACGACCACGGCACTCAGGGCCAGGTGTCCGGCTGCGTCGGATCAACCACGCGGATGGCGCCCTCTGGAAAAAGGCCCTGGACATGCGCAGCGTTGCGCGTGACCACCCCGGCGAACCGACGGGCCACAGTCGCAATGAAAAGGTCGGCCAGCGGGCGGCGTGGGATCGTGCCCCCACTGCTTCGCCGTGCCTGCACATGCCGATGCCACGCGCCAAACGCGTGGGCGGTATCGTCGGCCTCCCAGGCCGGGGTCAGTCCCTGCACGGATCCGGGCAGCGCCTGGTGGGCCACGCCGACCTGGTCGAGGAAGGCCTCCAGCAAGGCGACATCCCCGCGAAAAGCCGGGGCCAACTCGATGAAGGTGGTGCTGGTGATGGCGAGACCCTTGGGGAGCAGATGCGCCAAGCAGGTTGCCGATGAGCGACCGAACCTCGCATCATTCAGGAGCACATCGAGGAGCACACAGGTGTCCACGATCCAGGTCACGGCGCGCCCTCCGTCTCACCTCCGCGCAGGTCGGCGAGGTAGTCATCGCTGCTCATGGTCGATTCCAGACCGTGCTGTTCAGCAAATGCAAGCGCAGCGAGGGGATCAGCCTGCGGCACCGGGCGCAACCGGGCTTCGCCATCGCGCACTACCCAGCGCACCTGCTGACCGGGTGACAGATGGAGTTCCTCGCGCACCCACTGCGGCACCTGGGTCTGCCCCCGGGCGGAAATCAGGGATGTCGGGGAGGTTGCTGGCATGCAGAAACATTACGTATATGTATCTATCGATCAAGTAATGTTCCGCTATTGTTGTAGGTGTGAAATGGTAACGGGTGGCTTTTCGCGGGGCGGTGACTCGTGCGAAGAAGTGCCGGCCCGGGATTTCCGCGTCGTCGTATTGCCTTGCCCTACAGACACAGGGTCGGCATCCCGAATGCTTGTTTCGAGGCTCGATACCTCGCCCGCGCGCGCCACCGTCCAACGCTTCGGCCATGATGTTGCCATCATAACCGCATGGGGGTGGCCGTCGTGGCTTGCTAGGCCCTCAACGTACAGCTCTTTCATCTGCTCTTTCATGCCGGTTTATCGGCTCCTCGCTGTTTGGTGTGGGTACATAAATTCGCACTGGTATAGTCAGTTCGGGGTTGCGGGGGCCTATTTGATTGCCGGCAACGGGAGTCTGCCGGCAATGA
>JBIILZ010000216.1:0-2612 GCA_044338255.1 Planctomycetota bacterium | reverse complement strand
GTGCGCATGATCGCAGGAACCACCACCGACTTCGCCGAAGTAGCGGCCTTCATGGCCAGCGGAAAAGCAGACGCTGAGGTTGATTTCACCTACCGTGATCCGGATTGCACCCCCGACCTGGTGTAACGCCTGCGCCTAGTGCGCGATATCGACGAGAACGGAAACGGCTGCGTTCTGGTCACCAGCCTGATGGATTCCAGCGCATTTTCAGCCCAGGATATCATTCAAGTCTATCGTCGACGCTGGGGCATAGAAGTTGCATTCAAGGACATGAAGATGCGCTATGAGATCGAGGGATTCCACGGCACTACGCCCCAATTGATCGAGCAGGAAATCATCGCCCTAATGTTTCTCCTCCTCGTCGAAAGTCTCGTCGATGAAGCAGCCATCTCGACGCTACCGCCAGAGCCACCTGAAATTGAAGACGAACACCGGCCAAAGCGTTGCAACCGCGCTGCGCTTGGTGACCGCATCAGCACGCTGCTCAATCTCGCCATCAGAGCCAATCTGAATCTGAAACTATTTTAAATAATTTCAACGAGGCATCAATGCCACCGCCCGAGATCGTATCTGCATACGCGACCCTGCCGTGATCGGACTCGCCAGTGTCTCTCACAATTCGGACGATGGAGAATCAGGAAATCCGCAGCTACGGCAACTGCGGCAACTGCGTGAGTGTGTCAGTTGTTAAGGAAACGGCGTTGGATCTAGTCCAGGCATGAGGTTGTGTGTAAAAATGACCAAATTGTATGTTAAAAGCATTTTTTCTCTTGAATTTATGTGAATTTAGGTAGTGTTCAGATGCGTCAACCGCATACGCCTTGGAGTTTGCATGTCCGATCTTCTCTTCAAAACGGCCAACCCCGCAGCCGAGACCGCCGAGATCTCTGCGGCACGCTCCGTCCCGGAAAGCCTGAGTGACCTGCTGGCCCAGCATGGAACCAATCCCAATGCTGACTCGGGTCAGCGCATCGGCCACCGGCCAGGCATCCTTGATCGCCAGACCCCCGTCCTCCTGCTGCATTCGCTCATGGGCCTTGGCATGGCCTGCGTCGTGTCGATGGGATCGACGCAGCAAGATGAACTGACCTGGGGCACCGCGCTGATCTACGGAGCACTCTCTGGGATAGCCATTCAGATGCTGCAAAAGCCGTCTGGCGGCACATCAAGTCTAGGGCTGGGCCTGGCTCTGGGCACCACCCTTCTGTTGGCGTTGCTGTATTACAGCAACGCCCTTCTGTACCTATCTCCATTTTACGTCGCCGTTTCCATGTTCACAGCTGGCGTCGCCCTCATCGCCGTCGTGATCACGATAACGGCCCTGGTGACCGGCAGGCTCATGATGCTCGCGCGGATCGCTGCCCCAGCCGCAGCCGTGAGCGCGACGCTGATCGCCGCGTGATGGCAATCCGGGCGGTCCGCCGCCCGGATTGGCTGTCGTAACCGCCAAGTCGCGGGTTACCGTCGGGAGTGCGATGATGATTTCGCCCCTTGATGTTCAGCTCGCGAACTTCGTTCACTTTGCGGTCATGGTGTCCCAGAATTCCAGCCGATAGCGGCCTGGACGCAGTCCGACAAGTAGGAGCACGGCCCCGGTATGGGACTTCAATCCCTGCCAATGCTCGAAGATGTCGGGGTCATGAACCCAATAGAAGCCCGCATCCTTTTCGACCGCCACCACCCCTTTGGCGGTGGTGGCGACGGGGACATAGCGCAGCGGTAGCTGCACGGGAACAGGCATCGCGGTCAGTCTGGTCTGCTTCGCCATTTCGGCCTGACGCCGGAGATCCTTGCTGATCCGTGCCCCCGCCAGCAACAGCACGCCCAATCCGCAAAATCCAGCCACCACCATGGCCAAAAGGCCGCTGCGGATCCCCAGCCTGGCGCCATCGTGTAAGGCTTCTCCATGCTGGTTCTTCCGGTGAGTACCAGCCCTGTAACCGATCAAAATTTTGGAGAAGGTGGCTTCAGGGGTTCTTCCGTACTGGTATTCTCGGGCGTCGTAATCGGTTTTAATTTACTGTAACGATCACAAATCGCTAATAGCAGCTCATTCTGGCTGTACATGAGGACATTTTCATGGAGAGCATAGTGTTTGCCGCGCTCTTCCAGGACGGATATCGGCGGCGTAAATGGACGCGGTTGTCCGGTAAGAAACGACGTGATCGATTGGATCCAGAGGCGATAGGGATCCGATGGGGAAGACTCCACATCTACGTTTGGCAGAGCAAGGATTCCCTGAGCGACCTCTGCGCGAGTGATCGTTTTTAAGAAGGCAACTATGGCTTTGGCCTCCAGTCGAGCATCCTTGCCATCTGCGCCTGGGTTGCCCTCAACCGTGGTGGTCGCCGGGAATCCCGCTCCTCGGGATGTGGCCCACACGCGGACAACCCATTGTTCAACGTTTTTAAGGGCCTTGTTCACGCCATCAGAGCCTCCGCCAGCCTGCACGCTGATCAGGGCCATGACCACAGCAAGGGTGGTTCGTGTATCGATTGTGGAGTCTCAAAACCTTGGCCGGTCCAGTCTCAATACTCTGGCCAGTTGTTGGGGTTGGTGTAGCGGTCTGATCAGGTTTGGCTATGGTGCAGGTGTGCCGGTCGGAGGGAGGA
>JBIILZ010000001.1:0-89451 GCA_044338255.1 Planctomycetota bacterium | reverse complement strand
GGCCACCTGCGTGGCCCCGTGCCGCCGCAGCCCGACCGCGTCCCGGCGGGCGGGGGGGTGAGTACCCTGTCTTTTCGCCACATAAAAACACCCCCGGCCGCACAACCAAGTTCGACCAAAAAGAAACACCCCCAACCTGTGCGGCTGGGGGTGTTTTTATGTGGCGGAGAGAGAGGGATTCGAACCGCGAGGACGGCCGAAGAGGGGCCACCTGCGTGGCCCCGTGCCGCCGCAGCCCGACCGCGTCCCCGCGGGCGGTGGGGTGAGTACCCTGTCTTTTCGCCACATAAAAACACCCCCGGCCGCACAACCAAGTTCGACCAAAAAGAAACACCCCCAACCTGTGCGGCCGGGGGTGTTTTTATGTGGCGGAGAGAGAGGGATTCGAACCCCCGAGACCCTTTCGGGCCTTTCGGTTTTCAAGACCGACGCAATCGACCGCTCTGCCATCTCTCCAGGTCATCAATGACGCATTCGCTCGCGGGCGCAGATGGTGCGTCATCTTTTCAGGCAGCAAGCCACGGCTGGCTGCGCTTCACACCCGCGATGATCCATCAACCAGCGGGGGCGTAATCCTGAGCTGGGCCCTTTTCGCGCAAGGCCGGGCGGCCGGTGAGGATGGTTTCGGCCAGGCGCAGGCCGTCGAGGCCGGCACTGACGATACCGCCAGCATAGCCGGCACCTTCGCCGGCCAGATAGAGACCGGGCAACGAACTCATGAGCGTCGCGGGGTCGCGTTCGAAGCGCACCGGTGAGCTGATGCGGGCCTCGACCCCGACCAGCGTGCCGTGGGCGAGGAAACCGGGAATGACGCGATCGAAGAAGCGCAGGGCCTCGCCGAGAGCGCTGACCGTCTTCGGCGGGAGGATGCGATCGAGACGCCCCGGACGCACGCCCAGACGATAGCTCGAGGTGGTCGGGGCGACGCCGGCCTCGCCGCGCAGGAAACCGCTGGCGGACTGCGCCGGGCAAGAGAAATCACCGCCGCCGGCCTTGAAGCACTCGCTCTCAAGACGGTTGATCAGGTCGAAGCCGGCCATGCCGTCACCGTCGTAGTCGACCTCCTGATTGACGATCAGACCGGCATTGGCGAAGGGGCTGCTGCGCGAGAAGCGGCTCATGCCGTTGGTCGAGAGCTGGCCGCGGTCGCTGGTGGCGGCGATGATCTCGCCGCCCGGGCACATGCAGAAGGTGGTCACGTTCTCGGGCTTGCTGCCGTCGCGTCGTGCCGGCGGGCGCGAGACCAGATTGTATTCGGCGGCGCCCAGGAGGTGCTTCGGAAGATCACGTCCGGGAAGGCAACCGTATTGGCCGAGATCGACCAGCCGCTGGTCGTGTTCGATGCGGCAGCCGAGCTGGAAACCCTTGGCCTTGTGCTCGATGTTGCGGCGGATGAGGGTCGCGATCAGCTCGCGCGCGCTGTGCCCGGGCGCGATCAGGGTCAGCGGTGCGTGCAGGCGTTCGCCGCTGGCGGTGACCACACCGGCGCAGCAGCCGCCCTCGGCGATGACGTCGGTGACCGTGGTCTCCCAACGGAATTCGCCACCGCGCTCGGTGATGAAGCGGCGCAGCCGCTTGCACATGTGCGGCAGGATGTCGCTGCCGACATGGGGATGGTGGCGCCAGAGGATGTGCCGCGGGGCGCGGGCGGCGACGAAGGCCTCGAGAAGGAAGCGCATACGCCGATCTTTGACGCGAGTGTAGAGCTTGCCGTCGGAATAGGTTCCGGCACCGCCCTCGCCGAAGAGGTAGTTCGACTCCGGGTCGAGCTCGCGCGTGGTGTGGAAATGCTCGATGTCCTGGGTCCGGCGATCGGCATCGCGACCACGGTCGATGACGATCGGCTTGCAGCCATGCAGGGCCAGCAGATAGGCGGCCATGATCCCCGCCGGGCCGGTGCCGACGACGATGGGGTGCATGGGGAGGTCAGCGAGCAGCGGCAGCTGCCCGAGGCCGTCGTCATGCGCGGGGGGTGCCAGCCGTAGCTGCACGCCGGGGCCTTCATGCACCGGACTATCGCCGCGAACCGCGGCGGTGAGCCGATAGACGTAGGTCAGATGCGGTTTTTTGCGGGCGTCGAGTGAACGCCGATCGATGGTGTAGCTGTGGATGTCGCTGACCGGCACGCGCAGGAGCTTGGCCAGCCAGGGTTGCAGATGATGGTCGAGCGACTGCACCGGCAGGGCGGCGGCGGCGGCCAGGGGCACTTCCAGGGCTTCAACATCGACATGGCGATCGGTCATTCGCGCATCACATGGCCGCGCCCGGCCGCGCAAGGAGGTACCGCGACGGGGTCGCCATCCGGCAGGCAGGAGAAAGCACCTGGAGCCGTGGCGCTGGCCGACAGACTCCAGGCCTCATGGCTAAACGAGCTCCTGCATTCGCCTGTCGTGACTGCGGCGACACCTTCCTCAAATGGGCCGGACGCTGCCCATCGTGCGGCGAGATGAATTCGATCGCCGAGATCTCGGCGGCCGATGCCGCCTCGGCGGCCAAGTCGGCGGTGCACGCCAGTGCCGCTGCGAGCTTGAAGAGCGAATCCCTGGCGGCGGTCGAGACCGCGCTCACGGCGCGCTTTGCTACCGGCATGCCGGAACTCGACCGCGTCCTCGGCGGAGGTCTGCCGGTGGGTGCGGCGGTGCTTATCGGCGGCGAGCCGGGCATCGGCAAGAGCACCCTGCTGGCACAGGTCGCCGGCGTCATCGGCCGCAGTCATCCGGTGCTCTACGCCACCGCCGAAGAATCGACGGCGCAGGTGCGCGACCGCTGCCACCGCGTGGGGATCAGGGACAGCCAGCTGCGGTTGGTCGCCAGCGGCGATGCCCTGGCCCTCGCCGGAGCGATGATCTCTGGCGAGCATCGCGTGGTGGTGATCGATTCCATCCAGCTCCTGACGCGCAGCGATATCGACGGCGAGCCGGGTGGCGTCAGCCAGATCCGCGCCTGTGCTGCGACCCTCGTCGAAGCCGCCAAGCGCAGCGGCACGTCGCTGGTGATCGTCGGCCACGTGACCAAGGACGGTGGCCTCGCCGGCCCGCGCCTGCTTGAACATCTCGTCGACACCGTGCTCTCGTTCGAGGGCGACCGCTATGCCGATCTGCGCGTGCTGCGGGCGGTAAAGAACCGCTTTGGTTCAACCAATGAGATCGGCCTGTTCCGCATGGGCAGCGAAGGTCTGGTCGAAGTCGCCGATCCCGGCGGCGTGTTCATCGCCGATCGCGATGCGAGTGTGCCAGGCTCGTGCATCGTGCCGACGGTCGAGGGCAACCGCTGCCTGCTGGTCGAAGTCCAGGCGCTGGTCAATCAGACCGAGGCGCCGCAACCGCAGCGCCGCGTCAGCGGCTGCGATCGTGATCGCGTGGCGATGATCCTGGCGGTGCTCTCGCGACGCCTGCGCCTGCCCTTGGGCCAGGCCGATGTCTTCGTCAACGTTACCGGCGGGGCGCACCTCATCGAACCGGCCTCGGACCTCGCGATCGCCCTGGCGGTGGCCTCGGCGTGGCGCGAAGTCGCGGTGCCGGCGGATCTCTGCGCCATCGGCGAAGTCGGCCTGGGCGGTGAACTGCGCCCCGGTCCGCGCTATGAGCTGCGCGCCTCCGAGGCCCGCCGCCTGGGCTTCCAGCGTCTGCTCGGGCCGGGGCCGGGGGCCGGGCGCGGGCGGCTGGTGCACACCCGCCTCGCCGACGCCATCGATGCCGCGCTTGGCGCCCCCTGAGTGCGCTTTGCCCGGCAGGCTCAGGCTCAGGCTCAGGCCGGCGGGAAAAGGTCGCCGTGGATAGCGCTCGTGTGCAAACCCGTCAGCCGTCCTCATCAACCATCCCCCTGCGCACGATCTGCAACAAATTACTACATTGATCTAAAGCCTTGCGGCTCGCCGGCAGCGACTGACTGCCCGATAATTACCTGGGATTGCGACCCATTCGTAGGGTATGCTACCCAAGTCCATCAGGGGATACGTCTGTGCTGGAACCAGGACCACATCCACAAGAAGCCCAACGTCTCCGAGTCCTGAGGGACTTGGCGCTCCTCGACACGTTGCCGGAGGAAAGCTTCGACGACCTCACCCAGGCCGCGGCGGCAGTGGCCGATGCGCCCATCGCCCTGGTCAGCCTAGTCGATGAAAATCGTCAGTGGTTCAAATCCCGCTTCGGGCTCAATGCCTGCGAAACTCCGCGCGGAGTCTCCTTCTGCGGACATGCCATCCTCAACCCCGATCAATGCCCGCTGATTGTCGAAGATGCGACCAAGGATCCGCGTTTCCACGACAACCCTTTGGTGGTCGATGCACCACGGGTGATCTTCTACGTCGGCATCCCCCTGATGGTGCAGGGACTGCCGATCGGCACCCTGTGCGTCATCGACCATAAGCCAAAGCAGATCACGCCGGCAAAGATCAAAATCCTCGCCGGACTGGGACGTCAGGTCGAAAGCGCAATCGCCTTGCGCACTCTCTGCAAGAACCAGATGCTCGATGCGATGTCCTCGCGGGCCGCAGCTGATGAATTGAAAACCGTGTTCTCGATCCTCGATACCGGCATCGCCATCCAGGACCACGCCGCCAAGATCATCGATCACAACCAGGCCGCCCAAAGGATCCTTGGACTGAGTGCCGATCAGCTCCTCGGACGCACCAGTTTCGATCCTCGCTGGTCGGCGATCAAGGAAAGCGGCGAGCCCTTCCCCGGTCCAGAGCACCCCGCGATGGTCACCTTGAAGACCGGAAAATCGTGCACGAACGTGGTCATGGGGGTTAATCGCCCCGACGGCTCGCAGGTCTGGATCTCGATCAATTCGGCACCCATTCCCAAGTCGGATAACGGGCTGGGCGGAGTCGTGGTATCGTTCACCGACATCACCCGCGAGCGCATCCGACGAATTGAAGCCGAGCGCGATCGAGAAGAGCTGCGCAGCCAGAAGGAAATCGCCGAATCGGCGATGTCGCATCTGCAACATATCATCGACAACCTGCCGGCGATGATCGGGTATTGGGACGAGCAGTTGAACAACCGCTTTGCGAACAGTGACTACAGCAAATGGTTCGGATTGTCGCCGGCGCAGATCATCGGCCGGCACGTCCGCGACGTCATCGGCGAGGAGCGGTTCCAGCTCAACCTGCCCTACATCAGCGGAGCCTTGCAGGGCATCCCTCAGGAATTCGAACGCGAGATCACGGTCGGTACAAGGATCCGTCATGCCCTGGTACGCTACATTCCCGATGTGAAGGACGGTAAGACCCGGGGATTCTTCGTCCTCATCACCGATGTCTCGACGTTGCGTGAAGCGCGCTCCTTGGCCGTAAAGGCCAAAGAGGAAGCCGAGGCCGCGAACCGCGCCAAGAGCGAGTTCCTGGCCAACATGAGCCATGAGATCCGCACCCCCCTCAATGGCACGCTGGGCATGCTGAGCCTGCTGATCGATTCGAGTCTCTCGACGGAACAGCTCGATTTTGCGACCACCGCCCGCTCCTCGGCGGAAGCGCTCTTGACCATCATCAACGACATTCTCGATTTTTCGAAGATCGAATCCGGAAAATTTCTCCTCGAAGAGATCGCCTTCGAGCCCCAGACCCTGCTCAGGGAATGCCTCAATCTGTTCCTTCCCAAGGCCCGCAAGCAAGGCCTCGATCTGCGTCTGGAATCTTCGCTCCCGGCGCGCTTCCAGGTCACCGGTGATTCCGGTCGCATACGGCAGGTCGTGCTCAACCTGCTCAGCAACGCCGTGAAATTCACCAAGTCCGGGACGGTGACCGTGACCCTTGACGAAAAGCTCCAGAATGATGCGTCCGGTCAGGTACGACTGAACATCGCGGTGGCCGATACCGGGGTGGGCATCGCTCCGCAGCAGCTGTCTGGTCTCTTCCAACCCTTCTCGCAGGCAGACGCCTCGATCTCGCGACGCTATGGCGGCACCGGCCTGGGGCTGGTCATCAGTCGTCGACTCTGCGAACTCATGGGCGGGAGCCTTACCGTGACGAGCGAACTCGGTCGCGGCAGCATATTCACGGCGGACATCAGCTGTTCGCTGAGGGCGCCGAAGGCCGCGACCCACAACGACGTGACCGACAAGGATCCCAGCCCACGCACGCTGCGCGGTCGCATCCTCGTGGCTGAAGACAATCCGGTGAATGCGATGGTCACGCTTACCATGCTGCGCCAGCTGGGCTTGACCGTGGAAATTGCCGGCGATGGCATCAAGGCCGTCGCCGCCTTCGCACGCCATTCCTACGACCTCATATTGATGGATTGCCAGATGCCGGAGAAGGATGGTTTGCAGGCTACGCGCGAGATCCGCGCCCTCGAGCCGGCTGGCCAACGTATCCCCATCCTCGCGCTCACCGCCGGCGCTTTTTACGAGGAGCGGGAACACTGCCTTGCCGCCGGCATGGACGAAGTCCTCACCAAACCGATCCGGAAGGAAACCCTGCAGGCGGCTATGGGTACGTGGCTACCGACGGTAGATCCAAACGCCTGAGGAGGCGTTCACGGCTTCAGCGATGCGACGAAGGGCGATGCCACTAAAGGGCACTAAAGGGGGCACTAAAGGGGACACAACACCTTCAAGGCCACTAAAGGAAGGGCACTAAAGGGGTCACACCACCTTCAAGGTGGTGTGACCCCCTGGTACTACTACTTCTACTTCTACTTCTACTTCTACTTCTACTTCTACTTTTACTTTTACTCCACGGGGCGACACTGACCAACCCCGATGGGCTGCGGGGGCGGATCCGCCTGGGGGGATTGTCACCAACGCCAACGGCCGGGTGAGCACACCCGGCCGTTGGTCTTTTCCGCAGGATTCAGGACTGGGGATCAGCCATTGCCGCCCACCAGGTCGGCCACCTGGTAGACGGTGGAGGTGCCGCTGGTCTCGTTGCCGACGACCAGCAGGGCCTTGCCCGTGGGGGAGCTGCCGGCGGGGATGAAGTGAATGCCCTCGGGCGCCAGATCGCCACCCTTGCCGGCGGCAGGGGTTTCGCTGAATTTCCGCTCGTTGGTGAAGCTGACGAAGCTGGGGGCCTGGGGGTTGGTGATGTCGTAAACCATCACCCCGCCGATGCGCTCCAGGCCGATGAAGGCGTAGGTCGTGGTGCCGATGGTGCCGATGGCCAAGCCTTCTGGTTCCGGGCCCTTGTTGTCGCTGCGGTTATCCAGGGTGTTGGAGGTGGACGAGACATTGAAGTTGGCCGGGAAGCGGTTGGCCACCTGGCGTTCGATTTCGCTGCCGCTGTCCCAGATCCGGGCGCCGGTGGCGGCATCCCAGATGGTGAAGCTGCGGGCACCGTAGGCGACGATTCGGGATGGGGTGCTGAGATCATTGAGGATCGTCAGCCGACCCAGCTTGTCGTTGCCCTCCAGGCCAGCCAGGCGGCCGGTCAACGGTCCGGCGGTGGTGGCCGCGCCGAACTTGGCGAAAACCGTGATTTCATCCGCGAAGGTTGCACCAAAGCCTCCCGAGGCGTAGTCCCGGCCATCTCCTTCGTTGGCGGTCACCAGGTAGGTGGTGTTGCCGACCTTGTAGCAGGAGATGCCATCCGGCATGAAGGCGCCAACCACGCCGGGCCAGGTGCGGATGTTGATCAGACCGCCGCCGCCGCTGGTGCCGTCCACATCCCGATCGCTGACATCCAGCTCATTGCCGGGGATGCCATGGTCCTTGAAGCCCAGGGGCATGATCTTGCTGACCGTGGCGGTTGCGAGATCGACCACGGCGATGCTGTTATTTTCTTGCAGGGTCACGTAGGCGGTGGCGCTGTCCGGGGCCACGGCGACGTATTCCGGTTCCATGTCCTGGCTGAAGGTGGCGGCGGCCCCAGTGATGGTGTCGAACCGCAGACCGGCGGTGCGCAGGCCGGCGACTTCGGCGTTTTTCGCGCCGCCCACATCCCAGGCGGTGAAGCCGGCGGTGGCGACGGTGGCCGAGGCGTAGCCGCCCGTGACGTTGATCACGCTGATCGTGCCCGGGGGATTGGCGACGTAGCCATTGCTGGGTTCACCCTCGTCGGCGGTGACCACGTATTTGCCGTCGGGGCTGAACGTCACCATGTCCGGCAGGGCGCCGACCTTGACGCTGCCCACCAGGGCCAGGGTCGCGACGTTGACGAAGGCGACGTAGCCCGGGTCGGTCTTCACCGTGGCTTCCACGGCCACGGCAGCGATGCCGCCACGGATCGCCACGCTGTTGACGCCACCCAAATCGGTATTTGGCAGGCTCCGGGCGGCTTCCACCAGGGCGCCGACATCCACGGATTGGATCAACGCCGGCGCAGTGGGATCGGCGTAATTCAGGACGTCGATGGCCCCGATTTTGGCGTTGATGACCACCAAGCGCATGGACAGGGCATCATAGGCGGTGATTTCAGCCGCACCCACATCGAAGCCCACCACGCTACCGGCATCCTTGTGCTGGAAACGGCCGAGGAACCGCAGTTCCACCCCGGCGTCCGCCGCGCCCGTGACCCCGGTGGTGCCGGTGTCGCCCTTGTCGCCGTCGTCGCCCTTCATGGAGCAGCCGGCGATGCCGAGGGACAGCGCCAGCAAGGTGGCGGACAAAAAGAAAGATGGGTGCGTGGACATGGCAGACTCCTGAGTGAAGACTGGTCCAGGCATACGAAGATCAGGTTGGGATCCGATCAATTTCGCGTGGAGTCAGCTGCCGCTTCCCCGGAGGCCTCGCCGTCCTGAACCGCCTCAAATTCGGCAATCAAAGATACCAGCACCGAATCAAGACAAGATTGAAACCGAACGCCCGCCTGGTGAGTATGTCTGTCGAGCCGTCCAGAAGTACTAAAGGAAGGCACTAAAGGGAGGCACTAAAGGGGACACACCACCTTCAAGGTGGCGTATCCCCTTGATACCCCCTTTACACCATGCGTAAAAATAAATCGTCGAAAATCAGGTCATCGGTACCAGGAATGCACGTTAATACCCTTTATAAGGAAGCCACAGTTCAGGCCGAGCTGTTCTGATACCGCCCATCCACAGTCATCTCTGCTCAGGCAGCCATCCACGGGCATTGAATATCGCTCGGCCCGGGCATGGTCGTGGGCATGCGCACCATCCGCATCGGCTGGCTGCTGTTCATCACCGTCTTGAAGCGTCGCCTTCAATACCGTGGCGATCTGCTATTGCAGGGCCTTGATGAGATCATGCGCGGGCTGGTAGCCCTGGCGATGCTGCAGATCTACACCAGCAAGACCCAGACGATTGGCGGTTTCAGCGCCGATCAGCTGCTTTTCGTGCTCGGCTTTTCCCTAGTGCCAATCGGATTGTTCCACTGCTTTTGCGGAAATCTGTATCAGCTTTCCTCAACCTACCTGATCAACGGCGCCCTCGATCGCGTGCTCTTGCGGCCGTATCCCTCCTTTCTGCAGGTGTGCTTCGACCGCATCGCCATCGAAGACCTCGGCGGGGCGATTATGGGCGTCGTGATCATGGTCGTGGCTGCGGGGCGCATTCCCGGGATGGCTTTCGATCCCGGTCATCTGCTTTTGCTGGCAATCATGCAGCTCTCGGCATTCGGAGTGGTGGTCGCGGTATTCATGGCCTTTGCCGCCACCGGTTTCTGGTTTGAAGACCGGGTCGGCATGGTGCCGCCGGTGTACAACCTCATGGAGTTCGGACGCTGGCCCAACGGCATCTACCATTGGTCGCTGAAATTGTTGATTTCGCTGATGATTCCGTTTTCCTTCGTGGCCTTCTATCCCGCCAGCCTGTTCCTCGGTCAGCATCCCACCCCGTGGCTGCCGGGCTTGCTGACGCCGTTGGTGGCGGTGGCGAGCTTGGCCTTCGCCCATCATCTGTGGCAGCGGGGGATCAGTCGGTATCACTCATCCGGTTCGTAAGCAGTTGAAGCCGATGAACCTTGCCCATCCTTGTGCGCTCAGCACCCGTTGGAGCGCCCTGCTATGGCCCGTACTATTGGTTTCGGTTATCTGCTCTTTGCCGGTGTCGTCGGCACGGTGATCGGCGTCACCGTATATGCTCCACAGACACCTCGCGGTTGGTTCGGATCGCCGGCCAAACCGACCGAGGAAGGGGCTGAGCCGGTGCTGCCCGGCGTCATGCAGGCCAGCCTGGAAGCCAAAGATCACGAAGCCGCCCTGACCACCACGGTCAAGCTGGTCGCGCCCACCACGCCGGTGGCGGCGGCACCGATAAGCGCTCCGGTGGTCGTCAGCGCCCCAGCCGCAGCGATGGTCGATGGCAAAGTCACACCGCTCCTGGCCGAGGCGGAAAAAGCCTACCATATCTACAAATTCGATCTCGCGATCAGCAACGCCCGCCGCGCCCAGGATTTCACCGGTACGCCAACGCAGATGCAGCGGGCCCGCGATATCGTCACCATCGCCCCCTTGATGCAGCAGTTGTTCGCCAAGCTCGGCGATCGCGATGAGCTGGCACGTGGCTATGATACCCATCCCAGCCTGGTGGTGCTCAGCGGTGGGCGCGAGCCCACCTATGCCGTACCGATCACCGGCAACGACAAGGATTCCCCCACCGTCGACAAGGATCCGCTGGGTTATATCGCAGCCCAGCGCAAGATCGGCAAAGTCAATTTCCTGATCAAAGGCAACAAGGGCTACATCGCTACGGAATTGTCCGATCAGAACCTCGGTGAAGTCAAACTCGTCGATCAGGTCGCCAACCGCAAAAGCAAAGCGCAGCAGCTGGAAGCCTTCCGCAAGACCCTGGTCGGCGAGGAAGCCCGCGATCCCATGGCCTGGTATGATCTCGGTCGCTTCGCCTTCCAACATCGTCTCGATACCCAGGTCGTCGACGCCCTGCACCAAGCCCTGCTGCTGGATGCGAAACTAGCGACCACCGTCCGTGAAGATCGCGCCGGTGCGCTCTATGCGAGCCTCATCTCGCATTTGAAGAGCGGTAACAAAATGCAGGCCGCCTCGTACATGTCGATCATCGAGCGGCGCTACAAGGATACCGAACAAGGCCGCCAGGCACGTCTGTATTACGATGGAAAAACTGAAGAATTGCTGGCCGCAGCCAAGGAGACCCAACGCAAGGCGGCTGAAGAGGAAGCCCGGCGCTTGGCCGAGATCAAGGCCCGCGCCACCACGGTCGGTGCCCCGGTCGTCACCGATGAGCCAGCAATCGAAGATCCTGCAACGGTGGCGACCATCACCGGCAAGCCCGACGAAGCCAAGGCCCTCGCGCTCTACGAGCAAGGCGCCAAGTTCTGCTCGGATGCTATCGATAAGGGCAACAGCCTCGAGCGTGATCGTCTGTATGGTGAAGCGCTCAAGGTCTTGGCGCAAGCCGTGCCGCTGCTGAGCAAACTCGCCGAGGCCGAAAAGGATCCGGCGAAACGCCAGTCGCTCGAGGCCAAGGTCGTCGAAGCCAACCAAATGAAGTTCGGTGCCACCAAAATGCGCCGTCTCCACTGAAAACGACGCTAGCCGTGCATCTGCGGCGAATCTTAGGTTTTTTTCGATGCGGCTGCGCCGTTTGATTGGCCTGCGGCGACCTGCGTAGGCACGACCAGTCACGATTTCAGTGGCGGATCTTAGAGTTTTTTCGATGCGGCTGCGCCGTTTGTTTGGCCTGCGGCGCCTTGCATGTGCACGAACCGCTTCGTTTTCTTGGCGGATCGCGGCCGTTTATAGGTGTTGGAAACGGGCCTTGGATGGGGGCTTGGGCGCGGATAGTTGGGGCATGATCCAGGTTGCTGCTTTCTACCGCTTCGCGGTGATTCCTGAGCCTTTGGCGTGGCGCGAGGCGTTGCGCGCGTTCTGCCTGACGACCGACTTGCAGGGGACTATCCTCATCGCGGGTGAAGGCCTGAATGGTACTGTTGCCGGCAGTCCGGCGGCGGTCGTTGCCCTCCAGGCTTATCTCGAAACCCTGCCGGGATTCGCCGGGCTGACCTATAAGATGTCATTCTGCGATACCCAGCCGTTCGGGCATATGCGCGTGAAGTGCAAACGCGAAATCGTCACCATGGGTGTTCCCGAGCTGCCGATTGCCGGACATACCGGCACCTACGTCGCGCCGCGCGATTGGGATGCGCTCATCACCCGTCCCGAGGTCGTCGTCGTCGATACCCGCAATGATTACGAAGTCTGCGAAGGCAGCTTCGCCGGGGCCCTCGATCCGCGGGTCTCGAGCTTCAGCGAATTTCCGCAATGGGTCGATCAGCATCTCGATCCGCAACGCGATCAGCATGTGGCCATGTATTGCACCGGTGGCATCCGCTGCGAAAAGGCCACCGCCTTGCTGCGCGCCAAGGGCTTCGCCAACGTCTATCACCTGGAGGGCGGCATCCTCAGCTATTTCGCCGAGAAGAATGGCCAAGCCGGCACTTGGGACGGGACGTGCTTCGTGTTCGACCAACGGCGTACCGTCGATCGCAACCTGACTCCGGTGCCCGACAGCCCGCGCTCACAAGCCCTGCAAGACGGGCTGGCAGACGGACTGGCAGGCGGGCTGGCAGACGATTAGAAATCGATGGTCGTCTTCAAGGCGAAGAGATCCCAATGGTCCTCGACGCCTTGGGGATTATCAGCCAGCAAGGCCAGACCGGCGCCGATGATGTGCTGATACTCCGCCTTCACTGACCAGTGGTTGGTGATGCCCCAGCGCGCGGCCAGCGAGAAGCGCGTGGTGTTGGGCACATCCAGGCGATCGATGTCGTCCCACAGACGCTCGACGGCAATGGTGGTCTCGACATCAATCGGGAATTGCCACGACCCCGACACATAGCCGCCGCAACTGTGATCCTTCTGCACCACCAGCGGCGCCAAGGGCAGACCATTGGCATCGGTAGCCTGCACCGAATTCATCCCGCGCGTGAACAGTGCTTCCGTGACCAGGGTCATGGGCCCCTGTTCATAGATGACCGAGGGCGTAAATCCCAAGTAGGTGTCGGCTTTGGCATGCAAGACCACGCCACTGGGAAGCGTGCCGGTGCCAGTGAGATTCTTGAGCACGTTGGTCGTGAAACGCGTCCCCAAGCCGCTCACCGGAGTATGCCAGTGGAGCATGCCGCCCCAGACATAATCGATCCCCATCTCGCTCATCTGGCCGAACCCGGCATCGGTGAGATAGGAAGCGAAACCGCCATCAAGGGAAAGCTGGGTCTTCCCCACGTAGGCCGAGTATTCGATCGACCCGGCAGGGCCCAGATGGCCATAGCCGAGGACCTTGGCGCCATCGGTCGCATTGTAGAGATCGCGCGTGCGCAGGGCATAGACGCTGGTCGGCAAGATGATCGTCGCCCGCGCGGCATCAACATCACGGACCTCGTTGAACAAGCCCGCGGGAATCTTGACCCGCCCGAGCTGGAGCCCGAAGACATCCTTGGGATGCCACTCTCCATACAGCCAGTCGAGTTGCGCCCGGCCGTTGTCATAGCGTTGGAAATCACGGGCGAAGATCTGTCCGGCGACGCGCACCGTGGGCACCGGGTTGAGTGCGACATTGGCGGCGACCTCCCAGAAGTCGCTGCTGCCCGAGGTCGAGCTGCCCAGCCATTCATTCTCGGTGGTCTGCAGATAACCGAAGCTGACGAAGCTATGCACCTCTGGCGTGAGGTCGAAGTCGGCTGCTGAAAGCAACTGGGCCACGATGCACAACGATCCCAGGCCGCGGATGAAGATGCTGTTCATGGTAATGCCACCACCTGCAATCCGCTCGGGAGCTCGGTCTCATCCACCCGGGACAGCAGGAGGAGTCCATCCGGTGTCCGACGCAGCAGATTCAGCGCCTCCTCATCACTCGCGCACACCAGCGGCAAGCTGCGTCCGCTGCCTCCGAACACCAGGCGCTTCCAACCGCGCAGCAGACGCGCCGTGTCACGTTCCGTCAAATGGTAGACCGCCTTCTCGCCGGCCTCGCTCTGCGCCAGGATCAGCGTTACGCGCCCGCCATTGACCAACGAGGTCACCCGTCCGGTCAGCAGATCGACCATCCGCTCGCGGTTCAGATCGGTGACATCGATGGTGGAGTTAACGACCGCGAAGATCATCCCGCGCGGCGAGGCCTTGGCCGTGCTCGTGGACGGCGGCGGTCCGTAGCCGCCGCTCTCGGCAGCGCTGACAGAAGCGGCGACAGAAGCGGCGACCAAGGTACTGCCGAGCAGCCACAGCAGATGGAAGCACAAGATGTGGGAGATCGTATTCACAATGATCTCAGAAATCCAACGTGGTTTTGAGGGCGAAAAGATCCCAGTGATCCTCCAGCCCATCGGGATTGTCGGCACGCAGCGCCGAGCCGTTCCCGATCATGTGCTGGTACTCGGCCTTGACCGACCAATGCGCACTGATGCCCCAACGCGCGGCGAGCGCGAAGCGCGTAGTATTGGGGACGTCCAGGGTCCGCGGATCGTCCCACTGACGTTCGACGGAAGCCGTGGCGTCGAGGTCCTTGGGGAAATGCCAGGTGCCAGAGAAATAGCCGCCGGCACTCCGATCATCGATCACGAAGGTTGGCGCCACCTGCACGCCATTGGCGTCCTGAAGGACGACATCCGCGCTGGCACTGTTGAAGCCGGCCTCAGCGGCCAGCGTCAACGGGCCATGATCATAGATGATCGAAGGGATGAATTTGAAATAGGATCCGGTGCTGGCGTCGAGGGTGAGGTTGCTGGGTGTCGTTCCACGCACATGCAGGCCGCGCATCTCGAACACGGTCATCCGCACGCCCAGACCGTCGAGCGGCGTATGCCAATGGAGCATGCCGCCATAGGTGTAATCAATGTCGATAAGCTGGATATCTCCGAACCCGACATCGGTCATGTACCCTGCGAACCCGCCGGAGGTCGAGATGTCGGTGTGGCCGAAGAAGGCCGCGTATTCAAGCGCTCCACCGGGACCGATGTGGCTGAAGCCGAACACCTTCGCCCCATCGGTGGAGTTGTTGATATCGCGTGAGCGCAGCGCATAGATGCTCGTGGGCAGGAAGATCGTGGCCCGCGCGACATCCACATCGCGAACTTCGTTATACAAGCCCAGGGGAATCTTCACCCGCCCCACCTGGACACCGATGAGGTCCCTGGGCTGCCATTCAGCGAACAACCAATCGACCTGCACCCGGCCATTGTCATAGCGTTCGAAATCACGGGCAAACAACTGCCCCGCCACGCGCGTCTGCGGCAACGGGGTGACCTGGGCGTTGGCCGCCGCTTCCCAGAATTCACCGGTACCGGAACGCGAATTGCCCAGCCAATTATTGCCGGTGGTCTGCAGGTACCCGAAACTCACGAAGCTGTGCACTTCCGGCTCGAGCTGAAACTCGACTGCCAGCACCGGCAGGCCCAGCACGATGAGCAGGAGGCCCCTCACGAGACGGCCTTCCCGCCGACCTGGGCGACGACGACGCTGAGATCATAGAGGCGATAGGGTTTCTGCAGGAAGCCTCCGAAACCTTCGCTGCCGAGGTCGGTCGAGCCGCATTCGCGATTGAAGCCGCTGCAGAGGATGGCTCGCACCTGGGGATCGCGGGAACGCAATTCACGCAGGCATTCGTCGCCACGCAGGATCGGCATCTCCATATCGATCAGGACCACCGCAAAGCATCCCGGAACATAGGCCGTGACGCCTTCACGGCCATTGTTCGCCTCGACGGTATCGTAGCCCAGGGATTGCAGCATTTCCACGGCAGTGCCGCGGGCGAGATCATCATCATCGACGATCAGGACGCGGCCGGAGCCGCGCAGCGGCAGGCCTTCGCTGCGCTCGGCTTCCAACGGTGCATCGGACAGCGGCAAAAGAATACGGAAGGTTGTGCCACGTCCCAAGGCACTGTTGACTTCGATCGCACCGTGATGGTCATGGACCATACGCAAGACCGCAGGCAGTCCCAGGCCGGTGCCCTTGCCGATCGGCTTGGTGGTGAAAAACGGCTCGAACAGATGCCGACGCGTTTCCGGGGACATGCCGCAACCGGTATCGGTCACCCGTATCTCCAGATAGGTTCCCGCCTGCAACGGCGGCGCGAAGGCCAGACCGGCAGCCGCTTCCAGCACACAGACACGCGTGGAGAAAGTCAGTTTTCCGCCATCGTGCATGGCATCGCGGGCATTGATGCCGAGATTCAGCAACGAAGTCTGCAAGGGTGTCGCATCCCCGATGATGATGCTGTTGGCGGCCAGCAGCGACTGCTCGACGCTGATGTTGGTGGCGACACTGCGCTCGAGTAGCGCACAGGTTTCGCGGATCACCGCATGCACATCGATGGGCGTTGAGCTTTGCGCGCGCTTGCGCGTGAAGGCCATGAGCTTCTGGATCATCGCCGTCGCCCGGCCACTGGCCTGGAGAATGCGCTCGACGAGGATCGTGGCGCGCTCATCGGCAGCGACGCGGCGACCGAGCAGCTCGGCAGAGCCGACGATGCCGGTAAGGACATTGTTGAAGTCGTGAGCGATGCCGCCGGCAAGCTGCCCGACGGTCTCCATCTTCTGCACCTGCCGCAGCTGCTGGTCGAGGTGGTTGCGCTCGGTGACATCGCGCAAGGCCAGGACGATCAAGTCGCCCTCGGGCTGCGGTACGCGGCCGACACTGAGCTCGGTCTCGATCTCCCCGCCCTCGTCATGACGGGCCCGCCAGGGGGCGGGAAACTTCGGTGGCTGGCTCATCAATTCCGCCAGACGCAAGGACGACTGCACGCCATCGGGTTGCGTCTCTGGGGCGAGATGCGCCGGATCAACACCGAGCAGACGGCGGGCCTCGATACCAAACAAGCGGCAGGCGCGCTCATTGGCATCGATGATCTCACCTTCGCGCAGCACCAGCACCGCATCCGCCGCGGCCGCGAAGAGGGTGCGGTACAGACGTTCACGCTGACTCAGCGCATCCATGGCCGTGCACAGATCCGCCTGCGAGGTGCTGACCTCGCCGGACATATGATCCACGGCTGAGATCAGCCGACCAATCTCGTCCTGACGGATGCGACGCTGTCGGGGCGGCTTGCCGCCGAGCGCCAAGCGTGCGACCTCTTTCTGCAGATCGCCCAGGGGCATGGCCACCCGCCAACGCAGGATCAAGGCGATCGCCACCGCCAGCCCGCTGATGGCGAAGATCCCGACCAAGAGCGATTGTTCCGCCGCGCGGCGGGCGGGTTCGATCACCAGCTCCGGGGGCAGATGAGTGATCACCGCCCAATCTGGCCCGAGGATCCGCGAAACGGCAATCCAGCCATCCTGGTTCACCGCTGCCAGGACATCAGTATCGGTGCGCTGCGCCGATGCGATCGCGGCCGAGAACCGGCTCGGCAAAGCCACCTGGGCCTGCCCGGGCCCTTCAAGCGGTGGTGGCGAGCCGGTGCAGGCAATGGCCTGACCATGGCGATCAATGATGGCGGTGATGGTGCCGACGGGCATGCCTTCGCCGACCCGCGTCAACAATTCCTGGACCGGCACCGGATGGTACACCGCCAGGCGGTGGCCCTCGTATTCCAACGGCACCAGAGCGGTCACGCACCAGGTGGCGGTGCCCGGCTCGAAATAAGTTCCAGACCAGCGCGCTCCGCTGCCGACTTGGTTGAGCAGCTCGACTTCCGAGGTCAAGAGCACCGGATCGTCTGGCAACATCGTCGAGGACAAATCGGCATAGGTCGTTCCCCAGGTCGCCAACCACGCCGAAGGCTCACCGATGGCGATCGCCGGCAATTGATCGCACCACGAAGCACCCAACTCATCCAGAACCGCGATGGTGGTCGAGAGCGAGTGCCGGGCACGCTCGTCGCTGAGCGCCGTCCGGGCCAGAAAGGCCCCCAAGGGCGCCTCGCCAAAACTTGGAATGAGACGGAAGGTCCCATCATCACGCCGTGCAAAAACCGGCGCCGGTCCCGAGCGGGCCAGACGTTTGCGCAGCAGATCGCGACATTGCACGAGGTTGTGCTCGGCCTGCAGGAAGACCTGGTTATCGACCTCGGCCCGACGACGAGCCGCTACCGTCAATTCGCGCAGGGCGGCCGTACGATTGGCATTCGCCAAGGCCTGATAGTTGAGCCAACTCGCGATCGCCACCACCGCGGTGGAGACCGCGACCAGCGGAAAGAGGATCTGCCAGATGATGCTATAGCGACGTAACACTCTTGATTATAGACTACAAACGCATTTGCCGCAAGACAATCGGAAGACGCTCGGGATATGAGCCGCTCGTACGCCCGCCTGAGCCGGAGCAAAACTCGGTGATCAGCATTTTATTAAATAAATAATAAAATGCTTATTCCGAAATTCCCCCTGCATTCTCTGGGTTATCTGGGGTGCATCTTGGCGATCTGGCGATAGCGATAATACACCTCCAGGCTCAAGGTATTATACGCGGTCGTCAGCACCCGCCCGAGATCGCTGCCGGTGAAATGGCTGTCCTGCCAATCCCACGAACCATCACGACAGTCCTCAGTCTGACATTGGGACTGCGTCAAAAGGTCGCGCACGGTCGCATTCCATTTCTGCCAGCGTTCACCGCCGAGCTGGAAGACCGCCAAGGTGTTGTAATAGAGATAATAGATATTGGTCGGGAACTTCGTCGGCATCTGCGTCTGGGTGACGGTATTGGCCAACGACTCGACGATCCGATCACCTTGCGTACGACCCAGGAAGATGGCGCACGCTAAGCCGATCGACTCCCGCCCGGCAGTGCCTTCGAGTTTCTCATCACCATCGTGCCAGGTATAGAAGAATCGGGATTGATCGTAGGCGGTGATGTCCTTGGCGGTTTTCCAAACGCGGGTGTCACCGGCCGCCTGTGGGGCCGTGGCACTGTTCGACGCCAACCAATGACGTTCCAACCACTGCCGGCCCCCATCCATGCCCTTGCCGACATTGAGACCACCGGCGAGTGCCGATTTCAAGGCCATGATATTCCATCCGGTCACCGAGACGTCGTTGCGGTCATTGGGTCTGGTATAATCCCAGCCGAGTCCCCCGACATAGCCGTCGGTACCTGGAACGGTATCGTGGTTCTGGTGGGCGAGAATCTGATCGACGCCTTTCTGCACCGCCGCACGCAGTGCGGGATCGGTGGTCATGGCGTAGGCTTCCGCCAGGGCCATGACCGCGATGGGGTGCTCGTAATTGCGGCGACCGAAATACCCGTCGGGGTGCTGCTGCGATAGCAGCCATTCAATGCCTTTCTTGACGGTGGTGCGGTATTTACCCGGCGCTTTATGATCGCAGCCGTACCCCAGAAAGCACAGCACGGCGTAACCGGTCATGGCGATGTTGGCATCCGAGGCATCGTGCAATTTCCCCGGCTCGCATTTAACCCCTTCGGTGCAATTCAGGTAATACCTGTCCGATTCCCATGAGCCATTGGGGCTCTGATGGCGCTTGAACCAGCGCAGACTCCGTTCGACGCTTTTTTCCGAGTCATGGCTGGCACCGCCTATGATCGCGATGGTTTTGTGATCCGGACCGGTGCGACCGCCGAAGATGCTCCCGCCACCACCGCCGGTTCCGATACTTGCCACAAAGCCGGAGCTCCCGGTCGCGGTCTCGGCAATGGCGTCAGCGGGATCGGAAGCGGTATGGATTTCAGTGACCTCTTCGCTGTTCGCGGTAGAGACCTCGGCAACCTCGGGAACGGTCACCGCCGGCGTCTCGGTCTCGACCTGCTGCGGGATCTCCGGCATGGTTTCGATCGCCCGCACGGGCTTGGGCTTGTCGACTTTATTGTCCGGTACCGCCAGCGGTACGGTCCGCGTCACGAGCGGATCCTTATCCACGATTCTCGGCACGGTGCTCACCATCACCCAGGCGACCAGCAGAACCGCGGCATGAATGCCCGCGCTGATTAGCCAGCCGCCCAAGCGACGCTGCACGGGCGGCGGCGGCGTGGCGTGGGTATAGGCATAGGCATAGGCAGAGGCATAGACAATCACAGGAGCAGGTGAGGGCGTCGTGCGCATGGTAGGTCCCCATGGCATTCAACGCCTCCGCGCCGTGAAGGTTCAGGCAGCCTCAACCAGGAGGCCGGCCGCCTGAACCACGATCACACCAGGGGAACTTCGACTTCTACCGGCTTGCTGTAGTCGACACCCTCGACTTCGAACCCGAATAAAGTCCGGAATTCGCGCTTGAAACTCGCGTAGTCGCTGACCTCGAGAAGATTTTCGCTGGTGATGCGCTGCCATACCTGATCGATGGTCGCCTGCACCGGCGCGCGCATTTCGCGATCGTCGATGCGGATGCGTCCGGCCTCGTCGACCTTCGGCGTGCAGCCAGGCCCGATCTGCTCGGCGAACAGGCGCACGATCTGTTCGATGGTGCCTTCATGCGTGCCGTTTTCCTTCATCACCTTGTAGAGGATCGAAGTGTACAGCGGGACCACCGGGATGGCGCTGGAGGCCTGGGTGACCAGGGCCTTGTTGACGCTGACCCAGGCCCCGCCGCCATAGGCGGCCTTGAGATCGCGGCTCATGCGCAGGGCCGTGGCTTCGAGGTGATCCTTGGCGGCGCCGATGGTGCCTTTGCGGTACACGGCGTAAGTGATCTGGGGTCCGATGTACGAATAGGCGACGGTGCGGAAACCCGGCGCCAGCAGTTCGGCCTCGGCGAGAGCCTTGACCCAGCGCTCCCAATCCTCGCCGCCCATGACCTTGACGGTGTTGGCGATTTCGTCCTCATTGGCGGGGGCGATGGTGATCGGCTTGATCTGGTCCGTGTCGAGGTCGATGGTCTGCGAGGTATAAGCCGGCCCGATTGGCTTGAGCACACTGCTGTGGGTGATGCCGCTGAGCGGATCAGTGCGCTTGGGCGAGGCCAGGGAATAGATGAAGGTGTCGATCTGGCCGAAGCGCGCCTGCAAGGCCGCGATCGCCTGGGCGGTGATCGGTGCCGAGAACGCATCACCAATGATGGTCTCGATGGTCTTGCCTTCCTCCTTGGCGACGCGATGGACTTCCGCGAGGTTGTACCACCCACCCGAACCGGTCTTTTCGCCGTTGCCGCCACGCTCGAAGGCCACCGAGAGAACCTTCGCGCCATAGCCGAACAAGGCGGTGATGGTCGAGGCCAGGCCGTAACCCGCGCTCGAACCGACCACCAGCACATTGCCCAGGCCCTTGCCCGGGCCGGCGGCCTTGGCAACCGCGATCTGCGCCTGCACGTTGGCAGCACAGCCGCCAGGATGGGCGGTGGTGCAGATGAAGCCGCGAATGCGGGGGTTGATAACGATCTGGGCCATGAGCTTCTCCGTAGAACGGCGGGCAGCCTATGGGGTGGCAGGCCGACGGCTACCCATGGCCGCTGGCGGCCGTTGCCCTCCTACGCAGCAGCCCTATTTGGGCACGTAGACGTCGATGTAGGCATCGAGCTCGGCACGGTGCTCAGGGCTCAATTCCTGGCGTTCTTCGCTGATGCCGCGGGACTCGGCCCAGGCGCAAATGGTGCCCGGTTGCTGCACCACCGCATGCCAGCAGCCGGGCTCGATGACATACCAGGTCTGCGGCAGCATCGGCAAGGCCAGGACGTGGCCGGAGTGCTCTCCGCAGCCGGCGAACGCCAACACCGCGAAGCCCTGGGCGAGGGTCCCCGCCTGGCGCCCGCCGCGATTGCGCGCGAAGGCGGTGGTGGTGCCCGGCTGACGATCGGGCGTGGGATTGGTGAGGCCCAACTGCCAGCCATCGCCGGGGTCGCCGTGCGCGACGCAGACATAACCAGGCTGGCGACTGCGTCCGACGGTCAGTTGATCGGCGAGCAGTTTCTCAAGCAGGAAGGGCTGGCGCTGCACGGCATAGGCGATGATCCGGGCCACGACTTCGTCGATGCGCAGGCCATCGGTGATGAGGTGCACGGCTTCGTCGCTGAGGGTCAAAGCCCCGACCTCGCGATTGCGATCACGATCATCGCGCTCGCGGATCTGCCGGGCGACTTCGCTCAGTTCTGGTTGCGGCTCATTCGCCGGCCATTCCGCCAAGCGCCGGCGGGCGCGCTCCTCGGGGCTGGCATCGAGGTACAATTTCAGCGGCGCATCCGGACAGATGACGGTGGTCGCGTCACGACCCTCGACCACCGCATCGCGGCCCGCAAGCAGTTCCTGCTGCAGGCGCACGAGGTGACCGCGGCAACCGCCATTGTTGGCGACGCGCCAGATCTGCGCGGTGGTCGACGGCGAGCGGATATCTTCGCGGGCCATGACGATGCGATCGAGGCGTACCTGACCATGCTCATCGAAATCGATATGCCGATGATTGACCCAGGCGGCCACCGCCTCGGCGTCATCGAGAGCGACCCCGGCAGCGATCAGGCCCACCGTCGCGGCGCGGTACATGGCCCCGGTATCGAGGTAGAGAATCCCCAGACGATGGGCGACCAGCCGCGTGACCGTGCTCTTGCCCGCCCCCGCCGGACCATCAATGGCGATCACCAAAGGTTTGGACAGCGCCGGACCACCTGGACGTGCGTGCTGAATGGGCGCGTGGGGATGCAACATGTACGAACCACTGTCTACCCCCCCACTGTCGGATCAATCTCGACGCCGCATTTCCCCAATTCCAAAATAAACTACATAAATAATAATATTGACAGACGAATCCTCTCAGGCCTCACGCGCAAGGCCCAGCACGGTGATGTCGTCCTCCAATCGCCCACGCCCACGCCACACCGCCAGCGTATCCATCACCGTATTGAGGGCTTTTTCATGCTCGAGGCCTTGGGCTTTTTCCCAAACCGCCTGCAACCGCAGCGGACCGAAGGCCTCGCTCGGATGCGACGGTTGTTGATCCCCGGCACCGTTGGCTTCGAGGACTCCGTCACTGACGAAGAGCATGCGATCACCTACCCCGAGGTCCACTTCCCAGGTCGTGAACTGCGCGGTATCGTTGGGAAAGAGCCCGATCGGATGAGCTGTAATTTCCTGGTTTTCGCAGTGCCCGTCGGCCCGCAGCAGCAGCGGGGCCGGATGGCCTGCGGAAACCAGGCCGAGGTGCCAGGTTCGCAGATCGAGCAGCGCATAGGTCAAGGTCACGAAACGCAGGGACCCATCGCTGTAGAAGGCCTCGTTGAGGGCCTGAGCGACGCCCAGCGGCGAACTCTCGACGCGGATCGCACTCATCAGGACCCGCGCCACCTGCACCGCCAGCAGGGCCGAGGCCACGCCATGACCGCTGACGTCGAAGAGGAACATGCCGATGCGATGCTCGTCGAGGCGCTGCACGCCCAGCAGGTCACCGGCGCATTCCTCGCACGGCTGATAGCGCCAGCCGAGGACCAGGCCGGGGTGCTCCGGCAGGGTGCTCGGCAACAGCGCCTTCTGCGCATTCGCCGCCGAGGCCAGATCACGGCGCATGCGGCGATTGGCTTCCGCGAGCAGGCGATTGCGTTCAGCGACTTCGTGATGCAGCGCGACGAGCCGCCGGGCGACGTTGATGCGCGCCATCAGGGCGGTGCGCTGCACCGGCTTGGAGAGATGATCATCGACCCCGGCAGCGAGTGCATTGCTGACCACCTGCTGGTCATCGGCAACCGTCAGCAAGATGAAGTAGGTGTAGCGGGTGCCGGCATCGAGGGCGCGGATGCGGGTCAGCAATTCGATGCCATCGCAGCCGGGCATCGACCAATCGCTGATCACCGCTCCGCAGCGGTGTTCCTGCTGCAGCGCCCAGGCCTGTTCGCCATCGCTGGCGACCAGCGGCTGGTCACCGAACTGCACAACTAGTTGGCGCAATACATCGAGTACCGCTGGATCATCTTCAACGACAAGAACCTTCATTATCAGTTCAAACTAGGGACCAATCAGCCGTTGCCAATCGTCGGGAATGTCGGCAGGCGTGTCGACATCCAGCAATCTGGTCGCAATTGCCGCCGGCACCTCAACCTGCGTGAATTTCCCAGCGC
Organism: Planctomycetota bacterium; assembly: GCA_044338255.1. Lineage (GTDB taxonomy): Bacteria > Planctomycetota > UBA11346 > UBA11346 > UBA11346 > CAIUVD01. Next base: position 65,658 of record JBIILZ010000001.1, on the reverse strand, counting down.
CCAGCACGGCCCGCGGCGAACGCCGTCCGGCCGCCAGCTCGGCCGCGAGCAATGGCCGACAGGCAGCTGTATAGCGGCTGAACAAGGGCTGCAGCTGCCCGGCGATGGTGGTCGCCACCCCATGTTCGGCAGCCCCCTGACGACACAGCCAGAGCAGATCCGCCGCCGTCACCCAGGGCAGATCGCCGGCCAGCAGCAGCACCTCGTCGGCCACCGCGAGGGCGGCTTCGAGACCGCGCAGGGGACCTTCATCGGGTTGAGCATCGCCGAGGAAGCGTACCGCCGGCAAGGACCACTCCGCCGGAGCCGGCCGACCGCAGACGATCACCGGCAGACCGGCAGCCAGGCCGACTTCGACGAGATGCTGCAACAAGGTGCACCCAGCGAGCGGCAAGAGGAGCTTATCACGGCCCATGCGCGTCGAGCGGCCACCGGCGAGGAGGGCGAGGGTGATCACGGCGGACTTTGCGCGACGAAAAAGTGCAGACGACGCTCCTCCCCGAGAGGATTGCGTACGACCACATCCACCGGCTCGCCAATGGCCAGGGCCGCCGTGGCGCGCAAGAGATCCAGGCGGTTGCCGATCACCGCGCCGTTGACCGACAACAGCACGTCGCCGCTCAAACCGCCGGCGCGCCCCAACGGACTGAGGCTTTCGACGGGGTCGAGCACCAGCTGCTGGTGCCGTTCGCTGACCGCCAGGCCGTGCCAGGGCTGACCGGGAATCGGCGCCCGGCTGGTGGCGACGGCCACGGTCAGCATCCGGCCCTGACGGCTGACGCGCACCGGCAAGGTGTGCCCGACCGTCCACGGCGCACCGCGGAACAATCCCAGCACGGTCTCGACCGCCGGACTACGACGCTCGGCGACGGCGAGGATGAGGTCCCCGGGCAGCAAGCGCGCCGGACCGCTGACGGGCGCCGGACCGCTGACGGGTGCCGGACCGCTGACGGGCGCCGGACCGCTGACAACGGCGACACCTTCTGCACGCTGCTCGATGACCAGTTCCGGCGGGGCCATGCTGCGCACCAACCAACCGCCGTGCTCGGCCCCGGCCGCACGCAAGGCCGGGAGCAGCTCCGCGAGATGCGACGCCGAAAGCGCCAGACCGATGCCACTGTTGATGCGGAATCCCGAGCGCGAGCGGATCGCACCGTTGATGCCCAGCAGGCGGCCCTCGAGGTCGAACAACGGGCCCCCGGAATTTCCGGGATTCACCGGCGCGTCATGCTGCAGGCAATCGGCATAGGCCCCGCGCACCACCCGTCCGGTTCCCAAGACGCCCCGGCTCACCGAGGGGCGATCATCGAGATCGCCCAAGGCGAAGGGGTTGCCGACCGCGACCACCGGCGTGCCGGGCGGCGGGATGCGCTCGACCAGCGCCGCCGCCGTCAGCGGCGGATGCGCTCCGCTGAGATGGATGAGGGCGATATCACCGACGGGGTCCGCGGCCACGAGCAGCGCCGCGACCTCGCCGACTCCCGGTAAGCGCACCGTGAGTTGCGGTGCCAGCGGTGAACAGACCTCGGCGACCACGTGGAAATTGGTGAGGATGTCGCCATCGCTGGAAACGATCACTCCCGAACCGCTGGCGATGAAAACGTACGGCGCCAGGAAGCGCTGGTCGGCGTCAGCGGCGTCAGCGGCTGCGAGCCTCAGCCACCCGGCCAGCACACACGCGATGATGATCGTCAGGCGGATCATCCGCCGAATTCCTGCAAGGTCACCGGCAGTGCATGGAGCTTGCCATGGCGACGGATCTGGACGTTCACGATCTCCAGGGCGCGATGCTGCAGCAGCACCCGCGACACCGCTGCGGCGCTGCTCACCGGCCGGCCTTCGACGGCGATCACGACATCGCCAACGCGGATGCCGGCCTGCGCCGCGCCGGTGCCGGGCGTCACCCGACGCACCACCAGCAGGTCCTCATCCAGGGCCAGGACCACGCCCAGTCCGAGGGTCGGCAAGCGCTCTCGGGTTTTGCCGGCGAGCAGACTGGGAAGTGCGGCATTGATCGTCGCGCCATCCACCGCCAGGGTCACACCGCTGTTGATCAGCCACGGCGCCTCGGGGCCGGACATGACCACCAGGCCCACGATCCTGCCCTGCGGGTCGAGCACCGCTCCGCCGAGGCTGGCGTAGTTGGTCCGAGCATCGATCTGCAGCAGACCGCTGCCCGACTGCTGCAGGCGCCGTTGACGGCAACTGACGTGACCGACGGTGCGCGTCGGCGGCGCGTCCAGGCGATGCTGGGCGACGACCGACACCGGTTCGCCCCCCACTGGGCTGCTGGTGGCGATGGTGGCAGCCGGCAAGGGCAGCGGCGCGCTCGCGATCAGCACCGCCAGATCCAGGCTCACATCCACGGCCAGTACGCTGAAGGGAATGCTCGCGCCGCCTGGCAACAGCACCCGGCCGCTGGTGGCGCCACCGTGGAGATTCGCCGCCGCCGTCAGCAGCGTGCCGCGCGCGGGATCGAGGACCACGCCCGGAGCCGGGCTGTCGGTCCACAGGATCTGCTGATCATGATAATAGCGATCCCACCAACGGTCGAGGCGTTCGCGCTCGTACACCGGCACCTGCTCGCGAGTCTTCGGCGGGCGGGGCACCGCCTCGGGATTGCCCAGGCCCTGGAAGCGATCGAAGCTGAGCACGACCAGGCCGGGCGGATCGGCCACGATATTGGCATCGGATACACCTGGCAGCAGCAGCGGCAAAGCCGCATGGGCGGTACTCAACAGGGGCAGGAGCCGCAGCAACGGGACCATCGTCCCCAGGCGGCGCTCGCGGGCGCTGGCGAGGCTGGCCAGACCGAGCAGGTGACCGGCAGCGTCGACCACCGCCGCCCCCTGGTCGCCATCGTTGACGGCGGCATCGATCTCGCACACCGGACCCTGCAGCAACGAGAGGATGCGACCGCCGCGACCGCGCATCGGCAGACCATCCGCAGGCAGGACATAACGACCGCTCAAGACCCCGCGGCTCAGGGCCGCGACACCATCATCTACCACGGCCCCGCTACTATTGCCAAGCGTCCACACCGTGCTGCCGATGGTCATCTGGCTGACATCGGCCAAGGCCATGGGCGTGACGCCACTGGTGTCGCAGGCGAGGAGCACGCCCGTGCTCGGCTCATCGACGGCCTTGACGGTGGCCAGCCCACGACGGCCATCGCCCATCACCAAGGTCAGCTGCTCGCCCACCGCCACCGGTTTGACAAAGGCTTCCTGAAGAGTCAGCGCATATCCACCGGCGACCACCACCGCCGAGCCGCCGATAAAACCTTCCGGGCTATCGGGTAAACCCCAGACCGCCGGCGAGCAGGCGAGGATCTCCTCGGCCGCGCTCAGCGCAGACCAGCCACCCAGCACTAGGCCGAGGCTGAAGGTGAAAAGCACCAAGCGCATCAGCCCCAAGTCACGCCCAGGGCCGTTCGCTGGCAAACGGTGATGCGGAGAAGCCATGCACGTGAAGTCTACCGTAGGAATCAGCAAAAGGCCACCCCGATGCACCGGCGCAAACGCGCTTGGAGACGGCGAAGGGCGGTGATAGAGTCAGGACGAGGTCACTCTCCGACATGTCGAACCCCCTGCTCACGCTGGATCACGAGTGGCATCGGCAGCGCGCCAACCTGCGCGCTGCCGGCCCGGGTCGCATCGGACTCGGCCAGTTGCGACCGCCACCGCTGGTCGCCGCCGGCCTCGAAATTGAACACGATGAACAGGGCCGGCGAGTGCGCGTCGGCGGTCTGGTGGTGATCTTCGGACATTTTCCTGCGACGCTCCGCGATTTCGTCAACCTCGCCCGGGCCCGCCTGCACCTCCAGCCCGAACAGGCGCGCGAACTCGATCCGATCCTCAACACCAGGGTGATGGCGCTGTGGGCGTGGTTGCCGACCGTGCGCCGCGACTGCTATTTGGAATTCGATCGCGCCACCGGCACCATCGAGACGTGGCTGGTCGGCCCCGGCCCGGGCGAAATCGAGACCGTCGAAGTCGAGGTCGAGGAATCGCCCGAGGTCACCACCAGCGAGGAGCTCGATCAATGGTTCCTTGAGGGCCTAGTGCTCAACGGCCACGCGCACTGGGGTGGCGAGCGCGGCTTGGCGCACCTCGTCGAGCGCTTCGGCCGCACCGCCCTGCTGGTGGCGGCGCAGGTTGCCGATCGCCTCGAACACCATTCCGAGGATCCCGCCAGCGCCCTGCAGCTGGCGCGCACGCGCTGGCCGAGCCTCAACGCCCATGACGAGGTGCCGTGGGCAACCTTGGCCGAACGCCGCAATGATGCCGGCCATCCCTTCATCTGCGCCCAGCTCGGCAGACTCGCCCTGCGCCTAGGCCTGTTGCGGGCCGCCCGCGCCCTGCTCTCGGCCTCGGCCGGCTCGACCGACGTTTCGCCGATCGCGTGGTTCGATCTCGGCCAGGCCTGCGAAGCCCTCGATGATCTGACCGGGGCCGAGAACGCCTTCACCCGTTACGCCAGTACCCGCCCGCAGGATCCCGATGCCTGGCGGCGCCTGCTGTTCTGCCGCCTACGCCGCGATCGCAGCCAGCTCGCCGAGGAATGCCTGCGCAAATACCACAGCGCCGGCGGCAAGGATGAGGAACTCGTCGAGCGCTACCTGCATGTGGTCGCGCGCGGACGCATCCGCACCGAGCAGCGCGGCTTCCTCGCGGCGTTCCTCCTGCCGCACCTGCGCGTGGCCTTTTCCACCGCCGGTCGCGACGGCGACGTCGAGCGCGAGATCGTGCGCCTGTGCTTCTGCGACGATCCCACGGCGGCGGCGGCGTTCACCGCCCTGGTCAGCCGGCTGCGCGGGGAACTGGCGGTGGCCCTGCGCCTCAGCGGCAATGAGCACTTCACCGAGGATGCGGTGCGGGCGGTGCTGCTGACCCTGCCTTTCCTCGGACCGCTGCATCAGGCCGATGAATTGGCCGACATCGAGGCCCTCGCCGAGGACGTGCAGTCGGCGATCAATCGCTGGGCAGAAGCCCCGACGGTAGCGGCGGCGCTGATGGGGCCACCGCCGCTGATCGACAGCCGCTCGCTGTACGCCCTAGCGGCAATGGCCAACGCCGTCTGGGATGATCACGAGGGCGATGCCTACAGTGACAATGTGGACGACGACGAAGAGGACGAGGAGGAGGACGACGAGAACGCGCCCGAGGAGCATCAGTGAACAGTGAACTGAGCGCCCTGGTGTCGCTGCTCGATGATCCCGATCCCGCCGTTAGCGCCGCCCTCGTACAACGCCTGGAAAGCGAACCGCATCTCCTCGACCGGACCTGGCTGGCGGCGGCAGCGCACGGCCAGATTCCGACGCAGCTGACGACCATCGTCCTGCGTGCCGATGCCGAGGCCCTCGTCGATGCCTATGCCGTCGCCGAGGACCTCGAGATCGGCATGTGGCTGCTCGCCCGCCTTGCCTATCCGCGCATCGATCATCGCCTGCTGGGAGCACCGCAGCTCGACGCGCTGGCGGCGCAGGTGGCGGCGCGCATCACTGCCGGGGCTCCTGCCAATGCCCACACCGTCGCCCGCTTCCTCTGCGCTGAATGCGGATTCTCCGGCAATCGCGAGGCCTTCGATGATCCGCACAATTCGTTCCTGCCGGACGTCCTCGAACGCCGCATCGGACTGCCGATCGTGCTCACCGCCCTCTGGCAGCTGGTGTGCCGCCGCCTCGACCTGCCGTGCGCGGCGATCGCCCTACCCGGCCACGTCCTCGGCCGCTGGCTGAGCGCCGAAGGTGAAGCCCGCTACGTCGACCTGTTTGCCGGCGGAGCCGTGCTCACCCGCCGTGATCTCGATCTGCGCGCGCAGCTCGCCGGTGAGGCCGGTGCCGAGGCCTACCTCGCCGCCGCCAGCGATCGCGCCCTGCTCAAACGCATGGCCCGCAATCTGGCGATGGCCTACCTGCGACGCGAGGATGGCCTGCGTGCGACCATCGCCCACGCCTTGGCCACGGTCTAGCCGATGCCTCCGCTACTGCTCTTGGTCCTACGTCGCGCGGCCCGTCCGGCACTAATCGGCGCGGCGCTGATCGCGGTGGTGATCGCCGGCGGTATCATCGGGGCCCGCCTGCTACGGGCGGTGATGAGTCCGCCGCTGCCGGGCGCACCGGCCGTCGCCAGCCGCCTGCGCGAGGTCCAGGACCTCGCCACCACCCAGGTCGTGCTGCGTACCATCCAGCGCGGGGCGGCCCGTAGCGATGGCCTGATCATCACCAATACCGACGAGATCCTTTGCCGTCTGCTGGTCACCGGCGATTACGGCTTCGATCTGGCGGCGATCGGCCCAGACCGCGTGCGCGTCACCGCCCAACGGATCCGCATCAAGCTGCCACCGCCGCATCTGCTGGCGCCGGGCTTCTCGGTCGCACCGGCAGAGATCCTCGACACCCGTACGACGCGCTGGATCAGCGACACCGGTCCCGGACAGCTCTCAGCGGTGCAGGCCGCCCGCGTCCATGCGCTCGCCGAAGCGCCGGTCCGCATCCGCGAGCTCGGCATCGATCGCGAGATCCGCGACACCACGCGCCTGGCACTCAAACGCGTCCTGCCGGCGATGCTCGGCTATCCCACGCTCTCGGTGACCGTCGACTTCGATGACGAGACCGAGGTCGAGCTCCCCGCGCAACCGATGCCACCAGCGCCACCAGTGCCCGGAGGCAAGGGATGAAGTGGTTCATCTCACTGTTGTTTTTCACCGGTCTGGCCGGGGGCGTGTGGTATGCGTGGCCGCCATCGGCGCCGGTGACCTCGGCCGCCGCCGTCACCTGGGAGCTCGCCGATATCCGTGAATTGGGGCAGCTGCGTCTGCTCGCCACGGAGATCAGCAGTTATCAACTGGTGACGACGATGGACCCCGCCCGCTACCTCAAGGCGGTGATTCCGGTGCGCGTCATCCTCGGTCTCGACCTCAGTCAGGCGCAGGTCCGCCGCGAAGGCGCCAATGCCGTCGTGACCCTGCCGCCGGTGCGCATCCTGCACAAGAGTTCCGATCCCCAGCGCTGGAACATCTGGGAGACGCATGGCGTGCTCAAGACCGCCGATGAATCAATCAGCATGGCGCAACTCGCGGAATTGCTGGCCTTCAAGGAAGCCGCCGATGAGACCCTGCGCCTGGGCCTGGATGCCAAGGCGCGCGTCCGCGGCGAAGCCGTGATCGGTGCCTGGCTGCGCGGCCTGGGCGCGCCCGAGGTTCGCTTCACGCCGTAAACCAGTGTTCCTGAACCTGGGCGCCTGAACCTGGGCGCCTGAACCTGGGCGCCTAAACCCACGGATTCAGCGCGTCAGGCGCAGGCTGTTGCCGACCACCGCCAACGACGACAGCACCATGGCGCCGGCGGCCAGCGCGGGGTCGACGTAGCCGAAGGCCGCGAAAGGCAGAGCCACGAGGTTGTAGCCCGCGGCCAGCAGCAGATTGCCGAGCACCACCCGCCGCGTGCGCCGGGCTAGGCGCAAGACCCACGGCACTCCCGAGAGATCACCGGTGGGCAGGAGCAGATCGCCGGCCGCCGCCGCCACCTCGTTGGCGCGTCCGACGGTGATGCCGAGGTCCGCCGCCGCCAGGGCCGGCGCATCGTTGAGGCCATCGCCGACGAAGGCCACGCGCAGACCTTCGCCCTGCAGCCGGCGGAGATGCGTGAGCTTTATTGCCGGCGTGCATTGCGCGGCGACTTCGTCGACGCCAAGGCGCGTGCCGGCAGCGGTCGCCGGGCCGGCGCGATCACCGCTGATCAAGAGCACGCGGCAGGTCTTGGCGAGCTCGGCGATGGCCGCTGGAGCTTCTTCGCGATCGGCATCGCGAAGCATGATGGCACCGAGGGTGACCCCCGCCTGGGCCACGTGGACCACCGTGCTGCTGCCCGGATCGGGCGTCGTCAGCGGTTCGACGCCGTGTTCGCGCAGCCACTCGGCAGAACCGACCGTGGCCTCGCCGCCATCAATCTCGGCGGTGGCCCCGGCCCCGGCACGCTGGGTGTAGCGGCGAACCTCCTGCACGATCCCGCGCGAGGGCGCGATCGCGCGCTGGAGATGGGCGCAACGGATGGCCAGCGCCAACGGATGGTCGCTGCCTTGCTCGACCGCCGCCGCCACCGCCAGGACCCGCGACTGATTTTCGCCATAGATGCGCTCGATGGTGAAGGCGCCGGTGGTCAGGGTGCCGGTCTTGTCGAAGGCCACAGCGGTGATGCGGGCGGCGGCCTCCAACGCGCGCGGGGTGAGGATGAAGATCCCGCGCCGGGCGGCAGCGCCACTGGCGGCAACCAGCGCCGTCGGCGTCGCCAGACCCAGGGCGCAGGGACAGGCGATGACCAGCACCGCCGCCGCCGCCAGGATTCCTGCCAGCGGCGAGCCGCTGTGCCACCACCACCCCGCCCAGGTCGCCAGGGCCAGACCGATGACCAACGGCACGAACACCGCCGCGATGGCATCGACCACGCGTTGCACCGTCGGCTTGCCGATGGCGGCGGCATGCACCAGGGACGCGAGTCGGGCAACGGCGGTGTCGGCACCGATGCGCGTGGCGGCAATGATCGCCGTCCCGTCGACCACGCGCGTGCCGCCAGCGACCTCATCGCCAACGACCTTCGCCACCGGCAGGGACTCACCGGTGAGCAGGGCCTCATCGACCGCGAGATCACCGGCCATCAGGGTGCCGTCGACCGGCACCTGCGTGCCGGCATGCACGCGCAGCCGATCGCCGAGGTGGATCTCGGACAGCGCGACGTGCTCTTCTGCACCGCTGGCGTTGAGACGTAGGACCTGCTCGGGGACGCGCAGCGCCAGACCTTCGATGGCGCTGGCGGTGGCCTGCCGGGCGCGGGCTTCGATGGCGCGCCCGATCAAGGTCAGGGCGACGGTGACGGCGGTGGCATGGGCCTCACCCACGAGCAGGGCCGCCACGCCGCCGAGCACGATCAGGGTGTCCATCGACGCCGTGCGCTGACGGGCGGCGCTAACGGCACTGCGAATGAGGATCCACCCCGGCCACAGCAGAGCCAGGGCGGCGGCCGCCGTCGCCGCTGCGTGCGCGCTGGCATGCGGCAGCAGCAACGGCAGATCGTAGGTCAGGCCGGCGAGGAGCACGGCCACGCCGGCGCGTATCCACGCCGTCCGCGACGAGGGCAGGACGGTCGTCGCCAGCTGGCCGCTGAACCCGTGTCGGCTGAGGGTCTCAATGAGTGTTGCCGGCGACGGCCCACCGCTCGCCGTCGAAACCACCGCGCGGCGCGCGGTCAGGTCGACACGCACCGCCGTCACGCCAGGCAAAGGCGCCAAGGTCGTCTGCAGGCGCCGTACGCACGAGGCGCAGTGCAGACCTTCGGTGATGGTGAGCGTCACATCCATGCTCATAGCCTATCCCTCAACCGCCTGCCGCCATGCCCGGCAAAATGCCGTGACACCTGTGCTCGGGACTCCCCAAGGACACGCCGCCACGACAAAAAACGAAACTCCTGCCGCAGCGGTTATCCGGCGGGAAACCGCTGCGGCAGGAGTCGTGGTAACGCGCAGCTGACCCCCTCTGATATATTCTGGGGATCGATATGCGGAAAGCTTCGCCGACAGCGCCGGCCGCGAAGCGCAGCGGGCGACGTGCTTATTTGGCCTTCGCCCCGTCAGCGATCCACTTGCTGAGGATGACGATTTCCGCTTCGGTAAGTCGCGGGCCTTTAGGCGGCATGGAATCGTCCTCGCCCTTGGGGAGCTTGATCAGCTTGATCATTGGGCTCTCCTCAGGTTTACCGACGATGATTGCCGGGCCGAGTTCTTTGCCGCCTTTGAGGATGCCTTCGAGCGAATCGAGACGCAGGTCGTGCTTCGCCTTCTTCGGGCCATGGCACTCATAGCAGTGAGTCGTCAATAGTGGCACGACTTGAGAGGTATAGATGTTTGCGTCCTCGGCCATGGCCAAAGAGGCAGAGGAAACAAACAGAAGGAGAAAGCGCATAATGGAGTTGGTAATCATCTTTTCCGACCTGCAATCACTCCTTCGGCTTTTCCTCATGAGTTCAGCAAACACGCACGCAACTAGGCAGCTCCGATGCAAGATATGTCGTTCATGCGCCAAGCCGGATAGGCGGCGGACCATTCCGGTCATGGAGGCCTCTGCCGTGATCACGAAGATTCATTGTTAGCCACTGAACCAAAGACCTACGCCATGCGCCATCTCATCTCTTCATTTCGAGGGGCGTGGGACGCCGATCGCAATACCTGGGAATTCCTCTGCGCGATGAGCTCATGGCGACAAGCCGGCCTGCTGTCCTTGACGGTGAATCTGCAAGGCGAATCGCCTACCGGGTATTCCGCGGATCAGCCGTGGAATAATTCCGCTTTCGCGCCCGACGGCTCGCTGCGTCAGCCGTTCTTCGATCGGTTGACGCGGGTACTCAATGCCGCCGATCGGCTGGGCATGGTGGTGATCCTCGGTTATCTCGACTTCGGCCAGGGCCAGCGCTTCACCGATGAAGCGGCGATCATCCGCGCCACCGATGCCGCGATCTCGCCTCAGACGGCAACGGCCGCGTAGGCGCCCGAGGCCTCCTTACGCTTGAGCGAGGTCACCACCAGGTGCAGCCACGCGATGCTGAGCACGGTCAGGCCGAAGAGCAGCACGAAGGCACTCTGACGGATGCCGAGGCTGCTTTCGACGACGCCGAACAGCGGCATCAGGAAGGCCCCGCCGAGGGCGCCGAGGGTGCCCACCAGGCCGCCGACGGCGCCTACGTCCTTCGGGAAGTAGTCGGGGATGTAGCGATAGACCGACGCCTTGCCGACGCCCATGCACACGCCGACGGCAACGATCAGCACGGTGAATGACGGAACGTTGAGACCCGTGATGCCCAGCGGCAGAGCCAACGGCACGCAGAGCAGGGCCATGGCGATGAACACCAGGTAGGTCACCGGGCGGGCGCCGAAACGATCCGAGAGGTAGCCGCCCAGGGGGCGCAGCAGACTCGCGGGGAAGATGAACAGCGCCGTCAGCACGCCGGCCACCGCCGGAGTCACGCCGTAGACGTCGATGTAGTAGGACGGCAGCCACAGACTGAGCGAGACATAGGCGCCGAAGACCACCACGTAGTACAGGCCGAAACGCCACACGCGGACTTCCTTCAACGGCGCGAGCATGTCGCTGAGGGCACGGCCGGCACCGGGGGTGCGCTCCGGCGTGGGGGCGACGAACCACACCACCGCCGCCATCACCACCAGCAGTACGCTGTAGAGCACCGGCACCGCCCGCCAGCCGCCGGGGATCAGGCCGTCGAACAGACCCGCCACCGGAATCGCCGCCAGCACCGCCGGCCCAAGCAGTTTGGTCACCGAGGCCCCAACATTGCCGGCACCGAAGGTCCCGAGCGCCGCGCCCTGGCTCTGCTTGCTGAACCACGCCGAGTTCCAGGCGATGCCGACGGCGAAGCTGTTGCCGGCGACGCCGAAGAGCACGGCGTAGGTCAACAATTCGACATAGCTGTGGGCCGTCGACAGCAGCCAGCAGGGCACGGCCGAGAAGAGCAGGATGAAGGTCATCGCCAGCCGTCCGCCGAGGCGATCGGTGAGGATGCCCGCTGGCAGGCGCAGGAGCGCGCCGGCCATCACCGCTGTGAAGCCGGCCCAGTACATCTGCGCCTGGCTCAGGGCGAGATCCTTGGCGATCGACTTACCGAGCATGCCGAACTGCAACCACACCGCGAAGAGCAGGGTGAAGGCGACGGTGGAGAGGATCAGGACGCGACCGGCGCCGGCATTGGCGGGGGCTGGGGTCACAGGGGCAGGGCTCATAGTAGCGGGCTCCAGAAGGCGCCCAGTCTAGGCAACCCGGCCCTCGTCCGGCAAGATCAGCAAACTGATGCAGCACTGAGATACTTTAGGTAGCACCGGGTGGAATTACCTAAGGAAACCTGCAACTGTTTTTAAAATAAGGGATTATAATCAATGCTCTGATTTATATCGGTTTCGTGCCAATCTTTTCACGGCCAATTGCTGTGTGGTGAAACTAGCCTTCAGGCATGTATGCAGCACGGCGCAGCACATCAGGGTTCCGCGGACCATGCCAGCGCGGCAGGCCAGGGGCCAGGGGCCAGAAAGTGCGGAAAGCCCGTGCTATTGCCGGCCTCGCAAGGCTATCTTGCCCATGTCGCGTAAAATGACTGGTCGCTGGTCGCTGGTCGCTGGTCGCTGGTCGCTGGTCGCTGGTCTCTGGTCTCTGGCCCCTGGTCTCTGGTCCCTGGTCGTTCGCCCCACGCTCACCCGCAGTGCCGCAGGGCCGTGACCAGCGCGGAGATCTTACGACCCAGGATGTGATTCGGGTGAGCAGCTGCGTCTGGTCGCAACCGATGATGGCCGCGAGCATTTCGATCTGTGCCGACAGTTCGTCGTTGGATGCACGAGCGATACGCAGGAAGCGGATGAATTCGGCATCGCTGCCGCGACCGGCACCTTAGACGAGGTTGCTGACCACCGAAATCGCTGAACGGCGAAGTTGGTTGGCGAGATCGCCGAACCGTACTCCATCGCTAACCACCGCGATGTCGCGCAGTTGTTGTTGGTCGAGATGATAAATCTGGAGTCGGTGAAAATTCGCCATGGGAGGTTCCTTGTGCAACCTGCCAGATCGAACGCGCGCAGGAGTCAAGGCCACGCAGCGCCGTGCCAAAGGCGCGGGTAGCCTTGACGCCGAGCACGATCGATATGGTAGGTGGAACAAGGAGCCGCACCAAGTCGCCCCACTAACCCGCCTGCGAAATTCCTTGTGCTACTACGTGGGACCAGAGACCAGCGACCAGAGACCAGAGACCAGCGACCAGTGACCAGAGACCAGAGACCAGAGACCAGAGACCAGAGACCAGAGACCAGAGACCAGGGGCCAGAAAACGTCGTATGCCCGTGTTTGCTAACGTGCTTAGCCGGCTGCCGTCGAAGATCCGCCATGAACAACTCAATTTTCGGGGGACTATTCGCGATCCACGCCAGCTCAAGAAACACCTCTTTAGACGTCATTATTTCAAAGCCGCTGATCACGCGTCATTGTATTCTAGCTAGATCATCTAGACTGAATGCATGAGCCATCCCCCCATCTGGCAGCTGCAAGAGGCGAAGAACCGTTTCAGCGAAGTGATCAATGCCGCTACCCAGGACGGACCACAAACCATTACGCGGCATGGACATCCCATCGCCCTGGTGGTGCCGGTGATGGCCGCGCAGACAAGCGCTGGAGCCGTCAGCGCCTGGGATTTATTGCGCGATGACCTGCTGGCGTCCCTGGGCGGTCCGCCCGAGCTTGAACCACGCCCGATCGACCCGGTGCAGGCCGTGCCGCTGCCATGGTGAACGGATTCATATTCGATACCTGCCTCATTTCAGAGACCGGAAAACCCGTGCCGGATGGACACGCACAACGCTGGCTGAAGCAATTACCTGGTCACCACATGTGGACCAGTGTGATTGTTTTTGGCGAGCTGCAGGCCGGTATCAGCCTCCTCGATGAGGGCGCCCGCCGACGCTCCCTGGTTGCCTGGTTGGCCCGACAACGCGCCGCTTTCGGTGATCGCTGCTTGGGTATCGATGAGCCGACGGCACGAGCCTGGGGAGAATTACACGCCGCCCGACAGCGCATGGGGCGACCGCTGGCAGTGGCCGATGGTCTCATCGCCGCGACCGCAATCGTACGCGGCCTCGGCATCGCCACGCGCAATGTCGCTGATTTTACGGATTGCGGTGCGCAACTCGTCAATCCTTGGGCGCATACGTAATTCGCCGAGCGATCGCCGCAAATTTGCCTTATCGCTGCCGCCGCGTTCTCACCTTATTCGCTGATCATCCGCAGCTTATTCGCTGATCATCCTCAACAACGGCTCCATCCACGCCCGCTTCTTCATGTCCTGCAGGTCCGCCTCCATGAGGTTCTCCAGCGACCACTGCTTATCGGCCGGAGTCTGCAGACGGTAGAGATGATCGGCCACGCACCACAGCAGGAACGGCTTCTCGGGTTTGGCGTCGGGTGTGGCGAGCAGGCGATCGACGGCGGTACGCAGCTCGGGCACCGAGTTGATGCCGCAGGTCGCGCCCTGCCGACGCAGATCCTCGAAGCGCAGGCTCTCCCAGGTCGCGCCCAGAACTGCCGCGTGCAGGCTCGCCCAATACCAGGTCTGGGTGGCTTCCATGAGATAGGAATCATCATGCGTACCATCGAGCACGCCGCACAATTCATGCAATTCCTCGCCCCAGCGCGCGAGCAGCTTGGCGGGGTCGCGCTTGCACAGCAAGTTGATGGTCCCCGACACGGCCTCGCCCTTGGCCTGCTGGAAATCGCGGATGAGCTCGGCGTCGATGGCGGCCTGGGCATAGATACGGAAGATGCGACGAGGTGAAGCCATAGCGCGCGGCAGGATGGCTGACGGTCATTGAAGGGAAGCGCCGAGCTGAGCCGTGAGTTTAACTGCCGTGATAGTTAATTGCCCTTCCGTCAACGGGTCGCTACCGTCCGGCCCATGACCTTCGATCTGCTCATCCGCCACGGCACCGTCGTCAATCATGCCGGGCGCACCGTCTGCGACATCGGCGTACGCGACGGACGGATCGAGGCCATCGGCGATCTCGCCAACGCCGCGCATGCGGCGGTGTTCGAGGCGCGTGGCCTGCATGTGCTGCCGGGGGTCATCGACACCCAGGTGCATTTCCGCGAACCGGGCCTCGAACACAAAGAGGACTTCGCCACCGGCAGCGCGGCGGCGGCCCTGGGTGGCGTAGTGGCCTTATTCGAAATGCCGAATACCAAACCCAGCACCACGACGCCCGCCGACCATGCCGACAAGCTGCGCCGGGCGCACAAACGCATGTGGACGGATCATGCCTTCTACTTTGGCGGCTGCGCAGAGAACGCCGAACAGCTTGGCGAATGGGAGCGCCTGCCAGGCTGCCCGGGAGTCAAGGTGTTCATGGGTTCATCGACTGGCAGCCTGCTGGTCGCCGACGACGCGACCCTCGAGCGCGTAGTCTCGAACATCCGCCGGCGCATGGCGGTGCACTGCGAGGACGAGCCGCGCCTGATCGAGCGCCGCAGCCTCCTCGACGTGCCCAACCCGACGCCGCACCTGCATCCGGTGTGGCGCGATGAGCTCACCGCCCTGCGCGCCACCACGCGCCTCGTCGAACTCGCCGAGAAGCACCGCAAGCGGGTCCATGTGCTGCATGTCACCACCGCCGACGAGATGGCCTACTTAGCGCACCACAAGACCGTGGCCACGGTCGAGGTGCTGGTCAATCACCTGACCCTCGCCGCGCCCGACTGCTATGATCGCCTGGGCACCTACGCCCAGCAGAATCCGCCGGTGCGCGATGCGCGCCATCGCGCGGCGCTGTGGGCGGCGGTCGCCAATGGTACCGTCGACATTCTCGCCACCGACCACGCGCCGCACACCCGCGCCGAGAAGGACCAACCCTATCCCAACACCCCGTCCGGCATGCCCGGGGTGCAGACCCTGGTACCGGTGATGCTCGATCACGTCGCCGCCGGCCGGCTCTCGCTGGAGCGCTTCGTCGATCTCACCAGCGCCGGGCCGCAGCGGGTCTTCGGGCTCGCCAACAAGGGCCGCCTTGCCCTCGGTTACGACGCCGATTTCACGATCGTCGATCTCCAGGCCAAGCGCACCATTACCAACGCCCAGCAGGCCTGCCGCGTCGGCTGGACGCCGTTCGCTGACATGCCCGTCACCGGCTGGCCGATCGCCACCATCGTGCGCGGGGCCATCGTCATGCGTGATGATCAACTGCTGGGCACCGCCCTGGGCGAGCCATGCCGCTTCCTGGAATGCCTGTGAGCTCACTGTCGGCAGGTACGCAATCGGCAGGCACGCCGTCGGCAGGCACGCCGTCGGCAGGCACGCCGTCGGCAAGCACACAGTCGACGCCGATGCTGGTCATCGAAAACGTCAGCAAAAGTTTTTATGATCCGGGGCGCGGTGAAGTCCGCGCCGTCGATGGTATCGATCTCCACTGCGCCGAGGGCGTGGTGGCGGTGGTCGGCGCCAACGGTGCCGGCAAGAGCACCCTCCTGCGCCTGATCGCCACGCTCCTGCTGCCCGATCGCGGACGCGTACTGGTCGACGGCCTCGATACCCAACTTCATGCCGAGGCGGTGCGCGGACGCATGGGCTACCTTTCGACCACCACGCGCCTGTACCCACGCCTCACCGGCCGCGAGCTGCTGGTCTATGTCGGCCAGCTCTACGGCCTGAACGGCGCCGTCCTCGAGCAGTGCATCGCCACGCAGACCGCCGCCTTCACCCTCGGCGCCTTTCTCGATCAGCGCATCGACACGCTCTCCACCGGGCAATTGCAGCGCATCAACCTCGCGCGCACGCTGTTGGCGGATCCGCCACTGCTGGTGCTCGACGAGCCGACCACCGGCCTCGATGTGCTCGCCGCGCAGCAGGTCATCGAGGCGGTACGCGCCGCACGCCGTCCTGGGCGCCTGATCCTGCTCTCGACGCACGTGCTGCGCGAAGTTGAACTGGTCGCCGATCGCTTACTGCTGATCCGCGATGGACGCATCGCCTGGCAAGGGGCGCCCGCCGAACTTGGCCAGGGCGAAGCCTTCACCGCCGCCGTCTACGCGCAGCTGCAATCATGAACGGTGTCCTGCGCATCTTCGCTAAAGACGGCCTGGAGGTCCTGCGCGACCGCCGAACGCTGTTCGTGAACCTGGTCCTGCCGCTGCTGCTGTATCCGGTGATCATGCTGTTCATGGTCCAGGTCCTGCAGCTCACCCAGGTGACGCCCGGTGAACCGCCGCGAGTAGCAGTGGTCGGCGCCCCGGGGGCGCTCATGCGCCTGCTGCGCGAGACGCCTGCTGCCTCCTCAGGTCCGAACGCAGGGCATTCCCATCGTCCAATGAGCGCGGCCATGGCCGGACCCAAGGCCGCTGCGTTGGTGGTGATCGAGGACCTTCCTCCTGCCGATGCGCAGCATCTGCAGCGCCTGGTAGCCACGCCTGGCGAGCGCTCCCCAGAAGCCCTCGCGCTGTTGCGGCGCAACAACCTGGTGGCGGCGGTGGTGGTCGAGGAATTGCCCGCCGCGCGCTATCGCCTGGCGGTGCTGCAGGATGACGCCAGCAGCCGGGTCGATGAGGTACAGCAGCGCTTCGCATCCGCCTTCGATGCCTGGCGCAAGGAACTGATTGTCGAACGCCTGCGCGCCGTCGGCCTGCCGGCGGACACCACCACGCCTCTCGAAACCGCCATCGTCGGCCTGGCGCCACCAGCGGAATCGGTGCGCACGCGGGTCGCCGGCATCATCCCCCTGCTGTTAGTGCTGCTCGCCGCCAGCGGCGCGTTCTACCCGGCGCTCGACCTGCTCGCCGGGGAGCGTGAACGCGGCACGCTCGAGACCCTGCTCTCGCTGCCGGTCCGCCGCCGCGATATCTTCCTCGGCAAATTACTGGTGGCCTGTGCGGCGGCGGCGGTGGCGGTGATCCTCAATCTCCTCTCGTTGGCCGGCAGCGTCGCGCTGGTGAGCGCGCAGATCCCTGCGGGCGCGGCGGGAGGCAGTGATATCAGCAATATGTTCGCGGTCGGTGGCGGAACCCTGCTGTTGTGCTTCGCCGTGCTCCTGCCGCTGGTGGTGACCTTGGCGGCGGTGGCCTTGGCCATCACCGGCCTGGCCCACAGCGCCAAGGAAGCCCAGAATTACCTGACACCCTTACTGCTGGTGGTCCTGGTGGCGGCAGCGGTGGCGGCCATCCCCGGCGCCCGACCCAACATCGGACTCGACCTGGTCCCGATCACCGGCGTCGTCCTGGCGCTCAAAGAGGCGCTCCAATCACCACGTCTGCCGTGGCTGCACCTCGGCTTGGCAACCAGTGCCAGCCTGATCCTGGCGATGGTCGTGGTCGCCTGGTCGTCGCGACTGCTGGAGAGCGAACGCTTCCGCTATCCCGGCCTGGTCCGCGCCGGCTGGGGGCGTTTCCGCCGCTGGGGTGCGGCGCCGACCTCGCCGGCCGGGCTCGAAGCCCTGGCCGTCTATGCCCTGGCGGTGGCCGGCATGACCATGGCTGCGGGCTTTTTCGCCGGCAGCAGTGCGGTGACCATGGTGGCAGGGCCCTTACTGCTGTTCGTCGGCCTGCCGCCCTTGATCCATCTGTGGTTGGGCGCCTATCGCCCGGCGGCGATCAACCTCACCAATCCCGGATGGCGTGGCCTTGCCGCAGGCATGCTCTGGCTGCCGGCGGCGATCGCGCTCAGCGGTCTGGTCGGCGCTCTGCAGCAGGCGGTGCTCGGCAGGGAACTGCTCGAGCAAGGCAGCGAACAGGTCATCAATGTCATTCGCGACATTCGCGCCCAAGGCGGCGTGGTGTTGCTGCTAGCCTGCGTAGCGGTGCTGCCGGGCGTGTGCGAGGAACTGCTCTGCCGGGGCACCGTCCTGGCTGGCCTGCGTAACGGCATCGGACCCTTCGGGGCCGCCTTGGTCAGCGCTTTTCTGTTTGCAATCCTGCATCTCAGTCCGTGGCGATTCGCACCGCAATTCTGCCTGGGCATCTTCTTGGCGCTGGTGGTCTGGCGCACGCGCTCGCTGGTCCCGGCGATGCTCATCCACGCCGGCCACAACGGCACCCTCGTACTGCTCGAACTCTACGGCACGAAGTCGGAACCGCCCGCAGGCCTGGTGGTGGCCCTCGGCGTGGGCGCCATCGTGCTCGCCGCACTCGGCTGGAAGATCTCCGCCGCACCCACAGCGGCGCCAACATCAGCCGAAGGATCGCCGCGGTAGCGCATTTTTTCAGCCACCGGAAATAGAACTGCTCTACCCCGAGAGATCCGCCTATTTCCCAGCCTGCCCTCAGCGCAACACCTGCGGCGGCGTGACCTTCGTCGATGGCCATACCGCCGCCATCGACCGCGCGCAGACCCTCCTCTGCAATGTCAGTACGGCGTATCGATCCGCTTCCAGCCGTGAAGTCGTCATCGCCGGCGAGACCTGTCCGCTGATGACGAACGTCGCCAGCTGGTAAAGGGGCACGACCGTCGAGGCCTGGGATCGATCGCGGTCACGTACGACGCCATTGCCCGGGTGGCCACCCGCTATGTGCACGGAATCGACGACTGAAAAAAGAGACGCTGGCGAATCCACAACGGTGAGCAACAACCGCCACGGGCAAGCCCAGGGCGAGGAGTCGTTCGGCTTCTTCGCAGCGCAAACGCAGCCGCCACTGCATGGGCGACAAACCGGTGACGGCCTGGAACGCCCGGCGCATGGTTCGCTCGGAGACACCGAACTCCAACGCCAACCCCGTGAAGGATGGCGGGCTGCGCATGTCTGCCGAAAGGCGTTGGCAGACCTGACTGATCAGGATCGTCTGAGCATCCTCGCGTTGGGCGGCCTGGAGCGCTCGCGCTTCGGCCAGCAGCAGGGCCACCCTCGCCGCCGCCACGGCCGCGAAGCCAGGCGGCAAGGTGGCAATGAGTGAGGCGATCCCGCACAGATGGGCAATCAAGCCCGCCTGGGCAGGAAGCCGCAGGATCGGACGGGCCGGATCGAGAATGCCGTTCGCCAGCCAACCCTGGGCCTGGGGGCCGGTGAAGGCAACCCAGATATCATCCCAACCGGTAGTCGGATCCGGGGCATAGCGATGCCATTCGCCTGGCATCAGAGCCACCAGATCGCCCGCCTCCACGCTCTGGCTTCCGGCCGAACGGCTTTCGAACCGACCCCGACCCCGACCGAGATAAAAAAGTTGGAATTCGTTAAGAATGCGGCCTCTGGACCAGGAGAAATCATGGCCGTCGGCATGCTTGACCGGTGGATAGGGCATGCCCGGCTGGACATGGGACCAACCGGCGCCAACGACCGCCAATCCCCACGCCAATGACGTCGGGTCAGCTGGCAGATAGCGCCAAAATACGGGGTCGGAGGTCGGGGTCATAGAGTGGCCGCTTGGTGCATGACGGAGGCCGGATCGGGGAGATCCGGCGGTTATTGTCAGCGAGACGACCTTCGCAAGGACAGCGCACGGACGGCGGCATTGTCAGAGCCTGCCGGATCTCTGCTCGACCCCAACCTGCTTGACTCCGGAAGCCCATGAACACCGACCTCACCACCCAACAGATTTCCGACTATCGCGAACAGGGCTTCCTGATCGTCGAAAATGTCCTTTCAGCGACTGAAGTCAGCGAATTGAGCAGCGCCGTCGGGGAGGCCGTCAAACAGATGGGAGATCGGAAAATTGCCAGCGACTGCGCCAAAGAATGGGACCAAGGCGAGCCCTATTTCGACAAGGTCTTTCTGCAAAAGTTGAACCTCTGGTGCCTGAGCCCGGTTGTACGTCGGTACATGCTGGGTGCGGGCGGAGTTGCCAACATGGCAACTCGCCTGGCCGGCACGCAGCTGCGCTGCTATCACGATCAGACCCTACAGAAAGCCCCCTGGGCAAATCCGACGGCCTGGCATCTCGATGATCCATTCTGGCCGTTCTCGACCCGTGATGCGATTTCGGTGTGGATCGCCTTGGACGATGCGACGCTCGCCAATGGCTGCCTGCACTTCCTCCCCGGCAGTCACCGGCAGGTCGGTTATGAACTGATCGACATCGGGCAAAACGTTGGCGATCTCTTCCGGATCTATCCCCAGCTCGCATCGATCGAACCCGTGTCGGCGCCGGTGCGCGCAGGAGCCGCGCTCTTCCACAATGGACTCACCGCCCATGGGGCCGGCCCCAACATGACTCCGCGCTGGCGGCGAGCGATGACCTGCGCCTATATGCCCAGCGATGCAACCTACAACGGCAACCCCGGCGTCCTTCCCAAGCGTCTGCTCGATACCCTCAAGCCCGGTGACGCTCTTGATGACGACCTGGCATTGCCCCGGGTTGGATGAGCCCATCAAGAGGCTGTTGAAGGCACGCCGCGAGCACAGGCATGGAAAACGGGCAGGGGACTCCCCCTGCCCGTGACGTTTTTGGCTAAACGAGACGATCGTGCAGGCCGGGAACAGGCCCGTCATGCACGATCACCGTGCGCTCTACTTGCGCTTCTTCTCCGCCAGACGGGCAGCACGCCGGGCGGCGACGCGCAGCGGCAGGGCCTGCAGGCGGATGAAGCCGGTGGCATCGCTCTGGTTGTAGGCTCCGCCGTCGGCTTCCATCGAGGCGATGGCGGCGTCGTAGAGTGAGTGCTCGCTCTCGCGACCGACGACGATGATGTTGCCGCGTTCGAGTTCCATGGTCACCCGACCGGTGACGTGGCGCTGGCTGCTCTTCAGGAACGCCTGCAGCGCGTCCATCTCTTCGCAGTACCAGAAACCGAAATAGGCCATCTGCGCCCAACGCACCCCGAGGGTGTACTTGGTGTGCAGCAGATCCTTGCCGACGGTCAGGGCTTCGAGGTCCTGATGCGCGGCGAGCAGGATGCTGCCGCCCGGAGTCTCGTAGACGCCGCGGCTCTTCATGCCCACGAAGCGGCTCTCGACCATATCGATGCGACCGATGCCGTGCTTGAAGCCGAGATCGTTGGCAGCGATCAGCAGGTCGTGGGCTTTCATCTTCTTGCCGTTGATAGCCACCGGCATGCCTTCGACGAAGTCGACGGTGATGCGCTGGCGCTTGGCCTTCACCTCGGCCAGGGGCAGGGTCTTCTGGTACATGCGATCGAGCGGACGGGCCGCCGGATCTTCGAGCATGCCGGCCTCGAAGCTGATGTGCAGCAGGTTGTCGTCGGACGACCACGGATCCTTCTTCGTCGCCTTGACCGGGATGCCCCATTTCTTGGCGTATTCGATAGCGTCTTCGCGACCCTTGATCTGGGTGTTGAATTCAGGATCGCGCCAGGGGGCGATGATCTGCACGCCAGGCAGCAGGGCGTAGGCGGTCAGCTCGAAACGGACCTGGTCATTGCCTTTGCCGGTGGCGCCGTGGGCGATGAACTTGGCGCCTTCCTTCTTGGCGATCTCGACCATGTGCTTGGCGATCACCGGCCGAGCCAGCGAGGTGCCGAGGAGGTAGCGGCCTTCGTACTTGGCATTCCAGGCGATCGCCGGGAACACGAAGTCGCGCGCGAACTCTTCCTGCATATCGACGATGTAGCACTTCGAGCCGCCCGAATTGAGGGCCTTCTTCTCGAGATCCTTATACTTCTCCTCCTGGCCGACATTGGCGCAGTAGCAGATCACGTCGTAGCCCTTCTGTTCGAGCCAGCGTACGATCACCGAGGTGTCCAACCCGCCGCTGTAGGCGAGGATGACCTTTTCCTTTTTAGTGGCAGCGGCACTGGCAGCGGCACTGGCACTGCCAGCGGCTTTTCCAGCGGCTTTCTTCGACGAGGTCTTCTTCTGAGCCATGAATATCCCTGTGTGTGAGGGCGGCGACGATATCAACTCAATGCGCCGGGCAACGCGCTTGCCGCACATCGCGAATGAGACAAAATCCACCATGCACCTCATTCTTCTCCGTCACGGTCGGGCCGTCGAGCGCAGCGCTTGGGCGGGCGCGGAAGCCGATCGCCCCCTGACGCCCGGCGGACGACGGCGGACGCGGGCGGTGGCACGCGCGGTTTTTCCCTATCTGCCGCCGACCAGCGCCATCTGGACCAGCCCCTTCGCCCGCGCCCACGCGACCGCGCTGCTCGCCGGCCGCGCCTGGCGTACCCCGGTCGAGATCCACCCCTGGCTGGCCGCCGGAGCCCTACCGGCGAGCGAGCAGCTCGCCCTGCTGCCGACCAGCGACACCGTGCTGGTCGGGCATGAGCCGGACCTCGGAACCTTGCTCGGATTGCTGATCGGCAGTCCGCCCGTGCCGTTGCGCAAGGCCGGCATCGCGGTCCTCGTCGGCAATCCCACGGCTGGCGGGATGACCCTCGAACTGCTGCTGACGCCGCGCCTGATGCTGGGCTTATGACGCTCGGGCGATGGCTCGGGCGATGGCTCGGGCGATGGCTCGGGCGATGGCTCGGGCGATGGATAGTCGCGATCACCGCCTGCCTGCCAGGCGTGCTCACCGCGCTGCGCCTGTCCGGATGGTGGCCCTGCGACGTCGGCTGCCAGGGCGGCGGCTACTACCAGCGCATTCTCGGCCTCGACGTGCTGTGGCCGGCACTCATCGCCTATACCTGCCTGGGGCTGAGCGCTCTCCGTGACGCGTGGCGCCACCCGCTGTGGTCACGCCGTACCGGCATGCTCACCGGCGGCTTGGCCGGAGTGTCGTTGTTCTATCTCTTTATCGCCTGGAGCCTGGGCATCGTCTGCCCGTTCTGCCTGAGCGTACATGCACTCGTGTTGCTCGTGCTCCTGGCGGTCGCCGCCGATGCCGCCCTGCCCACCGCCATACTGTTGCTGCTCGGCGCACTCGGCAGCAATGCGCTGTTCCATCACCAGCCGGTCGCGGATGTAGCCAACACAGCGACGACGGCCTCGCCTGTCGCCCCAACCACGGTCCTCGCCCAGCACGCCGATGCCAACCGCCGGCGCGGTCTCGGCAACGCGCCGATCCGCATCGACTACGCCCTCAGCCTGCAATGCAGCCATTGCGCTGAACAGCATCAACCCCTGCTCGACGCGCTCGCCCCGGCGATCGCCGCCGGTCGCGTGCTGCTCATCATGCGCCCGGTGGTGCGCGCCAGCGATCACGGCGGCCGCTGGCTGGCGCAATGCGCCCTCGCCGCCGCCGCCCGCTCACCCGATGACTTTGATGATTTCCTGCGCGAGCGCCTGGACACCCGCGCCGAATTGACCCGCGAAGAACTGCTGCCCCTCGGTGGCGACCTGCCCAACCTCGATCGCGACACACCTGACGTCGCCGGACTCGTCGATGCCGATCAACAGGCGCTGACCGCGCTCGGCTATCGCGGGGTAACGCCCTTCATCGCCATCCGCCGCGGCACGAGCATCACCCGCTTCGCCCGCGACCTACCCTTGGCGGAGATCAGCGCCGCGATCATGGCGCCGTGAGCTTCGCCCTGACTGGCCAAGGATCGCCGGAAGAGCCTGCTGAATAAAGACCATCGAATCGCTACCCGTACGAGACCTGCCCTGGTCAACGGCGATGAAGAACTGTTTGACGGCGGTCATCGTGGCATCTCCCCGTGAGGGCTCGTTTGATACCACCAGCATCGGGACCACGATGGCCTATCTCCGACAGACTCCTAAGAGCCTGTCGGGAATAGATTCGATCGGCTGACTCGGTCATCTATTCCCGACAGGCTCCTACGCGATCTTCATCAGCAATTTCTGCAGCGCCGCAAATGCCGGTCGCGGGCGCAGCCCGCCGCGCGCATCGACCAGGCCATAGCCCGGGGCCACCAGCTGCCACCAATAGACGCGCTCGACCACGCCTGTGCTCCAGGCGATCTGGTAGCTGCGGGTCAGGAAATCAGCCGCCGTGGCTTCATCGACACATTCCTCATCCGAGGTCGGAGTCCAGAAATCGCCATGTAACAGCGGCCAATTGATCTCGGTCAGCCACAGCGGCGCACCGCGTGCCACGCGCGGGCTGGCGCGGCAGGCAGCGGCGGTGAAGCGGGCCTTGTTGGCGAGATCGAAGATCCCGTATTGGCGATTCTCGGGGGCGCCACGGCGATCGACGTAGAGCAACGCGGTCGCGACATCGAGGGTGAAATGTCGGCGGTTCAGCAGCAGGCGCAGTAGCGGCGCCGGCTCGAAATCGATCACCGCCGGTCCGGCCAGACGCACGTCGGGGAAGTGCCGCCGCACGCGCTGCGCATCCTCCAAGAGATCGAGGGCCTCGCCGAGATGATAGCACCCCCACTTGGTGCGATTGGGCGCCTGCGGCAATTGGAAGGCTTCGGCATGCGGACCGAGGGCGCTGAATAGATCCGCCAGATCCGCGCGCCAGCGCCGCGGTTCGCTGACGCTGGCGCGATCCTGGAGCACCGCCACCACCACCGGATTGCCGGTGAGCGCCTGAAGTTCGGCACACCAGCGCACCAGCAGATCGAGGCGTTTGCGCTCCCACACCGGGGCGCGCACCAGCACGCGGCGCACACCCAAGGTGCGCAACAGGGCCAGCTGTTCGCCATCGCGCACGCGGTCATAGCTGCACGGCGCGGCGACGCCGCAGAAGTCCGCCGACGGCGCTCCGTCGCGCTGCGGAGCGCGCCAGGCGGCGGCGACCAGCGGCGCGCCGACGAGCGCGGTCAGCGCCGTGCGGCTGTACTCGGGGAGGGCCGCCCAGCGCAGGGCGCGTTTATCAAAGCGAATCTGATCTGGCTGATCGCTCGGCCAGTGCCATCGCAGATCATGCCACGGACGTTTCTTCACAGGCCCACGCGCTCTTTCACAAACCCACACGACGGCGCAGCGGCCGGCTGGCGTCTTTGCAGCGGCGGGTGGTGCGTTCCCACCAGGTGACGCGGGCGGCAATGCGTTGCGCCCGGCGCAGGTCGACTCCGCGCGCGGCCGCGTACGGCGCTACCAGCTGCCCATGGCATTCGAGCTTGGCCAGCGCCGCCAGTCCGGTGCTCAGGGACACCGGTCCGAAACGCATGCGGTTGCAGTCGACGAGCAGGAACTCGAAGCCCGTCGCCACCGGCTTTAACAAAACATTGCCGGGCGTCAGATCGTGGTGATGCGCGCCGGCTTCGTGCAGGCGGGCGATGAACTCGGCCAGAGCGACGAGGTGCTCGGCGGGCAGCAGGCCGTCGTGGAGATCCCAGACACTACGGCAGCCGTCTTCCCAGGCGCAGACATAGAAGCCGCCGGTGCCGCGCCCCGCGACCACCGCCAGCGGCTCGGGCGTGCCGATGCCCAGGCGCAGCAGGCGTTGCGCATGATCATAACTGGCGGTGGCTTTGTGTGGTCCCTGTCCGCGCCGCCACCAGCGGCCCTTGCCGAACGCCTTGACCACCACCGGCCGATCGATGCCCGGCAAGCGCGACAAGGTATTACGGCCGCGATAGAAGGTCGCTTCCGCCGGAGCCACCACCAACTGTGCGGGCAGGTCCAAGCACCAGGCCCGCCCGGCGGCGTTATCCCAGGCGCCATGCAGGCGTTGGATGGCGCCTTGCGGCGGTTGGTCGACAGACGGACGGACAGCGGAGTCAGGCATCTCGGCGCAGCCTATGGCTCGCGGGCGGAGGTGAACGGTTGACCCCTGCCGCCCAGGCCAAGGCTGCAGCCGCCTCATGATCGCCGCCCAACCTACGCTGTATATCGTTGGCGACATCCATCTGCGCGATGGCGGCGGGCCGTTTCCGCTGTTCCTCGAGCGCCTGCGGCAACGACCGCCGGCGCGGCTGGTGATCCTCGGCGATCTCTTCGACTACTGGCTTGAAACCGACGATGCGGTGCAGCGCTATGCGCCGGTCCTGCAGCGCCTGCGGGCCCTGCGTGCGGCCGGTTGGCAGGTGGATCTGGTGCGCGGCAATCGTGAAATGGCCGCCGGCCGCGTGCTCGCAGCGGCCAGCGGCTGCACCCTGCATTGGCCGTGCCTGGATCTGCGCCTGGGTCAACGCCGGGTGCGCATCGTGCATGGCGATCGCCTGATCGAGGATCCCAGCTATCGCGCCCTGCGCGCCTGGATCGGCTCATTCTGGCATCGCGCCTGGCAGCTACTGCATCCGGCGGCGATGCAGAATTGGGTGGCGCGCTTGATCCGCCGCAACAGCAGCAGCCAGCGCCCGCGCGCCTATCGCCTGATCAGCGTCGATCCCCGCCGAGCGCAGGCGGCGGCCCGCGGCGCCTGCGATACGCTGGTCGCCGGACACATTCATGAGCAATGGCGGCGCACCATCGGCGGCGTCGATCTGCTGCTGGTCGGCGATTGGCCCGACACCATCGGCCAATGGATCGAAGGTCACGCCGATGGCCGCCTCGTGCATCAACGCTGTGATTTTTCGGAAGCCCTGACCCATGGATGAACGCGCCCAACTCGAAGCCCAATTGCGCTACCACGACGAGCGCTATTACCGCCAGGCCGAGCCCGAGATCACCGACGCGCAATACGACGAGCTGCGCGATCGCTATCAGCTCCTCTGCGATGAGCGCGGCATTCCCGCCAGCGAGCGTTACGGCAACACCCCCGGTGATGATCGCAGCCTGGGCTTCGTCACCGTGCGTCATCGAGTGCCGATGCTGTCTCTGGAAAAAGCCACCCAAGCCAGTGAAAAAGCCAGTGAAAAAGCCGGTGAAGACGCCGGCGCCAGCGGCAAGCTCACGGCCTGGGTCGAGCGTACCCGCCGGCTCGCCGACCTGCCCGCCGAGGCCCCCCTGGCGCTGTTCGTCGAGCCCAAGATCGATGGCATGAGCGTGAGCCTGACCTATCGCGATGGCCGTCTGCAACAGGCGGTGAGCCGCGGTGACGGGGTCAGCGGCGACGTCATCACCGAGCAGGTGCGCGCCAGCGGCGCGGTTCCGGAAAAGGTCGCGGTCGAAGGCGCCTTCGAGGTCCGTGGTGAATTGTACCTGCCGCACCAGCGCTTCGCCGCCCTCAACCAGCGTCTGCTCGCCGAAGGCGGCAAGCCGCTGATCAATCCGCGCAATGGCTGCGCCGGCCTGATGAAGCGCAAGGATGCTGGCAGCCTGCGCGGCATCGGTATCAGCGCCTTCATCTATCACGTGGCCTGGGCCGAAGACGTGGCGCTGCCGGGCACCCAGCACGAGCTCATCGCCTGGTTGAAAAAACAGGGCTTCCCGACCAACGAACATGTCGAGGTCCATGCCGACGCCGAATCGACCGCGCGCGCCTGTGCCGCCTTCAACACCCGGCGCACGAGCCTGCCCTACGACATCGACGGCATGGTGATCAAGGTCGACGATCTGCGCCTGCATGATCGCCTGGGCACCACCGAACATCACCCTCGTTGGGGCGTGGCCTGGAAGTTCCCTCCCGAACGCCGGCCCACGCGGCTGCTCAACATCACCGTGCAGGTCGGCAAGAGCGGCAAGCTGACGCCGGTCGCGGAGCTCGCTCCGGTGGTCTTGGCGCAGACCACCGTCAGCCGCGCCAGCCTGCACAATTTTCCCGAACTCGAACGCAAAGACGTGCGCATCGGCGACACGGTGCTGGTCGAAAAAGCCGGCGAGATCATCCCCCAGGTGGTGGCGGTGGTGCTCGCCGAGCGACCGGCATCAGCGCTACCCTATGCCCGCCCGACGCACTGCCCGGCGTGCGCGGCGGAAGTCCTCAGCGAAGACATTTTCATCTTCTGCCCGAACCCCGCCTGTCCGGCGCAGGTGCGTGAACGCCTGCGGCATTTCACCTCGCGCATCGCCATGGATGTCCAGGGTCTGGGTGAGGCGGTCATCGATCAGCTGTGCACGGTAAAGGGCCTGACCTCGCCGGCGCAGCTCTTCGCACTGACCGCCGAAGACATCTCCAGCCTCGAACGCAAAGGCGAGAAATCGGCGCAGAACCTCGTGGCGGCATTGAACGAGGCCAAGGGCCGGGGTCTGGCGCGGGTCCTGGTCGGCCTGAGCCTGTGGCAGGTCGGAGAGAAGCTCGCCGAAGACCTCGCCTCCACCTGTGGCTCGATGGATACGCTGCTAGCCTTGGCCGAACGCCACGCCGCTGGCGACCCGCAACCGCTAGCGCAACTCGATGCCATCGACGGCGTCGCCGAGACCACTGCGCTCGCGGTGCTCGAGCAGCTCGGCAATGCCGCCGTGCGCCAGGTGATTGCCGAGCTCGCGGCAACGGGCGTGACCATGACCGCCGAGCAGCGGCTGATCAGCGAGGTCGCCGGCGTTGCCGGCAAGACCTTCGTCTTGACCGGTACTTTGCCGACGCTCACCCGCGATCAGGCCGAAGCCCTGATCGTCGCCGCTGGCGGCACCTGCAGCGGCTCGGTGTCGAAGAAGACCTCTTACGTCGTCGCCGGTGACGAAGCCGGTTCGAAACTCGCGAAGGCCCAGACCCTGGGAGTGCCGGTGATCGATGAAGCCGGCCTGCGCCGCCTGCTCGCCGGCGCTTAGGGAACCGGCCGCCGGCGCTTAGCGAACCGGCCGCCGGCGCTTAGGGAACCCGTCCCCCCGCGAGGCGATAGGCTCGCGGACTGAGACCGACCTGACGCCGGAAGACGCGCGCGAACCACGTCGAATCAGGCATACCGATTTCTTCGGCGATCGCCGCAAGGGGCCGGCCACTCATCAGCAGCAGCTCGCGGGCGCGGGCGATGCGCTGCTGTTCGAGATACTGCAGCGGGGCGACCCCGGTCTGGGCGCGGAACAGATGCGCCAGTCGCGATTCGGAGAGCCCGGCGATACGCGCCAGCTGGGTGATGCGGTGCTTCGCACCGAGGTCGGCGCTGAAGTGATCGAGGACCGCCTGGATGCGCGCATCGACTCCGGGGTGCGACTGGGGATTGGCTTGGTCGCACCATAGCAGCAACTGTTCGAGCTGGCTCGTCGCCAACGACACCCGCCGGGACCACGGACCGTTGGCGGTCGCGATCAGCTCGCTGAACAGCGCCTGGATCCGCGGTAGCAATTCGTGCCCGGAGAGATCCAGGCTGAGGATACCGGGGCTGACCTCGGGCCACGTCAGCCATTCGAACCACGCGCTGCGGGGAAAGAAATAGACCCACTGATGTGTCCACTCGCCGGCGGGCGCGGCGCGACCGTAGTCATGCGCCACCGCCGGTTTGAACAGCAGCAGGCGCCCGGGAGCGGTGGTGAACACAGTCGCGCCGCGTCCGACCCGGCCGAGGCCGGCGGTGGTGAGATTGAGGATCCACCCATCCATGCCCGTCGGACGATCAACCTCGCCGCCGTGATGCGGTACGTCGACGGTGCACCCCGCCATCAGCTCGATATGGAAACTGACCAGGAATTGGCGCATGACGGACTCAATTGATCCCGTCGTCACACGGAATCCAGTGCCACCGCCGCGGGGAGATGCACCGCTGTATCTGTCGCTTTCCGGTAATCTGTATCTGTTCGGAGAGCCAACGTCTGCACACTGTACCCTGTCGACCTCCCGCTCTATCGCCAAGTTGCCGCTCGCCTCGCCGCCGGCAGTCTCGCCCAGCATGCGCTGGCGCGCTTCATCATCCGTGGTGGGTACGAGCGTCACCTGCGCCGCGTGCGCCCCTTATATGCGCTATGCGCGCAGCCGCAGCGCCATGGCGGCAGCGGTGCTGGCGGCTTTCCCCGCCGGCACGCACGTGACACGACCCACCGGCGGCTACGTCTTGTGGGTCGAGCTTCCTGCCGGCTGCGCCGCGCTGCGCTGCGCCTCTATGACGCGGCCTTGCGCGCGCGTATCTCGCTGGCGCCGGGGCCGCTGTTCAGTGCTCGCGGGTGTTACGACACCTGCATCCGTCTCAATGCCGCGGTGTGGGATGAAACGCGCCAGGCCGGCATCGCCACCCTGGGCCGACTGGCCGGGAAGGTGCTGCGTCAGGCGCGCTGACGCGTTGCTTGATGACAGTTGCTTGGTGACAAATGCTTGGTGACTGTTGCTGAGTGACAGCCGCGCGTGGCGCATAGGCTCCGCCCATGGTTCAAACCGTCGTGAATGTGCTTTGGCGTGTGCTTCCTCAGCTGAGGTGAGCCCGCTGCTGCATCATTATCGATGAGGCCGCGGCCCGCTCACCTGAGCGGGCCGCGGCGTTTGACGCCTGGCCCGCTGTGCGGCGCCGGGCCGGACAGCGGGTGACTTCCTCCTGCCCGGCGCTGGATGTGCTCATGTCTCCGCGTGTCATCGGAACTCTCTGTGGAGTATTGGCCGCCGTGCTTTTTGCCGGCAAGGCCGTCTTCGTCCGTCTCGCCTATGGCCACGGCGGTGGCGTACTCGAGCTGCTCGCTTGGCGCCTGATTTTCAGCCTGCCGTGCTTCGCCCTGATCGCCGTCTGGTATGCCTTTCGCCAGGGCCCGCTGGCCCGTGCCGATCGCGTACGCCTGCTGCTCTTGGGCGTGCTGGGCTACCATGTCGCCAGCTTCCTCGATTTTTCCGGGCTACGTTTCATCGATGCCGCGCTGGAGCGGGTGGTACTGTTCCTCTATCCGACCGTGGTCGTCGGCCTGGCCGTGCTGCGCGGACGACGCGGAGTAGATCGCGATCTCTTCCTCGCCTTGGCGGCGACCTATGGCGGCATCGTGTTGACCTGGGGCGATCGCATCCACAGCGCGCACCTCGTCGGGGTGTGGCTGGTCGCCGCCAGCGCGGTAGCCTTTGCGGTGCATCTGGTACTGATCGAAGACCTCGTGAAACGTATCGGCAGCACGCGAGCGATGGCCATCGCCATGATCGGAGCCACGACCACCTCGGTACTCCATGCGCTACTGATGGCTCCGCAGGCGACGCTGCATCCCAGCCTCACGACGCTCGGCTATGGCGCGGCGTTGGCACTGTTGGCGACCGTCATTCCCGTGCTCTTGGCGGGTGCGGCCCTCGTGCGCCTGGGTGCGGCCCGGGCGGCGATCTTAGGTACCGTGGCGCCCGCCCTGACGGCGCTCTTCGGTTGGGTGATGCTCAACGAGACGTTGGGCGTACTCGGCTGGTGCGGCATCGCCGTGACCATGGGCGGAGCACTACTGATTTCCAGACCGCCGCGCCCTCCCGACACTTGCAGCACCATTATCCGGCGTCGGCCGGATAGCTGATGGGCGGGTGCTCTCGCGTCGGGGTCTGCCCTCGCCCAGGGCTCCAGCGGGGCGCTTTTTACTTGATGCGCACGCTCTTGAGGTCGAAGAAAAGAGCGGCCCCCTGATTTGGCCATGCCTGCTCATTGCGGGTTAAGTCGGCAATGTGGTACAGATATGGCATGTCGCCCGTCAAGCCGGGTAGCACGACCGCCGTTCTCGGGGGCGCCTCAGCCAAAATCCGTAAGCGATTCGCCTGCTGTCGCGCCAACTCTGGTCCGCGCGCAAGCTGCGGAATGGCCCCAATGAAGCGCTCGGAACCCAAGAGCAGGGCCACCGCCAACATCGCCAGGAAGACCTGACGCTCCAATTGTGGACGCAACAGCCACGCCATGCCCAAGGGGATCGACCAAGCGCACCAGGAAACCACCAGGCCATCCATTCCGGGAGTGAAATTTCTCACCAGTGATAGTCCGACAAGGAGCAGCAGCGGGAGAACTAACCGTGGACCGCCCAACCACGCGCCGCACAGCAGCAGCAGGGCACTATACATCGCCAGCGGATTCCATGCGCGCCCGGGACTCATCCCTGCCCAGGCCAAAGGCAACGCCGCCGCCAAGACCAGTACCGGGATGAACAACATCACCAGCCCGCCGCTGAAGGTCTGGCGCAGCGGCGAATGGGATGCCAACCACGCGCCCAGTGCCGCCACCGCGGCCCAACGGGAGTCCGCCAGATAGGCCCACGCCAGCGCCATGGTCGTGCTGAGCACTGACCCGACGCTGTGATCGACCGCAGGCAATCCTTGGCTCATGGCCACCGCAACGCGGATCTGATTGCCGGGCGCCAGGAGAGACAGGCCGGTGGCCAAGAGGCCTGCTACCAGCACCGCCAGACCCCGCCAACGTTCGCCACCACGCAAACAACCGATGATGATTCCGCTGCCACCAGTCAGGGTCACCGCTGCCACCACTTCACTTGAGAGACAAGCCCAGACCAAGGCGAACACGGCCAACCACCAGCGCCAGCGGACTCCCCGTGCTGCCCACAGCAGGGAACTGCACGCGAGCAACCCAGACGCTGCGCCAAGGGTGTACGAGGCGATGCCTGAGAGCCAATAAAGCCCCTCCAACGGATCATTGAGCAAGAGGATCGATCCAGCCATCCCCGCCACGGTCAAGGTTCCCCGTTCGCGCCGCTGAATGTCAGGGAAGAAAGCCCCTATGACATCCCAATAGATCCAACTGGCCAACACCCCAATGGCGACGATCACCAAGCGATAGCCGAACATCGCCGCGAACCAAGGCGAGCCGAGACTGCCCCAGCCGGTGATCACCGCGATGGCGGTGATCCGCCCGGACCAGCCATTATAGCTCGCGGTCTGCGCTGCCCACCAGTCCCGATGACCTGAGGCGCCATAGCACCAATCGTCGAGACTGGGAAAGGTGAAGGCGCAAGCGATGACGAAGGGCACCACGAAGACCACCGCCGCCCATCGGGGCAGGAGCCTCATCCACCCCTCAGCAAACGACGGCCGACGACGGCAAACCAGCAGCAAGATCAGCAGCAAGAGCGGTCCGACTACCGCAATTTGGAGATCATTCATCGCGGCTTCGCCCCTGTGGTCAGAACCATCGTCGTTTGAAATGCCAGTCATGGAAGGCACGGGAAAGCCATTCCGTCTTCAATCGAAAACGACAGCACCCCCGGTGGAATCCACCGGGGGTGCTGTGAGTTTCGACTCAACCGCATCGCTTTGCCGACTAGCGGCGGGGCGATGCGGTTGTTCCTAGCTTGCTATTCTCTCTCAACGAGCCTTGGCAGCCTTGAGGGCCTTCTTGGGGGCGGCCTTCTTGGGGGCGACCACCTTCACGACCTTGGCCTTGGCCTTAACCACCTTGGCGGTCTTGACGATTTTCACCGTCTTGGCTTTGGCAGGGGTTTTGGCGGCCTTCTTGGCCGGGCCCTGGGCGGCGCCGGCAGCCTTTGCCTTCTTGGCAGCGCGCAGGGCGGCCTGGGCGGCAGCCAAGCGAGCGACCGGCACGCGGAACGGCGAGCAGCTGACATAGGACAGGCCGATGTCGTGGCAGAAGCCGATGGTGGTGGGGTCGCCACCGTGTTCGCCGCAGATGCCGAGCTTGATGTCGGGACGAGTCTTCTTGCCGCCTTCAATGGCGATCTGCATCAGCTTGCCGACGCCGCCCTGGTCGAGGGTGGCGAAGGGGTTGCCCTTGGTGATGCCGATCTTGTTGTAGTGCGGCAGGAACTTGCCCGAGTCGTCGCGCGACATGCCCAAGGTGGTCTGGGTCAGGTCGTTGGTGCCGAACGAGAAGAACTGCGCTTCGTGGGCGATCTCATCAGCGGTCAAGGCACCGCGGGGGATCTCGATCATGGTCCCGACGAGGTACTTGAACTTCACGCCCGAAGCGGCCATTTCTTCCTTGGCGACGGCATGCACCACGTCGAGCTGATGCTTCAGCTCCTGGTTGTAACCGACCAGCGGAATCATGATCTCGGGGATGATCTTCTTGCCCTTCTTGGTGAGGGCGATCGCGGCACGGAACACCGCGCGCGACTGCATCTCGCTGATCTCAGGGTAGACGATGCCGAGGCGGCAGCCGCGGTGGCCGAGCATCGGATTCGACTCGTGCAGGGCGTGGCCGAGATCGGCGATGCGCTGGAAGGGCACGCCGAGCTTCTTGGCCAGACCGTCGATCTGGTCGTGGCCGACGGGGAGGAACTCGTGCAGGGGCGGGTCGAGGTAACGGATGGTCACCGGGCGACCGTCCATGGCTTCGAAGAGACCTTCGAAATCCTTTTGCTGCATCGGCAGGAGCTTGGCCAGGGCGCCGGTGAAGTGCGCGATAGCCGGAGCGTACTGGTTCTTCAGGGCGCGTTCTTTTTCTTCGTCGCCCTTGGCTTCGGCGAGCTCATTCTTGAACTTCGCGTAGTCGTCGCTGAAGAGGATCATCTCGCGCACGGAGTCGATGCGATCACCTTCGAAGAACATGTGCTCGGTACGGCACAGGCCGATGCCTTCGGCACCGAAGGCCACCGCGTTGATCGCCTGATCAGGCTGATCGGCGTTGGTGCGGATGCCCAACGTGCGGTACTTGTCGGCGAGCTGCATGACGAAGTCGTAGGCCTGGAACAGTTCGCTGTCCTTGGGCTTCATGGTCTTGGCGATGAGGACCTGCTTCAGCTCGCTGTCGGAAGTCTTGACGTTGCGGCCGTAGACCTTGCCGGTGGTGCCGTTGATGGCGATGTAGTCGCCTTCTTTCAAGGTCATGCCATTGCAGGTCAGGGTGCCCTTCTCGTAGTTGATGGTGACTTCACCAGCACCAGCGACGCAGACCTTGCCCATCTGACGGGCGACGAGCGCGGCGTGCGACGACACGCCACCGCGAGCGGTGAGGATGCCTTCGGCGGCGATCATGCCGCGCAGATCTTCAGGGCTGGTCTCGATGCGGCAGAGTACGGCCTTCTGGCCGGCAGCTGCGACTTCTTCGGCCTTCTTGGCGCTCAGGGCGATGATGCCCGAAGCCGCACCCGGACCCGCCGGCAGGCCGGAGGTCAGGTAGCAATCCTTCTCGGCAGCCTTTTCGTCAGCGAGGTCGAAGATCGGCGCGAGCAGCTGGTCGAGCGCCTGCGGATCGCCGCTGGCGACGGCGTGCTCGGGGCTCATGAGCTTGGCTTTGACCATGTCATGGGCGATCTTGACGTAGGCCTGGGCGGTGCGCTTGCCGTGGCGCGTCTGCAGCATGTAGAGCTTCTGCTCTTCGATGGTGAACTCGAAGTCCTGGACATCGCCGAATTCTTTTTCGAGCTTGGTGCGGACCTTCATCAGCTGCTTGAAGATGTCGCCGAAGATCGGATCGGTGGCCATGTCGGTGATCTTCAACGGGGTGCGGATGCCCGCGACCACGTCTTCACCCTGGGCATTGGCGAGGTACTCGCCGTAGAATTCGTTGACGCCGTTGGCGGGGTTGCGGGTGAAGGCCACGCCGGTGCCCGAGGTCTCGCCCATGTTGCCGAAGACCATCGCCTGGACGTTGACCGCCGTACCCCATTCGTGGGGGATGTGGTACTTGTTGCGATAGAGGATGGCGCGGTCGTTCATCCACGAGCCGAACACGGCGCCGATGGCGCCCTTGAGCTGCTCATATGGATCTTGGGGGAATTCGCGGCCGGTGCGCTCCTTGATGAGCTTGCGGTAGCCGACGATGATCTGCTTGAGGTCGTCTTCGTTGAGGTCGGTGTCGTGGTGCTTGCCGGCCTTTTCCTTGACGTGTTCGATGACCTGTTCGAACGGATCTTCTTCATTCTCGTTGCGCTTTTGCACGCCCATCACCACGTCGCCGTACATCTGCACGAAGCGGCGGTAGCTGTCGTAGGCGAAGCGGCCATTGCTGGTCTTCACGCGCAGCGCTTCAACCGTCTTGTCGTTGAGGCCGAGGTTGAGGATGGTGTCCATCATGCCCGGCATCGAGTCACGGGCGCCCGAGCGCACCGAGACGAGCAGCGGGTTCTTGGTGTCGCCAAACTTCTTGCCGGTGGCTTTTTCAAGCTTACCGACGGCGGCCTTCATGTCGGCTTCGAGCAAGCCCTTCGGATAGGTCTTTTTGTTGTCGTAGTAATACGTGCAGACCTCGGTGGTGATGGTGAAGCCATCCGGCACCAGGAAGCCACGACGGCTCATTTCAGCGAGATTGGCGCCCTTACCGCCGAGCAACGACTTCAGCGACGCGTCGCCGTCGGATTTGCCGCCGCCGAAGTGATAGATGTATTTTGGGGCTTTCGCCATGAGGGTGCTTCCTGTGCAGGGTCTGCGGTGTGAAAAAGCGGCGAGCAACGTAGATGTCCCGCCAGAAGGGTCAATGCGCGCGGTTTCTGAGCGGCATCTGACCGGCAATATATTTTATCATGATTCATACCGCCCCGCCGCCGCACCCTGCGCAGAATTTCCGATGGCCGCGACGTAAGCTTTTACGGCTGGCGTAATGCCCAGGTCAAGGCGGCGGTACGCTCGCTCAATGCGCCGGTAAGTTGCAGATCGATGCTCGCCGCCAGCAATTGGCCGATGCGCGGCCCGGGGGGAATTCCCGCCGCCAGCAGATCGCTGGCGGTAAGCAACGGCGGCAGAGGTCCGCAGGCTTGCTCGTCCGCTAGCCACGTGGCTGCTTCCGGCACTTCGCCGCAGCAGGTCAGCAAACGCACCAGAAGGGCTGCGTCGGGGCCGCGCAGCAGGCGCCGACGGACCGCCAAAGAACAGCCGTGCAGCAGGGTTGCTCGCGCGCTACACAGCTCACGTAGACGCCGTTGCTGCTCACGGGCACAGGGTTCCTTTTGCAGCCATTGCCATAATTCGGGACTGGCGGCAGGGGCCAGGATCACCGCCAAAGCTACCATGGGATCGTCCTCTTTGGTGACTGCCTCAAGGTGCTGGGCGATGTCCTGCTGATGATCGCTTACGCACGGTATGAGCTCGGGCACATGACCGCTTGCCGATACGGATTTCCACCACGCCGCCGGGCGCGAGGCCAGGCCTTTATGGATTTCCTGCCAGATGCGTTCACGTGACAAGCCATCCAAGGAGGTGCTGACCAAGGCCGCCCAAGTCTCGGCGGTAGGAGTCAGACCCAAGTGGGCGGAAAAACGCAGACCACGCAATACTCTCAGGCGATCTTCAAGCAGACGTTGCGGACCTTCGATTACTCGTAGGCGCCGGTGATGCAGGTCGTCGAGTCCGCCGACATGATCGACGACGGTTTCCTCAAATGGATGCAGTAACAGGCCATTGATCGTGAAATCGCGGCGTTTCACATCTTCCTGCGCGGTCGAGAAGACGACCGAGGTCGGCCGTCGACCGTCGATATAAGCACCATCGTGGCGAAAGGTGGCGATCTCCAGTTGTCGTCCCGAAGGATGAACGGCAATGACCACCCCAAACGAACGGCCGACTTCGATGACCTTGGGAAAGCAGGCCAGCACCTCATGGGGATGCGCCGAAGTGGCGATATCCACATCGTGTACCGGGCGCTGCAGAATGAGATCGCGGACACAGCCGCCGACGAACCACGCCTCATGACCCGCTTGCTGCAAGCGCGCATAGGCCCAGCGCCCATCATCCCACGGCACTCCCGTGGGGATGGCGAGGTGCATCACACCGGCAACGAGATTGGCATGACCAGGTAGGTCACCCCGGGTTCGCGCATGATCAGACCGCGGCTTATTTCGATGCCGATGTGCTCGCCACCGTAGACCTTGAGGATGTCGCTCATGTACTGGCTGTTGAGACCGAATTTGGCTGGCGCACCACTGTACTGGCAGGTGACGGGAATCCGCGCGCTGCCGTTGGTGTAGTTCATGTTGCTGAATACTGCCTGATCCTGATCAAGGCTCATGACGATGGCCCGTGAAGCCTGTTGCGTCATCAGCGCTACACGACGCACCGCCGATGCCAGCTGCGCGGTATGGAAGGTGATCGCCACCTGTCCGGTGGTGTTGGTCAAGGCCGCACGATAGGCCGGGAAAGTGCCGTCGACCAGCCGCGTGGTGAACTCCACGGACAAGCCGTCGGCGATTGCCATGCGCAGGAAGGCCAACTTGCCGGCGAAAGCAATGTCGACCTTTTCATGGGCGGCCGCCGAACTCGAAAGAATCCGTCCGAGATGATTGACGGCGACGGCAGGCAGGACCACCGCTAGACGCTCGTCATTGGGAAGATGGAAAGCCTCGCCTTTTTCGACGGTTTCCGAGAGCACCTTGCCGTCTGTCGCAGCGAGGACCAACTCACCGCTGCCAATGGTCAGCGACAGGCCGCTGAGCGTCGGGCTGGTGCGTTCCTTATCCATGGCGAAGGTCGTACGCCGCAACATATCTTCTAAACGTTTCGCCGGCAGGGCGAAGGGCACGACGTCGGTGGGGAAGAACGACACCGGTGGAAAAGTTTCGCCGACCACGGCCGGCACCGAATAATCACCATCGCTGAGCTTGATAACGAGCACACTATGCTCACCGGTGACTTCCAGGGCGAACGTGGCGGAGGCGGAAGCCGATTCACGGAGGATCATCGCCAGTTGGCGCGAGTTGACCACTGCCTGACCGACACCCGTGACCTCGACCCGCCTAACGATGCTACGCAGACCGACCTGGCCATCTGTGGCGTTGATCTCCAAGTGAGCGGCCTTGGCATCGAGCATCAGATTGGTGAGGATGGGCTTGCTGCTCGTCGAGGGTACGACGGCATCGGCAGCCAGGATGGCTGCGAGAAGGTGCTCACGGTCACCGTGGAGCTGGAGGCTGGTTGCGGACATAAGCTATGAATACGTCATAGATCATCATCATCAACCCTGTCAAATTTGGATTAATGCTAGTAAAGCCGGAAGACATCGGCTCTTAACTTCAGTAAATATTTGACGGGGTCCATGCTGACTCGGTCGAAACCGGGGAGTTTTTGACCGGGCACCTCGCAAGACCTCGCAGGAGTCGTCGAAAGCCGTCAAGAAGGCCTCTCAGTGCACCGCTCACCGCACCGACTTTTTCAGGCAATTGACGTGGGTTTGACACTCCCTGGCAAATTTCCGTCAGGGGTATTTTGACAAGCGCGGGAAGTCCCATGGAATGGTACCATGTCCCGCCTTCTTCATCTCGGCCGGACCTTGCTGAGCGGGGGTGCGATCCTCCTCCTCAGTAGCTGTGCGACCTTGGTGAACTTGGCGATAAATCCACAAGGCGTTGCCAATCAGGCAGTTACTGATACTATCAAAAGCATTTCCGAGCTTAGCGTCAACGACATCAACAATACCGCTTCGGGCGACATAGATCGCATCCTGCGTGAGCATCCTGATGCCATCAATCGCGCTCAACTTACCGATTTGAAGGAAAACCTCGGTGACCAGACGTTAGCCAGTAAACAAACGCCCCGGGATGATCTGCAACGGGAGCTGGCCGCAGAGCATGATCGTCGTATCCCTCGGCGTGATCGTCTGCGTACCGATAACGTGGTCGTGGAGCCTTTGACGCAGTACCTAGAGGTTCCCTACGGCATCAAGACCACGCCCCTATCGCATTATCCGCAAGACGGTCTCCCCTTACCAGAACGCAACTACGTCAGCCTGGAGACAGACGTGGTGCGTTTCGATAACTAGGAGCCTGTCGGGAATAGATTCGGTCGGCTGACTCGGTCTCGTACGGCAGCTCCGGCGTTGGCAAAACGGTCAGATAGCTCCTGCTATCCGCCCGCCTTGCCGCCTTGGATCTGCCGTACGATCCCTTCGCCATCCTCGGTCATCTATTCCCGACAGGCTCCTAGGTAAGGAATTGTCGATGAAGACACGTAGATCGATGGGCTACCGCCGCCGATGAGCGAGAGCAAGGTCGGCGCGAGTAGGCTTGGTCGGCTGACTCGGTCTCGTATGGCATCTCCGGCGTTGGCAAAAAGGTCAGATAGCTTTCGCTATCCGCCCCTTTTGCCGCCTTGGATCTGCCGCACGATCCCTTCGTCATCCTCGGGCGCCTATCTCAGACAGACTCCTAGAAAGATCGTTGCTGCGGTCGCGTTTCACCACCGAATCCGGTGGCACCGGCAAGAAGCTGCACAGCACCCCTTCGAGGCCGCGCACGGTGCGGTTGCCATTGGCGATCAGGTTGGTGAGCAGCAGGCCCTGCTGCGACCAGCGGTCGAGCTGCGGTGTACAGGCATTGCTGCTGCCCAGGCCGCCGACGAATTCCGCGCCCAGACTGCCGACCACCGCCGGCACATGGTAGCTCTCCCAGATATTGACGAAGACCTCATGCGGGTAGATGAGGTAGTCGAGGGCGATGTGATTGAAGCGCGAGGTGAATTCGTCCCAAAAGAACCATTCGGCCGTGGCCAGGAAACCGAGTCCGAAGACCCACACGGCCAAGAGTAACCGTCGCGCCCAAGGTCCGTCGAAGAAGGACTCGCGCGCGCAGATCACCAGCACCAGCACGGGTGTCAGGGCGATGAGCGAGACCGCCGCATCGAGCACGCTGCCGAGCACCAGTGCGAACAGCACGCCCAGCAGCGAGGCGGCGTCATGCAGATAAGCCACCGCCAAGGCCACGCGCAGCACGGCGCCGGTGAGCAGCGGCAAGGCCACCAGCGCCACCGCCAGGCGCCAACGTGAAGGTCCAGATATCTGAGGGTCGGGCACGAGACATCCTTGGCGTTGGATAAAAAAGACGGGCCTGAGCGAATGCCCGGCCCCGTCTGAGTCATCCGGTTTTTACCGCCGGCTGATCATTCCCATTCGATCGTGCCCGGCGGCTTCGAGGTGATGTCGTAGACCACGCGGTTGATGCCGCGGACTTCGTTGATGATGCGGTTGCTCATCTTGCCGAGGACCTCGTGCGGGATGTGCGCGAAGTCGGCGGTCATGCCGTCGGTCGAGGTCACCGCGCGGATCGCGCAGGCGCATTCGTAGGTGCGCTCGTCGCCCATTACGCCGACCGATTTCACCGGCAGCAGGACGGCGAACGACTGCCAGATCTTGCGCTCGAGACCGGCGGCCTTGAGTTCTTCGCGGACGATGGCGTCGGCTTTCTGCAGCAGGGCGATCTTCTCGGCGGTGATGTCGCCGAGGATGCGCACCGCCAGACCGGGTCCGGGAAACGGCTGGCGCCAGACGACTTCGTCGGCGAGCTGCAATTCCGTGCCGATGGCGCGGACCTCATCCTTGAACAGGAAGCGGAACGGCTCGACCAGGCCGAGGCCGAGATCGGCCGGCAGACCACCGACGTTATGGTGGCTCTTGATCACCGAGGCCGGGCCGCCGTGCACCGACACCGATTCGATGACATCGGGATAGAGCGTGCCCTGGGCGAGGAATTTGACGTGCCCGCCGTCGTTGTTCTTCAGGCGCAGGGCCTCGTCCTTGAACACGTCGACGAACAGCTTGCCGATGATCTTGCGCTTCTGCTCGGGATCGCTGACTCCCGCCAAGGCGTCGAGGAAGCGCGTGGAAGCGTCGACATAGATGAGATTCAAACCGATGTGATCGGCGAAGAGCTTCTGCACGCCGTCGGCTTCGCCTTGACGCAGCAGGCCGTTGTTGACGAAGATGCAGGTCAGCTGCTTGCCGATGGCCTTGTGCAGCAGCACCGCCGCCACCGACGAATCGACGCCACCGGACAGTCCGAGGATGACCTGATCCGTGCCGACCTGCGCGCGTGTGCGGGCGATCTCCTCATCGATGAACGAGCCCATCGTCCAGTCGCCGCGGCAGCCGCAGATGTGCGTCAGGAAGTTGCGGATGATCGCCGCCCCGTGGGTGGTGTGCGCGACTTCCGGATGGAATTGCACGCCCCAGAAATTGAGCGCGGGAGCATGCACCGCCGCCAGCGGGCAGTTGTGCGAGCTGGCAATGACCTGCGCTCCGGGAATGCCTTCGATGCGATCGCCATGTGACATCCACACCGCCTGCTGCGCCGGCAGATCGGCGAACAGCGCGCTGCTCACATCGCAGCTGAGGTCGGTGCGGCCGAATTCGCGATCCTCGGCTTTGACCACCTTGCCGCCGCAATTGTGGGCGGTGACCTGCATGCCGTAGCAGATGCCGAGCACCGGCACGCCGAGCCGGAAGATTGCCGGATCGATCTGCGGTGCGCCGGGGACGTACACCGAGGCCGGACCACCCGAAAGGATGATGCCGGTGGCGCCGACCACCGCCGTGGCGGCAGCGTGAAAGGGATGGATTTCGCAGAATACTTTGGCCTCGCGTACGCGGCGAGCGATCAGCTGGGTCACCTGCGACCCGAAATCTAGAATGACGATCTTTTGATGGCTCACGTGCTTATTCCGGTCGATAATTCGGGGCTTCTTTGGTGATCTTGACGTCGTGCGGATGCGATTCGCGCAGACCGGCGCCGGTCATGCGCTGCAGCACCGCGACCTGTTGCAGGGTCGGGATGTCCTTGGCCCCGCAGTAGCCGAGGCTGGCCTTCAGGCCGCCGACCATCTGATAGACGACGGTGCTTAGCGGACCCTTGGAAGGCACCATGCCTTCGATGCCTTCGGCGACGAGTTTGTCGGGGCTCTTCTCGCCATCTTGGAAATAGCGGTCTGCGGAACCTTTTTGCATCGCTCCGATCGAGCCCATGCCACGGTAGGCCTTGAACTGCCGACCTTGGTAGAAGATCGCTTCGCCGGGGCTCTCATCGCAGCCGGCGAGGATCGAGCCGAGCATCACGACGTTGGCGCCCACCGCCAGGACCTTGGCCAGATCGCCGGAGAATTTGATGCCGCCATCGGCGATGATCGGAATGCCGGCTTTGGCGGCGGCCTTGGCGGCGTTCATCACCGCCGTGACCTGCGGTACGCCGACGCCGGCGACGATGCGCGTGGTGCAGATCGAGCCCGGACCAATGCCGACCTTCACCGCATCGGCGCCGGCCTTGATCAGGTCGCGGGCGCCTTCCTCGGTGGCGATGTTGCCGGCGATGATGTCGATATCGAAGGTCTTCTTGATCGCCTTCACCGTCTCCATGACGTTCTTCGAGTGGCCGTGGGCACTGTCGACGACCACGACATCGACGCCGGCCTTGACCAGCGCCGCGACCCGTTCGAGATCGCCCACGCCCACCGCCGCGCCCACGCGCAGGCGTCCGCGTGCGTCCTTGCATGCTTGCGGATATTCCGCCTGGCGTTCGAGATCCTTGATCGTGATCAGGCCGACGAGCTGGCCCTTGGAATCGACGAGGATCAGCTTTTCGACCTTGGCCTGATAGAGCAGGTCCTTGGCCTTCTGCAGCGAAATGTTCGGCGGGGCGGTGACCAGCTTCTTGGTCATGACCTCGGTGATCGGCGTCTCATCGGCGCGATGATATTTCAGATCACGACGGGTGACGATGCCCACGACCTTCTTGCCATCGAGCACCGGGATGCCGCTGATGTGATGCTTCTCCATCATCTCATAGGCGGCCTTCACCTGGGCGGTGACGGGGAGGGTTTTGGGATCGGTGATCACGCCGTTTTCACTGCGTTTGACCTTCTCCACTTCCAGAGCCTGATTCTCGATGCTGAGATTCTTGTGGATGATCCCCATGCCGCCCATCTGCGCCAAGGCGATCGCCAGGCGGGCCTCGGTGACGGTATCCATCGCCGACGAGAGCACCGGGATATTGAGGCGGATGCGTTTGGTCAGCTGGGTCCCGACGTTGGTATCCTTGGGCACAATCTCACTGCGGTTGGGCACCAACAGGAGGTCATCAAAGGTCAGCCCCTCATGGGGCAGGATCGTGGCCATCGGCGTCGCTCTCGGATTCCAGTGGGGAAACCGGAAGCCTAGACCGGTCGGGGACTTGGCAAGCGTGCCGAATCGCTGGCATCGAGGCTTCCAGAACCTAGAAGTTTACCCGCCATGTCGCACGAACTTCGTAACCGCATCGTCTTCGGTCTCCTCTTCGCCGCCCTGGCGACCATCGCGGTG
This sequence comes from Planctomycetota bacterium, assembly GCA_044338255.1. Lineage (GTDB taxonomy): Bacteria > Planctomycetota > UBA11346 > UBA11346 > UBA11346 > CAIUVD01. The sequence goes on along the minus strand of JBIILZ010000001.1, from coordinate 21,680 downwards.
GCCACCGACGTCTCGCGCCAGTCCCACGTCGGCACGGCAACCATGGCGTTTATCGGGGTTATCATCGGCTCGCGCGAATATGTGCGGCTCGCGCGCACGCTGGTGCCGCAGCTCTCGTTGATCCCGGTCCTGGGCGCCAATGTGCTCCTCGTGGCCTTGCCGATGGTGGGTCTGGTAGATGGTCCGTGGGCGGATTTCGCCAATGGCGATGCTGCCGCCACGATCATCGGCGTGGCCCTCGGCTGCGCGCTCCTCGAGCAGATGTTCCGTCGTGGTCCGCAGGAGATCTTCGCCCATGTCGGAGCGACCATGCTCGGCATCGCCTATCTCGGCATCCCCTTCCTGCTGCTGCAGCGGATGGCGGCGCTGCCCACTGGCGGGGCCTTGGTGCTGGTCTTCATCGCCGCCGTGAAATGCAGCGATGTCACGGCTTTCTTCGGCGGGAAGACCTTTGGCCGGCATAAGATGTGCCCGTCGATCAGCCCCGGCAAGACCTGGGAGGGCTTCGCCTGCAGCTTCATCGGCGCCATCGGCGGCAGCTACTTGTTCGCCTGGTTGCCTACTACCTGGGGAGCACAGCCGCCGTTTGCGGGATGGTGGCAACCAGCGGTCTGGGGCGTGATTCTGGGGCCCTTGGGCGTGCTCGGTGATCTCGCCGAAAGCTGCCTGAAGCGGGCCGCCGGGCGCAAGGATTCGGGCACGGTGATGCCGGGCTTCGGCGGCATGCTCGATGTCCTCGATGCGCTCATCATCGCCGCCCCCGCAGCCTATCTTTTATCCCGTGTATTGTGAGCGCCGACGGCAAAGCGCGGTGGACAGACGCTAAACGTTCGCTACATCCGTGCCTTCATTTTATCTTCTTGAAGGGAATTCCATGAACCGTCAGACTCTCGCTACGACTCTTGCTGCGTCCGCCCTCGCCACGGCTCTCTGCCTCACCGGTTGCGGTGACGCCGAGGACATCGCCAAGGCCAAGACCGCCGCCAGCGCCGCTTCCGAAGGTGCCGCGGCCGAAGCCAAGAATGCGGCCGCCGCCAAAGACAAGGCTGCCAGCGCCGCCGCCGATGCCGCCAAGTCTGCCGAAAACGGCGATCCCGAAGTGAAGGCTGAGGCCGATAAGGCCGCCGCCGCCGCCGCTGCTGCCGCCGTGGCCGCCACCGCTTCCATGGAGCAGGCCGCTGCCGCCAAGACCGCGGCTGGTTTCGATCTCGCCAAGGCCACCCTCCCGGAAGCCAAGGCCGGCCAGGAAAAGGCCGAGGCCGCCAAGAAGGCAGCCGATCTCGACGAGAACACCGCCGCCGCCAAGGCCAAGGAAGCTGCCGATGCCAGCGAGGCCGCCAAGGCCAAGGCTGACGCCATCGCCAAGAAGCGCGCTGAAGAAGCCGCCGCCAAGGCCAAGCTCGCCGAAGAAGCGGCTGCTCGTGAAGCTGCCGCCAAGACCGCGGCGGCGGCTGCCGCTGCCGCCGCCGCCGCCGTTGCCGCGAGCGAACTCGCCGCTCAGAAGGCCGCCGAAGAGACCGCTGCCCTCGCCGCCAAGAAGGCTGCGGACGAAGCTGCCGCCAAGAAGGCTGCTGACGAAGCCGCGGCCAAGAAGGCTGCCGACGAAGCCGCGGCCGCCGAAGCTGCGAAGCAGGCCGCGATGTCGGATGCTGAGCGCCAAGCCGCGGCCAAGAAGGCTGCAGCTGAGGAAGCTGCCGCCAAGGCTGCTGCGGAAAAAGCCGCCGCTGAAAAGGCTGCTGCCGCTGCTGCTGAGAAGGCTGCCGCCGAAAAGGCCGCCGCCGCTGCCGCCGCGAAAGCCGCGGCTTCCGCCAAGCCAGCTGCCGACCCTTACCTTGAGGATCGTGCGGCCGAGACGACCTTCAGTCACGGTGGCAAGTACACCGTGCCGTTGGTTCCGGCGGTCGTGCCGGCTCCGGCGGCGCCAGCCCAACCGTAAACGCCAGCGCGTTGTTTGCGTTGTCTGAAGCCCCAGCGGATTTCCGCTGGGGCTTTGTCATGACTTTTTCTCGGCCTTGGATGTCTGAAAGCTGTGCCTAGATTCGGAGTCCCCGTCTGCAAGGAAACTCCATCATGCGTTATTCTGCTTTTTTTTGCGTTGCTGCCGTCATGGCGATGACCACGGCGGTTTCGATATCGGCCGCTGAGCCCGTGACGACTCCCGCCCCAGCAACCGTCGGTGCCACGGCATTTGCCGATATCTCCACGGCTGAATTGACCAAGGCCATCGCCGCCAAGCAGGTCACCCCGATTGATTGCAATGGCAGCGACTCCTTCGCGGGAGGGCATATCCCCGGAGCCATCGATTTCGCGACCCATGGCAAGGATCTCGCGGCCCACCTGCCCAAGGACAAAGCGGCCTTGGTTGTGGCCTATTGCGGCGGACCCTACTGCTCGGCTTATAAGGCGGGTGCCCAGGCTGCCCAGGCGCTCGGTTATACCAATGTTCGACACTATTCGGCAGGCATTTCCGGCTGGATCGAGGCTGGCGCCGCGGTCGCCAAGTAATTTATAGCGGTCTTAAAACGCCCAGCGGAGTGTGCTCCGCTGGGCTTTTTTTGGAAAAATAACTTTCGTGAAATCGAAAACGAAGACACCCAGATGGATTTCCATCTAGGTGTACCCGATACTGTTGTACAGCAGAGAGAATGTACCCGCAGACGATCAGCGTCAGCCGATCATCTGCGGGTCGTTCAACTCAGTTCAGCGTGAGCCGAACCCGCCGCCGCCGCGAGGGCCGCGGTCGTCACGACGAGGGCCGCGATCGCCACGGTCGCCGCCGCGGTCTCCGCCGCCGCCGCCGAATCCACCGCCGCCGCCAGCGCCACCCGGTGGCTTAGGCTCAGCTGCGCGGACGCGCAGAGGGCGGCCTTCGCAGTCGAGGCCGTTGAGCGCGTTGATGGCCGAGGTGCCTTCAGCAGGCGAGCCCATGGTCACGAAACCGAAGCCGCGGCTGCGGCCCGTTTCGCGATCCATCACGACCTTGGCGCGTGCGACCTTGCCGTGCGTCGCAAAGAGTTGAGTCAGCCCGTCGTCGTTGATCGACCAGGGCAAGTTACCGACATAGAGTTCCACAGAGACCTCGAACGGGGCGATTAACCGCCCCCTAACTGATAGCTCACCACAGCGTGGACCGTAGTGAACGTCTTTGATGACCGGAGCGGATGCTCCGGGCGGCTGGACGTAGCCGCCGACGGTGACCGCTTAAGACGCGGTCGCCCGGGGAGTGTAGCAAGACTTTTTCAATTACCACTACCAACCGGGGTTGCTTGCCCGGCGCGTCCGCGCACCACAGTGTTACGGTCCCGTAAGCCCCTGACCGAAGGACCCCCCGTGGGTGAATTGCACGAGCGTTTAAGCGCCATCGAGAAGAAGATCGGCGAATTTTCCAAGGTCGTCGATATTCCGTTGAAAGAGCAGCAGATCTCGCGACTGGAATCGCGCATGGCCGAGGGCGATTTCTGGACCGATCAGGCGCGCGCCCAGACCCAGGTCGGCGAGCTCAAGAGCATCAAGGGCATCGTCGAGCCCTGGCGGATTCTTGCGGGCGCCGCCCGCGATGCCCGCGAACTCTGCGAAATGGCGGAAAACGACGGTGATGCCGGCACGCTCGCCGATCTCGATGCCGAGCACGCGCGGCTCGTCGAGGCCTACGAGCAGCTTGAGCTGACCCTCGCGCTGTCGGGAAAATACGACAGCGCCGACGTCTACCTGTCGATCAAGCCCGGTGCCGGCGGTACCGAAAGCTGCGATTGGGGCGAGATCCTCTTCCGCATGTACAGCGCCTTCTGCCAGAAAAAGGGCTGGACCTTCGACGTTCTCGACATGCTGCCAGGTGAAATCGCCGGCTTGAAAGCCTGTTCGGTGCGCATTTCCGGCGAAAATGTCTATGGCTACCTGAAGGCCGAGATGGGCACGCATCGTCTGGTGCGTATTTCTCCATTCGACAGCAATGCTCGCCGTCAGACCAGTTTCGCGGCGATTGAAATCACTCCCGAAATGGCCGATGTCGCTGAGGTCAAACTCGATGATAAGGAACTGCGCATCGATACCTTCCGGGCCTCTGGCGCGGGCGGTCAGCACGTTAATAAAACCGATTCGGCGGTGCGCGTGACCCATATCCCGACGGGGATGTTCGTAGCCTGCCAGCTCGAACGCAGCCAGGTGCAGAATAAGGCCACTGCCATGCGCATGCTCGCGGCTAAGCTGCAGCAGGCCAAGGACACCGAACGCCTGGAAGAGCTCAAGGATTTCCGCGGCGAGCGCGGGACCATCGCCTGGGGCCATCAGATCCGTTCGTACGTGATGATGCCCTATCAGATGGTCAAGGATCTGCGCACCGGCCATACTACCAGCCGGATCCAGGAAGTCCTCGATGGCGACCTGCAGCCGTTCCTGGATGCCTACTTGCGCTGGGTCCTCGCCGGCCGTCCCGATCGCAAGGCGCAAAGCGACGATTGAAAAAGACGCACAGCGACGAACGAAAATGAGGCAAAGTGACGACTGAAAACGGCGATAGTCGTATTTGTGCGGGCGGACCGCCGGCGGCACGGAAGCTCATGACTGTAGCGCCATGCTCCGCTCGCCGGCGGCAGGTCCCCCTTGCGCTGTACGTGACTGCCCGACTCTTCTAGCCAATGTTGGCTGCCGCAAACGAACGGATCAGCACCCTCCATCATCACCTGCACGGGTTGGTGCTGGCGGACTTGCACTGGCAATACAGTGGCAAGGGCACCCACAGCGAGCTGCATAGCGAGGCCTGCCGCGCCCACAGCGCCCCCGGCGAGCAGGAGCTGGTCGGCGCGCATGTGAAGATGGCCTTCGATGAGACGGCGCCGCGCAAGGCCGTGCAGCATCCGCTGATCGAGATCCTCCCCCACCTGGCCAACCGCTTCCAGCTCAACCTGCATTGCACCTGCGGCTTCCAGCGCGCCAACGCCAAACCGGGGGCGATCTGCCTGCACCTGTGGTCGTTGGCCAAGGTCATCGCCGCGCGCGTCGAGCACCGCCAATGGCACCACCTTGCCCCCCTGCGCGAGGTGCTCGGCATCAGCGCCGCCGAGGAAGCCCGGGTGCTGTTCGAGGCCCTCGATCGCGACCTCGGAGTGAAGGAGCGCGAAGACGCCCAGCGCCAGGCCGACGCCGTCGCCAAGCACGTCGAACGCCGCCTGATCTGGGTGGTCAATCTCAGCCAGCACCGACCGTTGCAGCCGGCGCTGCAGCCGCGCACCAAGAGCGGCTGGGGCAAGCTGCGCCCGCTGCGCGATCTCGCGCAGGCCCTGACCGTGACGCTCACGGCCACCGATCGCCTGCTGCTTGGCTTGCTGGTTGAGGACCAGGAGCGTGCCCTGCGTTCGTTCGCGCTGTGGCGCAACCTGGTCAGCCAACACAACCTCATGGACGAGACCGGGCAGCTGCTCTCGACTACCGTTGCCGGTTTGTCGCTGACCCTTCAGGAAGACCCCGACGGTTATCGGGTGCATTGTCCGCAATTCGAAAATCGCGACGAATGGACGCGGTTCTACGGCGATGACGTGGTGGTGGCCGCGAGCCCCGGCGGCCAAGGCACCACCGCCCAGTTGCTGGTGCTGGCGGCGACCTCTGGACAGACCCTGGCGTTGGCGCGCCTGCACCGCCATCCGGTGGCGATTCCGACGGCGTTATTGAGCGCCGGGGCGGTGGGTGCGGTCACCGCCCGCCTGGGCGTGGCCCCGCCCGGCGAAACCCGCGAGCTGCCGCCCATCGTGCAGCCGGGATGCTTCCTTGAACGGCACGGGCAGACCTTGCAGGTCGAGCTGCAGGTGCGCCCGCTGCTCGAAGGTCCATGGTTTGCGCCCGGTCATGGCGTGGCTCTGGTCTCTGCGCGGCAACCGCAGTTGGGCGGCGGCGAAGCCTGGGTCCATACCCGTCGTGATCCCGTCGGTGAGCATGCCGCGGCGCGCACCCTGGCTGAGCGTCTGGGCTTGATGACGCTCGATCGCCATGAATACCGCTGGCACCTGCCCGCCGAGGCGGCCCTCGCCCTGGTCGCACGGCTGGCCGAGTTCGGCATCAACGCGCATTGGCGCGGCACAGCGCTGACGGTCAGCGAGGCCGACGAAAGCTCGTTCACGTTGCGCATGAATGCCGTCCCCGGCGGTCGCGATTGGCTGGAGCTGGGTGGCGGCATCGAGGTCGACGGACACACCATCGCCCTCGCCAACCTGCTCCAGGCCCTGAAGGAGAAACGCGGCTATGTCGCGGTTTCCGCCGATCGCCTGGTGCGCTTGACCGCCGGCCTGCGGCGGCGCCTGGAGCTGGTGGCAGCGGCGGCTGACGATCACGGCAAGCGGGCGGCGGTGCTGGCGGCGCCGTTGCTTGCTGAGGCGGTGCAGGACCTCGCTCCGGCGCAGGTCATCACCGACGATGCATGGTGCGAGCTGCGCCAACGCCTCTGCGACGCGAGCGCCGTCGATGAGGCCCTGCCTGTGGGTCTGATGGCTGAGCTCCGCCCGTATCAGCGCGACGGGTATCGCTGGCTGGCGCGCCTGGCGCACTGGGGCGCGGGGGCGGTGCTCGCCGATGACATGGGCCTGGGCAAGACCCTGCAGGCGACGGCCATGCTCGTGCGCCGGGCGGTCCTCGGCCCGCAGCTGGTGGTCATGCCGACCTCGGTCGAGGGCAACTGGATCGATGAGCTGGCGCGCTTCGCACCGGCGCTGCGGGTGCGCGTCTTCCGCGATGATCGTGATCTGGCCGCGCCGCTGGCCGGCGACATCGTGCTCGCTAGCTATCAGCTGGCTGCTCGTGGCATCGAACGACTCAAGCAGGTGGAGTGGGCGACGCTAGTCCTCGACGAGGCCCAGATGGTCAAGAACGCCGCCGCCAAACGCGCCACCGCCCTTGCCGAACTGAATGTGCTGTGGCGCCTGGCGCTCACCGGCACGCCGGTGGAAAACCGGCTCGCCGAACTGTGGTCGATCGTCAACCTCGTCCTCCCCGGCCTGTTCGGCCACTGGGCGGGATTCCGTGAGCATTTCGCGCGTCCGATCGAGATCGACCACGATGTCCAGGCCAGCGAGCGCCTGCGCCTGCGCCTGGCGCCATTCATCCTCCGCCGAACCAAGGAACAGGTCGCCACTGATCTGCCGCCGATCACCGAGGTCGTACGTCGTGTCGAGCAATCGCCGGAAGAGCTGGCGCTGCTCGCCGCCGAACGCACGCGGGCCCTCGCCGAGCTCGAGGCCGGTAAGGGCCGCGATGCGCATGGCAACCAGCGCATGGCGATCTTCGCCGCCCTCATGCGCCTGCGCCAGTTGGCCTGCGCTCCGCAGCTGCTGATCGCCGACAGCCCGGTACCTTCGAGCAAGCTCGCAGCACTTCGTGAGCTGGTCACTGCCGCCCGCGCTGAAGGCCATCGCCTGTTGGTGTTCTCGCAGTTCACCAGCTTCCTCGATCTGGTCGAACGCGACTGGCGCAACAACGCCTGGGGCAATGGCTGGTCGTGGCTGCGCATTGACGGCAGCACGCCGGCTCCGGAGCGGCGCGAGCGCGTGGCGCGCTTCCAGCGCGGCGAGGGCGAGGTCTTCCTGCTCTCGCTGAAAGCCGGCGGCACGGGGCTCAACCTCACCGCCGCGAGCTACGTCGTGCACCTCGATCCGTGGTGGAATCCGGCGGTCGAGGATCAGGCCAGCGATCGCGCCCATCGTCTCGGGCAGACCAAGCCGGTCACCGTCTATCGCCTGATTTCCGCGAACACCGTCGAGGAGAAGATCCTCGCCCTGCATCAGCAGAAACGCGATCTCGTCGACGCCGTGCTCGCCGGTGCCGACCGCGCGGCGCAGCTCAGCGAGGATGATCTGCTGGCCTTGCTCCATGACGGGGTGCCGGGATGAGAATCCTCGACGGGGTGCCGGGATGAGAGTCGTCACGGCGTTTTGTGCCGTGATCATCTGCGCCGGTGCGACCCCGCTCGCGGCCTTGGAACAGATGAATCTGATCCTGCCTAACGATCGCTCGATGCCGATGGGCGAGACTGGCAGCATTGAGGGGTCAGCGGTGGTGGCGCGAACCACCGGGGCCTCGGCGGCGTGGTACAATCCGGCGGGCGTCGCCGGTCAGGCTAGCAGCGAAGTCATGGGCTCGGCCTCGATCTACGAATACAGCCACGTCGGCGTCGACAGCGCCTTTGGCAATGACAGCCGCAAGACCGTGTCGGTGGTCCCGGGCGCCGCCGGCATCTGCGAGCCGCTGCCGGAAATGTTTGGCGGCGATGGGCAATGGGGTGTCGGGTTCGTGGTCGCGACGCCGGTCTATTGGCGGACTTCGGTGGCTCAGCAGGAAGCAGCGAAGGCCGGCGGCGAGACCATCTCGGTGGCCAATACCTATGATGCCTCGTACGAAGAATACCTGCCGACGATTTCGCTCGGGCGGGCCTTTGGCGAACACCGCTGGGGTTTCAGCGGAGCGGCTGTGGTCCACGAGATTTCGGTGTCCAATGCCTATTCCTCGGTGGCCTTGCCGAGCGGTGGCCTGGTCAGCAATTCGACCCAGTATCACGGGCGCACGGTCCTTCTGCGCCTGGGGGCCGGCTGGCAATGGCAGCGTGACGAGGTGGTCGTTGGCGCCACCGTCACCGCTCCCGGTATTCGCATCTGGCAATCGGGAGATCGCACCGACACCCAGCTGGCGAGCAATCCGCTCACCAACACGGTGAGCTTCATCAGCGGTAGCACCAGTGATTACCATCTCGATCTCGACGCCCCGGCGACGGCCACTGCGGCCATTGCTCGTGGTGGAGAAAACTGGTCGCTGGAAGTGGATGCGACCTTTCAGCTGGGCTCGTCGCCGCGCAATGTCTTCCCCGCTTTCCAGCGCCAGCGCACGACGGTGAGCGGGGGCGTGACCACCATCGGCACGGATACCGTGGCGCCGGTGACCTCCAACCGCCACGCGGTGCTCAATGGCGCGGTAGGCTTTGCGCATCGCGTGACTGATACCTGGTGGGCGCACGCCGGGTTCCTCAGTGATCGCACGCCGATCGCTGACTCGCAACTTTTCTCACGCGTCGACCTGTGGACGGCGGTGGCTGGTCTCTCGGTGCGCGGCGAGCATTCGCTGATGACCGCGGGCGTGGCTTCGACCTGGAATACCAGTGGGACCTCGTCGTCGGTGGATCTGCCCACCGGCAACACCGTCGAATCGGAAGTGAGCATCCGCATCTGGCGCCTGATCGTCGGCACCTCGTATCGCTTCTGAGCCGACCTGCGCCGCGCCCTGCCCAGCGAGCATCCGAGCGCATGCCTATATCGTCATATGATATCGCCATATGATATCGCCATATGATATCGCCATATGGCGAGGAGATCTTCAGGCCGGCGTGGACTCAATGCCCAACGTGCGGGGCGGAAGCCTGATCGGGCAGGAGATAGAACACCAGGGCGAGGATTAGATAGACCGACAGCAGCTGCACGCCTTCGAGCCAATGGGTTTCACCGTCGGCGGTGACCTGTTCGACGACCAGCACCGCGAGGACCACGGCGATGACTTCCATGGGACTGAAGACCAGATCCAGGGGATGGCCGGGATTAAAGGCGTAGCTCGCGAAGACCAGCACCGGGGCGACGAACAGGGCGATCTGGATCGACGAGCCGATGGCCACGCCCATCGCCAGATCCATGCGGTTTTTACGGGCGACCATGATCGCGGTGCTGTGCTCGGCGGCGTTGCCGACGATGGCCACAACGACGATGCCAACGAAGATGTTGCTCATGCCCAGGCTGTGGGCGGCGATCTCGACCGAGCCCACCATCCATTCGGCGACAGTGGCGATCAGGAGCGTCGCCCCCACCAGGACGCCGATCGATTTGCCGGTGCTCCACGGTTTATGGTTGCCCTTTTCGTGGTCGTCATCGCTGACCGCGGCGGACTCGGCGGCGGGACCGCAGAAGAGTTCCTTGTGGGTCTTGAGCGAGAACCACAGCGAGAGGATGTAGGTGATCATCATCACCACGGAAATTTCCAGGGACAGATCGCGTTCGCGGATCTCAATGCCGGCGCCACCGACGAAGTGGAACACCGCCGGCAGGACCAGGGCCGCTGCCGCCAGAAACAGCATCGAGCTGTAACTGCGCACCGCCGGACCGCTGAACTTCAGGACGTTGAATTTCACCCCGCCGGCCAAGCAGGCGGCGCCCAGGACGAGGAGGATGTTGCCGATGATCGAACCGGTGATCGAGGCCTTGACGACATCGTACATCGCCGGCCCCTTGCTCAGGGCGACCAGCGCGATGACCAGTTCGGCGGCATTGCCGAAGGTCGCGTTCAGCAGTCCGCCGATGCCCTCGCCGGTCTTTTCCGCGAGGTGCTCGGTGGCCTCGCCCATCCAGCCGGCGATGGGGATGATCGCCAAGCAGGAGGTGATGAAGATGGCGGTGTGGTTGCTCGTCCCATACTCGCAGTAGGCGGCGATGGGGATGAAGGCCAGCAACCAGTTGAGGGAGGGCCTGCAGAGTTGGGCAACGGACATGGCATGGGTCATGGAGCGCGCTCGGCGGGGGTCAATCGCCGCCCGTGACTGTTCGGCGACAGTCCGGCGGCGGTCCGGCGGCGGTCCGGCGGCAGTCCGGCGGCGGTCCGGCGGCAGTCCGGCGGCGGTCTGATCCTTGTTCCCTCGCGTCGCGGCCCACCATGCTACCCCCGCCGAGGATCCCCTGATGCCTAGTTTCACCGCCCGCGAACTTGCTTTGAACTGTGCCCGGGTCGTTGACCAGAAGGGTGGCGTCGAGGTCGTGGTCCTCCAGCAGCCGTCCACGGCCCATTCCTTTGATTACGCCGTACTGGTGAGCGCCTCCAGCGATCGCCTCACTAACGCCCTGGTTGAAGAGGTCTGGCACTTCTGCAAACGCCACGGGGTGCAGCGCATGCCCGTCGAAGGCGATACCGGCTGGATGCTGATCGATTGCTTCGACGTCGTGGTCCATGCCCTCAGCGAAGAAAAGCGCGCCTTTTACCAGCTCGACACGCTCTGGCCGTTGGCCAAGAAGGTCGCCTGGGAGAAGGAAGTGAAGACCCTGCCGGATCCCGACAAGGTCCAGGCCGAGCCGGTAGTTGCCGCCGCTGACGGACCTGCGCCGAAAAAGCGCGTGTCGCGCAAGAAGCCGGCCATCGAAGCTGAACCCGCCGCGCCGAAGAAAAAGGCGGTGGCCAAAAAGGCCAAGCCCGCGCGCCGGGCGAAGCCGCAGGACGCCGGCGACCTGTAATGTTCAAGGCCATCGGGCGGTTATTCACGCGGGTCAAAGAAGGCCTCAGCAAGACGCGCTCCGCCATCGGCGGGGCCCTTCGGAAGCTGATCGGGGCTGGCCGGGCCATCGACCGTAACTTCCTTGAACAGCTCGAAGAGACCTTGCTGGCGGCGGATATCGGCGTCGGCAAGACCGAGGAGATCCTCAAGGAATTGCAGCAGCGCTACAAGGCCGGGGAGATCGCCAAAGGCGAGGATCTGCTCGCCTACCTCAAGCAGACCCTGCGCGATGAGCTGAGCATTCCTAACAATGAGCTGCCGCTGGACAGCAAGCCCTACGTGGTCCTGATCGTCGGCGTCAACGGCGCGGGCAAGACCACGACCATCGCCAAGCTCGCCAAGCGCTACAAGGATCAGGGCAAGTCGGTGCTCATCGCCGCCGGCGACACCTACCGTGCGGCGGCCATTGAGCAGCTGCAGATCTGGGCTGATCGCGTCGGTGTCGATCTGATCAAGAGCCAGACCGGCGGCGACGCCGCAGCGGTGGCCTTCGACGCCGTGGCGGCGGGCATCGCCCGCGGCAGCGACTTGGTGCTGATCGACACCGCCGGTCGTCTGCACAACAAGGATCACCTCATGCGCGAGCTGGAGAAAGTCCGCCGCGTGATGCAGAAACGCCTGCCGGAAGCCCCGCACGCGACGCTCCTGGTCCTGGATGCGACCGCCGGTCAGAACGCGGTGCAGCAGGCCAAGGTCTTCAAGGACAGCATGGGTGTCACCGGCCTGGTCCTGACCAAGCTCGACGGCACTGCCAAAGGCGGCGCGATCATTCAGGTGCGCCGCGAATTGGGCCTGCCGGTGCGCTTCATCGGCGTCGGCGAAGGCATGGACGATCTGCAGCCGTTCGATCCGGATGCCTTCGTCGAGGCCATTTTCGGCGACGCCTGATTAGGTGATGCCACGGTGCTGTTCGGGAACGGTGGTGAAGTTCTGCTCGGGTAGCGACCGCCAATGCTCCGTGGCGGACTTGGCGGCGGACTTGGCGGCGGACTTGGCGGCGGACTTGGCGGCGGAATAAATGCTCGTGGACGGCCATCCCGATCGGGATTGGTTTGAGTGCGGGCGGCGGTAGTTTTCGTCCATGTCCACCGTTCCCGATCTGGTCATCGCCGTGGCTTCGAGCGCGCTCTTCGATCTGACCGAAAGCGACGCGGTCTTCCGTGATTCGGGTGCCGAGGCCTATCGCCTGCATCAGCGTGAACATGAGCGTAATCCACCGCCGGCGGGAGTGGCGATGCCCTTCGTGCGACGTCTGCTCGAGGCCGGCGGCGAGGCGGTAGAGGTGGTGCTGCTGTCGCGCAACGATCCCGACACCGGACTGCGTGTGCGCCATGCCATCGATCATCACCGCCTGCCGATCCGACGCCTGGCCTTCACCGGGGGCCGCGAGCCGTACCCATACATGCAGGCCTTCGGCGCCAGCCTCTTCCTCAGCGCCAATCGCGACGACGTCGAGGCCGCCATCGCCCGGGGCTGGGCGGCGGGCGTGGTCACCCCCTCACCGGCCACCGACGACGACGGCCATGAGCTGCGCATCGCCTTTGACTTCGACGGCGTGCTCGCCGATGACGGCAGTGAACGACACTATAAAGAGCACGGTCTGGCGGCTTACCACGAGGTCGAGGCCGCCAACCACGATCAGGCGCTCACGCCCGGTCCGCTGCACCCCTTCCTGGTCGCCCTGGCCAAGGTTCAGCGCACCACCACGCGCATTCGCACGGCCATCATTACCGCCCGCAGCGCGCCCGCGGATCGCCGGGTGATGACCAGTCTGAGGGCCTGGGGCGTCACCGTCGATGAGTCGTTTTTCGTCGGCGATCTGCCGAAGGATCGCATCATCCGCTTGTTCCGGCCCCATCTCTTTTTCGATGACAAACGCGCCAATGCCGACCTCGGTGCGACGGCGGCGCCGTCCGTGCATGTGCCCTTCGGCGTGCTCAACGGCCGGTAAGGACAGTAAGGACAGTAAAGAAGCCGGCATCGGGGTTGCATGAACAACGGTCTCGCGACCATGCGCCGCACTGGAGTCAGCATGCAGCGCACGGCGATCGGACTTATCGGCTGGGGTACCGTTGGCGGTGGAGTGGTCGACATTCTCGCCCGGGACCGCGATCTGTTCGCCGAGCGTTGCGGTTTCGACCTCGATCTGACCACTATCGTCACCCGCAATCCGCAGCGCGTCCGCGAGCAGGTCGCTGGTAAAGCCCGCGTCAGCGCCGATATCACCACGATCACCAACGATCCCGAGATCAAGGTCGTCATGCACCTGGTGGGCGGCACCACCGAGGCGAAGACCCTGCTCGCCGCCTGCCTCAAGGCCGGCAAGCACGTGGTCACGGCCAACAAGGCCCTGATCGCCGAACACGGTGACGAGCTCTTCGCTCTCGCCGCCGCCCATGGCGTGGGCATCGCCTTCGAGGCGGCGGTCGCTGGCGGCATCCCGGTGATCGCGGCCTTGCGCGATGGCTTGGTCGCCAACCGTATCCTTGCCATCAGCGCGATCCTCAACGGCACCTGTAATTTCATTCTTACCAAAATGGAACAGGAAGGCTGGGGCTACGGCGAAGCCCTCGCCGAGGCCCAGCGCCTGGGCTATGCCGAAGCTGATCCGGCCTTGGACGTCAACGGCACCGATACCGCCCACAAGCTGGCGATCTTGGCGCGCATCGCCTTCAATGGTCGTATCCCCCTGGCCGAGGTCCGCACCCAGGGCATCGAGCAACTAACCGCCCAAGACATCGCCAGCGCTCGTACCATGGGTGCGCGCATCAAGCTCCTGGCGGTGGCCCGGCAGCGTCCGAGCGGGCTCGAGCTGCGCGTCGCCCCGACCCTCGTGCCGCTCGATCATCCTTTGGCGTCGGTCAACAAGAACGCCAATGGCATTGCCATCGAGTCGAGCTCGGCGGGACCGACCGTGCTTACCGGACTCGGCGCGGGCGCCTTGCCTACCGCCAGTGCCGTGCTCGCGGACGTCGTTGACGTCGTCAGCGGCCGTTACCAGGCGACGGCGGGCGCGTATCGGTTCTTTCAGGGAGGGTCCGTATTGACCTTCGTGCCTGAAGTCGACGAGCTGACGGCGACCTACGCTCGGTTTGTGGTGGCGGACAAGCCCGGTGTCTTGGCAGGTGTCGCGGGCTCCTTGTCGCGCCATGGCGCGAGCGTGCTGAGTATCCATCAGGGTCAGGCTGACCACGCCGGCCGAGCAACTATTGAAGTAATAACACATCCAATGCGCCTTGGCGACATGCAGTGCGCGGTTGCCGAGATCGACGCCAGTGGGTTGACCCTGACTGCCACCACTCTTTTGCGTCGTCTGTGATTCAATGGCAGGCCATTCGAGATTGCCTTGCGCTCCGGGTTGGTTCCACGTGGAACCAAACGCGAGGATGAGCAGCCCAGGCTTAAGTTCCACGTGGAACCGTCCGTGAGCGCCGACGTCATCGCAGTATCGAATCAAAAAGGCGGCGTTGGTAAAACCACCTCGGTGGTGAACTTGGCCTCCTTCTGCGCGCTTGCTGGCAAGAAGACCCTGGTCATCGATTGTGATCCCCAGGCCAATGCCAGCTCAGTACTCGCGCCCAAGGCGGAAGGGGTCTCCATCTTTTCCGGCCAGTTGCCCATCCCAACCGCCGAAGATCAGCTCTGGATCATCCCTGCGAGTCCCGATTTGATCGATCAGGAACGTCGTTTGGGTAAGCAGGATGGGGGTCGTTTCGCCCTGCGTACCCTGCTGAAGCCCCTCCGTGAGCAATTCGAGCTTATTTTTATCGATTGTCCGCCCAATCTGTCGTTCCTTCCGACCAATGCCCTGCTCGCGGCCGACCATTTATTGTTGCCGTTGCAGTGCGAATACTTTGCCATGGAAGGCCTGGGACAGCTTTTGGCCTACGTCGAGGACGTGCGCCAGGATGCCGGAGCCTCGATCGAACTCCTCGGCATTCTTTTGACCATGTTTGATGGCAAACACCCCATCGCCCGTCAGGTCGATGCCGACATGCGTCAGCACTTCGGAGAAAAGGTCTTCCAAGCGCCGATTCCGCGCGATATTGCCCTTGCGGCAGCTCCTAGTCACGCCCAGACCATCCTTACCTACGACCCGCTCAGCCCTGGCGCTCTCGCCTATGCCGCGGTCGCCCGAGAATTACTCCATGGCCTTAAACGATAATAGCCTCGGACGGGGGATCGCGGACGTACTGGCCAAGACGGTCCGCCGTGAGCCGCCCAAGGGCTATCTCGAAGTCGATATCGGCATGGTCGTGCCGCCACGAGAGAACCCCCGTCAGACCTTCGATCAGGTCGCTCTCGACGAGCTTGCCAGCAGTATTGCCATCCACGGAATTATGCAGCCAATAGTCGTATCGCGCCGCGACGTCGGCTATGAGATCGTTAGCGGCGAGCGTCGCTACCGTGCGGCCAAGCAGGCGGGATTATCTAAGATACCGGTAGTAATTCGTGAGGATGATTCCCCGCAGCACCTCGCCGAGTTGCGGTTGATCGAAAACATCCAGCGCGAAGATCTCAACCCCATCGACCTTGCCCAGGCCTATCAGGTCCTGCTCGAGCAGCACGGACTGACACATGACGATTTGGCCAGCCGCTTGGGCAAGCCGCGTAGCGGAATCAGTAATACGTTGCGCATTCTCGCCTTGCCGGACGGCATACGTCAACAGGTATTAGTCGGAAAGATCTCCTTGGGGCATGCGAAAGCCCTGCTCGGCACGACCGACAAGCCGTGGTTGGAGCTGCTGGCACAGCGCATCGTCGAGGAGGGGCTCTCCGTGCGCGAGACCGAACGGCTGGTCAAGGCCGGGCCGCCGATTCCATCCTCCGGTCCGTCCGTGCGCGCCGAGGTTCCGCCGCACCTCCGCGAGCTGGAGCACAACCTCAAGCTGCTGTTCGGGACCACGGTCAAAGTCAAAGAGCAGGCCGGTGGCAAAGGCACGATGACCGTCCACTTCCACAGCCGCGATCATTTCCAGCGCATGATCGCGCTGCTGGCGAAAATCATGGAACAGGGCGGGCGCCCCGGCGCATGACCGAGCGAGGATTTCCTCCGACGGCGAGGAGCCGGTGTGGAGCCAGTGTGGAGCCGAGCAGCCCGGCGGCGATCAGGACCTCATCGAGACGTTGCACGAAGTGCACCTCGATGCCGTCTTTGACCAGACCGGGCAGTTCGTCGTAGTCGCGCTCATTGGCCGCCGGTAGAAGCACCCGGGTGAGGCCACTGCGTTTGGCGGCGACCAGTTTTTCACGGACCCCGCCAATGGGATAGACGCGACCGGTGAGGGTCAATTCACCGGTCATGCCCAGGCGCGGGATGACAGCCTTGCCGAGAGCGAGCGAGAGCAGGGCGGTGGCGATGGTCACTCCCGCCGAAGGTCCGTCTTTTGGCGTCGCTCCGGCGGGTACATGGACGTGGACGACGTGGGTGTCGAACCATCCCGGAGCGATGCCCAGGCGCTGGCCATGGGTCATCAGGAAACTGCGTGCCAGGCTGGCGCTTTCCTTCATGACCTCGCCGAGCTGGCCGGTGAGGATCAGCGAGCCCTTCTCGGCAACGCTGGCGACGGCTTCGACCTCAAGGGTGGCGCCGCCCATGTTGGTCCAGGCCAGGCCGGTGACCACGCCCGGCAGGGGTTCGGCGAGCAGTTCATCGTCGCGCATGTGCGGCTTGCCGAGGTAATCCTTCAGCGTTTCGGGCGTGATCAGGCGTTTGCCGGTATCGCCTTCGGCGCAGGCCTTGGCGATCTTGCGGCAGATCTTGGCGATCACCTGTTCGAGCTGGCGGACGCCGGCCTCGCGGGCGTAATCGCGCACCAGAGGCGTGAGCGAGGCCTTGCTGAAGGTCACCTGACTGCGCTTGAGTCCGTGCGCCGCGCGCTGTTTGGGGATCAGATGATTGGCGGCGATGACCCGCTTTTCGGCCTCGACATAACCGGCCAGGCGGATGATCTCCATGCGATCGCGCAGGGCTTCGGGAATGCCGCTGAGGTCGTTGGCGGTGCAGATGAACAGTACCTGCGACAGATCGACGCGCACATCGAGGTAATGATCGAGGAAGTCCTTGTTCTGTTCGGGGTCGAGAACTTCGAGCAGAGCTGATGACGGATCGCCCTGCAGCCCGTGCGCGAGCTTGTCGATCTCATCGAGCATGATCACCGGGTTCATGGTCCCGCAGCGCTTGAGCGCCTGCACCGGCTTGCCGGGCAGGGCCCCGACATAGGTCCGGCGATGGCCCTTGATCTCGGCTTCATCGCGCATGCCGCCCAGCGAAAAGCGGAAGAATTTCCGCCCCAGGGTGCGCGCGATCGAGGCCCCGATCGAGGTCTTGCCGGTGCCCGGTGGCCCAACCAGGGCGATGATCCCGCCGCCGCGATCGGCCTTGAGCTTGCGCACGGCGACGAATTCGGTGATGCGATCCTTGACGTCTTCCAGGCCATAATGATCGGCATCGAGACCGGCGCGAAGGCTGGAAAGCTCAAGGTTGTCGTTGCTGGTGATGCCCCAGGGCATGTCGGTGAGCCATTCCAGGCGCGAGCGGGTCACCCCGTATTCGGCGGAATTGGGCTCGAGCATCTGCATTTTACGCAGCTCCTCCTCGATCACCTGTGCGGTCTCGGGGCTCAAGCCGGCCTTCTTGGCCTCAGCACGTTCGCGGATGCGCTTGACGTCGAGGCTCTTGTCATCGGTTTCCAAACCGAGCTCGGACTTGATCGCCTTGAGCTGTTCGTTGAGAAAGAACTTACGTTGATGCTCACCGATCTTGCCTTCGATCTGGCCCTGGATCTTGGTCTTCAGCTGCGCCAGTTGGCTTTCCTTGGCCAACAGCAGCAGGACTTTCTCCATGCGCGGAACTACCGGCACGGTCTCGAGGATCTGCTGCAATTCCTCGCGCTTGGCAGTGGTCAACGAGGCGGCCATGTCGGCGAGGCGCGACGGCCCGTCAAGATTGTTGAAGTTCGCCAGCACCAGGCGGATCTCATCCGCGAACACTGGATTATGCTGCACCAGATCCTTGAGCGCGGTGACGATGGCCATGGCGCACGAGCGCACCAGCGGATCGGCGGCGTCGACACCCGGGCGCAGGGCTTCGCCGGTGAACAGGATGTGCGGCGCGGTCGCGACCACCGCCGACATCTGGAAGCGGGCGACAACCTGGGCGAAGACCTGCAGTGCCCCCGAGTCAACCACTTGATGCTTGATGACGCGGGCGATGGCGCCCATCGGCTGGAGCATCTCGGCGGTATAGGTGCCGGCATCTTCGAGAGCTTCGCGGGTCATGAAGAAGCCGATATAGCCCTGATGATGATCGATGGCGGCTTTGACGGCGGCGGTCAGCCGGCCCGCCGGGATCACCAGTGGCAGCATCATCGAGGGGAACACCGGGCGCTGATTCAAAGGCAGGGCGATGACCGTGGTCGGCAGCACCTCGTCCGGTTTGCTCGGTGGTTGCGAATCCGGAGCGGCTGATTTCTCTTGGCCCTGCGGGTGGTCATTGGCAACGATCTCGGCGTCTATTTCGGGATGCTGGGCATCGGTCATGGGCTCGCTCCGGGTCGAATTGACTGGAATAACTGGGAACACGATTGCTGTCGCATGGATCGTGCCACGGTATCGCCATGTACGATTTCCTGCGTGGCTCGGTTGCCAATCTCGACGTCAACGGACGTCTGTCGCTCGACGTCAACGGGGTGGGCTATTCCCTGCGGGTCAGTGAGCAGACCCGGCGCAACATTCCGCTTGGTGGGCAGACGGTGACCGTGCACGTGCGACTGATCGTGCGCGAAGATGACCTCATCCTCTTCGGCTTTGCCGACGTCGCCGAGCGCGCAGCCTTCGACCTGCTGCTATCGGTACAACAGGTGGGTCCGGCGGTGGCCCTGGCAGTGCTGTCGCACCTCGGCGTCGGCGACTTGCGCCAGGCCCTGCTCGCCCGCGACGTGGCGACCTTCAAGAAGGTAAAGGGCGTGGGCCCCAAATCTGCCGAACGCATCGTCCTCGAGCTGGCCGACAAGGTCGAGCGCATCCCCGCGCCCCTGCACATCGCCAGCGGCACCACGCCACGCCCGCCCGCGGCCGTGCAGGGGGTCGAGGAAGCCCTGCGCGGCCTGGTGGTCTTGGGCTATGGCGCCAAAGAGGCCGCCGATGCGCTGGCCAAGGTCCACCAACCCGGACTCGCCAGCGAACAATTGCTGCGTGCGGCTTTGGGGGTTTTGCGGTGAGATGTCTGGATGGAATTGGGTGAGGGCAGAATGCACATGGGCGTCGTGTGTTATCAAGAGGCGTGCTCTTAATTTGCCGGCCAACAAGTGTCGTTCCAAGTTGCTTGGCCGGGATTTCAAATGGCACCCTGCAATATCAAGTCCGCTTGAATAGCCCGAGAGTTATCCAAAATAATTTTTTCTTAAAGATCTTCGCAAATGAATCGCGTGCGGAGACCAGCACATCCGCCAAGTGGGTGAGCTCCGTGTCAGCGGCAGCTGCCTACGAGCATGCAAGATTCATAGAGGGATCACCGGCTCTGACCGAAATTTGATTTACGAATTATACCAAACGTAAACTTTCATACGACTAACCGAGGGCCATCGCAATAAGCCCGCCAAGCTGTCCCATCAACTTCATCTACCTAAGCACGCCCACGACATCGCCGAAGTCGCTGCAGGCCGCCCCGGGCGCACCTGCTCAAGCTGCCATGCAGGAAGTCCCATTCCGTCTATTGCGCCGCAATAGACAGAAAAGCACCGCTTGATGCCTCGGTTACCAGTCGACCCGAAACGGAAACCGCCAACAGGTCAAAGGCCGGACCAAACTACCGTAGTGCAGTTCGGTAAGCGCCTTGTGTCCACAAATGACGAATGCGCGTCGCCTGCAAGGTCGCGTAAGGGTCGACGATGGCCGAGCTTGACGTCATTATTGTAATGGTATTATGAGGGGATGCCAACCTACGATAGAGCGACAATAGTACCGACAGCCACCCTTTTGGCAGCAGCTCAATAAACTGTTGGGCGAAAATAAGAATCCATTTACGATATGAAAGAAAAAATGAAACCGACTGAATCAATAACAAAGATTGCGTCTGAATATGGTGGCCAACTACGTGTGAAAAGTGCATTGAATCCTATACTATGGCTTTGTGGCATTATAGGAACTCCATGTATCTTATCTATAACTTGGCAAAAGGAGCCGTCATGGGTTCTAATTTCACTATTGTTTATGGTTGTTTTAACTGCGATTGGATCATTTATTTATTTTGTAATTGTTGATCCTGATAGACTCCAGTCAGAAGAATACCAATTGCGTAGGAAGACGCTCGAACTTATTGAAGAAAGTGGTGATTTAAATGCTATTGATGCTAGGTTGGTGGATGTTATCTCTGAACCCAAAAGAATTAAAATTGCTACTGATATAAATGAAATGGGTGATTCCAAATGACTAGCGTATATCTACTTAATTATAGTGATATGTGTGGAACGAGAGAGAGTGTAAAGAATTGGGCATCAAATAAAGATGAATTTAAATCATGGCGATACGATCTTCCGAATTCATTTTATTTGGCATCAGATAAAGATGAAGTTTATCTTTCGCAGTCTTTTAGGCGGCATTGTGGCGGAAAGGGTCGATTTATAATTATTAAAATTGGATTGTCCCGGCATGGTTTTCTTCCTAAAGATACATGGGAATTTATTAGAAAATTTACTAGCGATGATGAAATTGAATTATAATTTTACATTAAAATCGCCCAACAAGGCGATGCACCGGAGACCGGATCAAGTGAATAAACCTACGCCGTACTCACTCGCTGCGCTCGCTCCGTCGCGGCTAGGGTTTACTCACTTGATCCGGCCCCGGTGATCTTTAACGTTGGGCGGAACCAAAAATATAATTCCCCCAGAGATCTGCGAATCAGATTCCCATTTGCATTCCGATTGAACCATTAGGGATTCCCAAAAACATTAGACATCTCGCGGCCTTGGATCCATTAAACAGGGTAAAACGCCATCATTACGGTCGCTTTATGCCGAATGCACCTTCATATTGCGTCAGGGTTATGATGGTTTAACCTTCGTATAACGATCGCCCAACAAGGCGATGCACTGGAGACCGTATCGCTTGAATTATTGCTACGGTGCCAGCCCGCAAAATTCAATCGATACGGCCCCAGTGATCTTAAACGTTGGGCGGAACCAAAAAAATAATTCCCCCAGGGATCTGCGAATCAGATTTCCATTCGCATTTCGGTTGAACCATTAGGTATTCCGAAAAACATTAGACATCTCGCGGCCTTGGATTCATTAAACGGGGTAAACGCCATCATTACGGTCGTTTCATGCCGATTGCACCTTCATATTGCATCAGGGTTACGATGGTTTAGCCTTCAAATAACGATCGCCCAACAAGGCGA
>JBIILZ010000131.1:0-9878 GCA_044338255.1 Planctomycetota bacterium | reverse complement strand
ATGCCCTTCGGGGCATGTCCGGCCCCCGCAGCCTCGCGCGCAAGCGCGAGCCGATCGAGGAGGGTAAACGCGCAGCGTTTAGGACATGCCCTTCGGGGCATGTCCGGCCGCCGCAGCCTCGCGCGTAAGCGCGAGCCGATCACGGGTTCAAATCCCGTCCTACGCCCTTCATAGACCCTTCGAATTAATCCCAACCCCTCATCCCAACCGCCCTCCCCACGAGCCACCTCCTCAATCCAAAGTTGCCTCCCAGGAAACTTCCTCATCCTCGCCTCCATGCCCAAATCCGTGGAGACTCCCGCCATCGGCGAGCGCGTGCGTCACCTGCGCCGCCAGCAGAATCGTACGCAGCAGCAGCTCGCGGATGCCACCGGTTTCACCAAGAGCCTGGTCTGCAAGATCGAAAAGGGCAATGTCATTCCGCCGGTCGCGACCATGGTCAAGCTGGCTTCTGCGCTCGGGGTGCCGATGTCGGCCCTGCTCGCGGAAACCGACGATCAGACGACGATTTTCGCTCCCGCCGACAAGACCCGCACGGGCATGACCAAGACCGAGAACGGATATTCGATCTTCCCGTTCGCGGCCTCGTTCGGCAGCAAGCGGATGCAGATCTTCCTCTTCGAGGCCCGTCGGGGAGAGGTCAAATCCCATTCCGTGACCCACGATGGCGAGGAGTTCATCTACGTCCTTGAGGGCGGCATGCAGTTCACGGTCGGCCCGACCACGTTCGCGATGCATCCGGGTGATGGGCTGTTCTTCCGTTCCAGCGAGCCGCATGGCTTCCAGCCGATCAGCGACGTGGTGCGCTATCTCGACATCTTCATCTGACGGCCTGATCGCCGATGACCGCGATCGCCACATCCATGACATTGGTCCGTGTCGGCCCGGTCACGAGCAGGGCGCCAATCGCCGTCAGCAGGGGATGGGCATCATGGCCGGTGAGGTGGCGATGCGGATCCCACCCCGCGGCCAGTGCGCGTGGCCACGTGCGAGAATCGACCACGGCCCCCGCCGCCTCTGTCGGACCATCATTGCCATCGGTGCCGGCGGCGAGGATTTCGATCAATAATTCCCCCTTTTCTGCAGGCTGGGCAAGAATCTCGGCGGCGGCGAGGGCGAATTCCTGATTGCGTCCGCCCAGGCCGGGCTGATCGCCGAGGGTCACGGTGGTCTCGCCGCCGGCGATCAGCACCGTCGGCCGGCCGGCCCGGGCGAGGGCGCGGCGGGCGAAGGCTCTTCCGGCTTCGGCGGCCTCGCCCTGCAACGGCTCATAACGGCATTCCACGTGCCAGCCTTCGGCCTGGGCGCGAGCGGCGATCGCGGCTACAGCCTGGTCATTGCTGGCGACGATGACGTGATGGACCTGGGCGAAACAAGGATCGCCAGGGAACGGCGTTTCCGCCTCCTGGCCAGCGACTCCCCGCTGGATCAGGTCGCGGACGGCAGGCGGCAGGCGATCTGTCAGTCCGGCGCGGTCGATGATGGCGGCAACATCAGTAAAGCGCGTGGCATCGGGCGCGAACGGTCCGCTGCCGATGGTGCCGAGGTCATCGCCGAGGACATCGGATACCGCCAGGCAGAGGACGCGGGCCGGCTGGGCCAGCCGGGCGAGCTGTCCGCCCTTGAGCCACGAGAGGTGTTTGCGCACGGCATTGAGGTCATTGATGGCCACGCCGCTGGCCAGCAGCAGCCGCGACGTCGCCTGCTTGTCGGCCAGGCTCAGGCCTTCCCGGGGAGCCGGCAGCAGCGCCGAGGCGCCCCCGGAAAGCAGGACGATCACGACATCGGCGGCCGCAAGTCCGGTTATTTCATTGGCGAGCAGGGTGGCGGCGGCGGCGCCGCGGGCATCGGGCACGGGATGACTGGCCTCAAGGCTGCTGATTCGCGTCAGCGGCAGGCCATGGCCATCCTTGACCACGACCCGTCCCCGATCGATGCGTTGGCCGAGCAGGTGTTCCACCGCCTGGGCCATGGGCGCGGTGCCCTTGCCGGCGCCGATCACGATCACCCGGCCGGTTTCACGCAGATCGGCGGCCCAGCCGCCGGTGGCGCGCAGATGGTGACCACTTTCCACGGTGAGGTGCTGAGCGACGGCGTTTGCCGGATCGACGGCCTGCAGCCCGGCCTTCAACAAGTGTTGAATGAAAGACCTGTTCGATCCTAAGCTGAGTCGGCTATCTGCTCGCTCTTCCATGAAAAATCCTTTTTAAAACATTTATCGTCGAGTTTATCAGAGGGACAGATGGTCGAATGCCAATTCAACTTAGTTTATTAATAAGATGAATAAGAGCGTGAGTAAAATGGTGAACAAGATGATTTTCGGCCCGCGGCAGTGCGCATCGTCGGGCCGGGGGTGAGCAATTAACAGTAGCTGGCGTAGCGCACACCCCGCCAAGGGGGTAATCACCACTGTCCCACCGTCGTCATCGAGCACCTGCAAACGGCCGCTGCGAGAGGCCCTGGAATGGCTCCGCCATGGCGAGTCTCATGCACGCCCCGCACGCCGCTGGCGGGCCGCAATTGCGTTTTGGGTTGAAACTAAGGCCAAGGACTTCCATCCGGCTGATTGCCAGGCTGATGATCGCGAGTCGCCACGCTCGGCTCCCGCGTCCGCCGCTAACCATGCTGACGACGAGACGGCGGGCAGTTTGAATTGTCGGTCCGACCGCGATGCTGCCGTCTAGAGTAACCCTGGTACGTCAGTATTTTAGGAAATCCCGATGACGCTCGCGCAACTGCAGGATTATACCTTCAACACCAAGTACGCCCGCTTTCGCGCCGACCTTGGTCGGCGCGAAACCTTCGCCGAATCCGCCGAGCGCGTCTTTGCCATGCACGAGCAGACCTATGCCGGGCTCGGCATCGAGGCCGAGATCGCCTTCGCCAAGGCGGCGATGAAGGACCGCCTGGTCCTGGGCAGCCAGCGCGCCTTGCAGTTCGGCGGCAAGCCGATCCTCGAGCGCAATGCCCGGCTCTATAACTGCACCGTCTCGTACTGCGATCGGCCACGTTTCTTTCAGGAGGCCATGTGGCTGCTACTGTGCGGCTGCGGAGTGGGCTTTTCGGTGCAGCGCCATCATGTGGCCAAGCTGCCGGCGATCGCCCGTCCAGCCGGCAGCCCGGTATCGGTGGCCATCGAGGACTCGATTGAGGGCTGGGCCGATGCCCTCGGGGCGCTGGTCTCGAGCTATCTCGTCAGCCACCAGCCGTTTCCGGAATACGCCGGCAAGACGGTGATCTTCGATTACCGCCGCATCCGTGCCGCCGGTGCGCCGTTGTCGTCGGGCTGCGGCAAGGCCCCCGGGGCCGGCCCGCTCAAACGCTCGCTGGAGCAGATCCGCCTGCTGCTCGATAACCGTCTGGCCCAGGCGGGCAGCGGCTGCGCGTTACGCTCGCTTGATGTCTACGACCTGGTGATGCATGCCAGCGACGCGGTGCTCGCCGGCGGGGTGCGGCGTTCGGCGACCATCTGCATCTTCTCGCCCGATGACGAGGATATGATCCAGGCCAAGACCGGCGATTGGTTCGTGCGCAATCCGCAGCGCGGGCGCTCGAACAATTCCGCTCTGCTGCTGCGCGAGCGTACCTCTTTCGCGGAATTCGATGCCCTCATGACCTCGGTGAAGGAATTCGGCGAACCCGGCTTCGTGTGGGCCGACTCGACCGAGATCATGTACAATCCCTGCGTTGAGATCGGCATGTACCCGGTCGACATCGACAGCGGCGAGAGCGGCTGGCACTTCTGCAATCTCTGCGAGATCAATCTCAAGGCCTGCACGAGCGAGGCGATCCTCGAACGCGCCTGCCGGGCGGCGGCGATCCTCGGCACGCTGCAGGCCGGCTACGCGAGCTTCGCCTACCTCGGTCCGGTCAGCGAGCGCATCGTGCGCCGCGAAGCCCTGCTTGGCTGCTCGATGACCGGGATGATGGACAATCCCAGTCTGGCCTTCGATCCCGAGGTGCAGGTGCGCATGGCGCAGCTGATCCTCGCGGTCAACGCCGAGCTCGCGCCGCGCCTGGGGCTCAATCCCTGTGCGCGGGCGACCTGCGTCAAACCCGCGGGTACCACGAGCTGCATCCTCGGTACCGCCTCCGGCATCCATCCCCATCACGCGCAGCGCTATTTCCGCCGCGTGCAGGCCAACGTCAACGAAGCGCCGCTGGCGTTCTTCAAGGCCCACAATCCGCGGGCGGTGGAAAAAAGCGTGTGGAACCCCAACGGCACCGATGAGATCATCACCTTCTGCGTCGAGGTCCCGCAGGCGGCGCGCATCAAGACCCATCTCACGGCGATCGAGCTGCTCGAACATGTGCGCCTGACCCAGGATCATTGGGTCGCGTCCGGACGCCGCCCGGAGCGCTGCACGGCCCCTTGGCTGCGCCACAACGTCTCCAACACCATCACCGTCCACGACCGCGAATGGGCGGCGGTGAGCCGCTACATCTACGATCACCGGCAAGCCTTCGCCGGGGTCTCGCTGCTCCCCGAGGGTGGCGATCTCGACTATCCCCAGGCGCCGTTCACGGCGGTGCTGACCTACGAGGAGATCGTCGCCGAATACGGTGTGGGTGCGCTGTTCGCGTCGGGTCTGATCGTTGATGGCCTGCACGCCTTTGCCGATGATCTGTGGGCGGCCTGCGCCTGCGCCCTCGGCACCGGCGCGTCACTCGAGCTGCCGGCGTTCCCCCCGGGAGCGAACCAGGATCTGAGCCTGATCCACGAACAGGTGCGCGGGCTGCTGGCGCGCAAGGACTGGGTCCGTCGGGCGCACAAGTTCGCGCGCAATTATTTCGCCGGCGATCTCCGCCGCCTGAGCCATTGCTTGAAGCGCGTGCATAATTGCAAACTTTGGGAAGATCTGCAGCGCGAGTACATTCCCGTGGATTACACCCTGATGCATGAAGCCAGCGATGAGACCACGCTCGGCGAGACCCTCGCCTGCGCTGGCGGTACATGCGAGGTGTAGCACGGATTCGTAGCGAGAGTCGACGATCGTAGCGCAGTCTGGCTAGGTCAATCCCCACCGAGAATCGACTTGACGGAGATCAGGGGCCAGGGGCCAGAAAGTGCGAAAAGCCCGTGCTATTGCCAGCCTCGCAGGGTAATCTTGCCCATCTCGCGTAAAATGACCTGGTCGCTGGTCGCTGGTCGCTGGTCGCTGGTCGCTGGTCGCTGGTCGCTGGTCGC
Source organism: Planctomycetota bacterium (assembly GCA_044338255.1). Lineage (GTDB taxonomy): Bacteria > Planctomycetota > UBA11346 > UBA11346 > UBA11346 > CAIUVD01. The sequence continues at coordinate 4,690 of JBIILZ010000131.1, read as the reverse complement.
TGGTCGCTGGTCTCTGGTCACTGGTCTCTGGTCTCTGGTCCCTGGTCCCTGGTCACTGGTCTCTGGTCGTTCGCCCCACGCTCACCCGCTGTGCCGCAGAGCCGTGATCAGCGCAGATATCTTGCGACCCAGAATGTGATTCCGGGTGAGCAGCTGCGTCTGGTCGCAACCGATGATGGCCGAGAGCATTTCGATCTGTGCCGACAACTCGTCGTTGGATGCACGAGCGATACGCAGGAACCGGATGAATTCGGCATCGCTGCCGCGACCGGCACCTTCGACGAGGTTGCTGACCACCGAAATCGCTGAACGACGGAGCTGATTGGCGAGATCGCCGAACCGTACTCCATCGCTGACCACCGCGATGTCGCGCAGTTGCTGTTGGCCGAGATGATAAATCTGGAGTCGGTGAAAATTCGCCATGGGAGGTTCCTTGTGCAACCTGCCAGATCGAACGCGCGCAGGGGTCAAGGCCGCGCAGCGCCGTGCCAAAGGCACGGGCAACCTTGACGCCGAGCACGATCGATATGGTAGGTGGAACAAGGAGCCGCACCAAGTCACCCCCCTAACCCGCCCGCGAAATTCCCCGTCCTACCAAAATCGACCAGCGACCAGGGACCAGGGACCAGGGACCAGGGACCAGCGACCAGCGACCAGCGACCAGCGACCAGGGACCAGCGACCAGAGACCAGGGACCAGGGACCAGGGACCAGGGACCAGAGACCAGGGGCCAGGGACCAGGGACCAGGGACCAGCGACCAGCGACCAGGGACCCGGGACCGGGGACCAGTGACCATCGCCCAGCGGGGATTTCCGCAGTCGGCCTCGACCACCTCTCTAGTTGTTAATTCAGTGCAAATTATCTGTGGGCATTTGACATCGGGATGTGGATGGCGCTGTTGAGCGCTGCAGCAGCGCTTCTGGAATTGCCTCATCAGGCGAGTTCGGACACTGCCAAGTGTGGCCGCCCCGGCTGCTCAGGAACTGCCATGACTTTTTCCGCCTACCGTTCGCCTCACGACCACGAGCAGTTGGTCCAATACATGGAGGTGAAGCTCGCCGCCAACGGCTACGAAGGCGCGCTCAGCAACGAAGGTTTCCTGCCGGTGGTGCACGATCTGATCGAGAGCTATCGCGAACGCTCGCGCCTGCTCGAGGGCTACCTCTGTCCGCCGGATCGGCGCATCCAGGATTTCCTCGATGAGCACTTCGCCGAGGTCGCGGCCGAGGTCGGCATTCCGCGCTTGCCCGAGCAGACCTTCATGCTCGATCGTCGTGGCCTGGCGCGCCTCGTCAGCCTGCCCGCTGAGTCCAACGAGTACCACACCGATCTGCTGCGTTCGTACCGCGTCGCGCAGGGCGTGCTGCACAATCCCAAGTCCGATCGGAGGACCACCGTTGGCACCTTCCATATCGCCGAGGGCGGCCTGCCTATTCCCGGCGACAAGCGCGCCGTGCCCAAGGCGGTCTATGCCCGGTTGTTCCATGCGGCGATGAATCCGCCCAGCGATAGCACGGCCCTGCCGTATACTGCCAACCGTCCGGTGCCGGCGCATGGCTTCGTCTCGTTGCTGATCCGTCCAATCGTGCGCCCGGCGGTGCCCGCCGCTGATCCTGATCAGGCCAGTCCGCAGAAGACCATGGACATGCGTCTGTTCGCTCCCGGCGCGCTGGTTTCCAACCTCGACTTCATCGAATCGATCTTCGGCAATGCCGGCAATCCGCATCTGCCCGACAACGACGCCGGCCTGGACGTCGAGCATTGGACCGGCCACAGCGGCTGTCTGATCCTCGCCCCGCATCTCACGACCTTGACCAAGAAGGATCTCGGTCTGCCGCACATCAGCCAGGCGACGCCACGGCAGCAGCGCGACCGCATGTGCTATGAGCGCGACGATGAGCTCTATAACGATGGCACGGCCTTCAAAATCACCTGCCGCACCGCGCAGGGCGTGATGGTGACGCTGATCGCCGACAATTATTACGGCTACTGCAAAAAAGAGGTGAAGACCCAGATCGGCTACGCCGCCAACCTCTACGGCACCGCCGAAGAGGAACACGCCGGCGGGGCCCTGGCCTTCCCCAGCTATTCCCTGGGCGATGAGTTCCGTCCCGACAGCAGCCTGATCCAGAACGGCGCGGTGTGGGCCGACGTGGTCCGCGAATACGCGCCGCTGATGGACGTGCAGCCGCAGGGCTATGGCATCGACAAGCGCTTCCCGACGATCATCTACGTCCCCGAGAACGTGCACATTTCCCTGCGCGACCAGCGTGTGACTTGGGCGCAGATGGTCGGGGACGCACCGGCCCAGCAATTCCTGCGTCTGCGCCTGGGGTACACTTACATCCTGCCCTCTGGTTATAAGGTGCGCCTCGAGCGCCACCCCGGCGGCAGCAGCTGGCGTCTGGTCGGTACCGAACCAGAAGGCACCTTCTGCCACAAGCCGTGCACGGTCTCGGGTGGCGGCAAGTCGGAGATCTCCAAATCAATCAGCGACGTGATCCATTACGGGCCATTGTTCGTCAGCGATCTGCATGCCGATCTCGATCAGGTCGAGGCCTTGCTCGCCCGCGATTACAGCGTCCGCTTCAAGCCCGAGTTCCGCCCGGATTACGCCGCCCGCAGCTCGAAACATTCGCGCTCGATCCTCTCCCCCGAACGCACCCTGGGCAGCGTCATCAAGCTCTTCACGCCCAGCCCGGCGGAGTTCACGCCCGACTACAACGCCTGGCTGCGCACCATCCCCACGCGCACCCTGACGCTGTTGTTCGTGATCAAGCGCTTCCATCAGCCGGATTGGAGCAGCCGCGAGTGGCGCCAGCATTTCACCGTCGACATCGTCAATGGCAGCCCGGGCCATCAGCTGAAATTCAAGGATCGGCCGTTGACTGCCAGCTATCTGCGCATCGGCCTGGATGACGATGGGGCGTGGCGCACCTACAAGCTGCGTCAGGATTTCGTCGCCGCCGACAAGGTTCAGATGGAAGACGACATCACGGCTTCGACGGTGGTGCCGGTATCCCAGCTCGGCCGCCTCAGCGCCAACACCGCCGCCTATCCGAGCGTGAAGCTGGTCGACAACTGCGAGCTGTGCCTGTTCCAGCGGCCAGACGACGCGGTCCATCGCGGCCAGGATCGTCAGGCCGAAGCCGACTTGGCGGGGGCGGTGGCACCGAGCGTGTTCATCTCCAACTTCGCTCCACTGACCCCGGCCGATGCCCGCGACCTCGCTGACGATGCCATCGGCTTCGCGGGGTGGACCGAGCCGATGCGTCATCGCATCCAAGCCGCGGCCCAGGCCCCCGCCGGCACCTACGTGGTGTCCTCGGCGCATCCGCGCCTGGTCGATGGCAAGCCCTCGAAGAATCCCCGCTACTTGCAGGAGCGCCCGGACATCGTCGACGCCCGCGGCACCTATCTCGCGAACCTCGGCGCGCGCCTGTTGCGCCGGGTACCGTTGGCACGACCGCTGGTGATCGCTGTCGACGCCGTGCTGCCCGGTCGTCGCAACAATCCCCCGGAAAAGAAGACCGGGGTGCGCTCGCTGGCGGTGCATGGTCCGATCCATTATCTGGAGTTGCCCGAACTGTTCATGGAGTTCGCCAGCTCGCTCACCGGCAAGTCGCCGTCGACCACCGGCGCTGGCAGCGAAGGCGCCCTGACCAAGGGGCCCTTCAATGCCCTGACCGCCTTCGCCGATCTCGACAATGCCTTCCTCTCGATGGTGCTGTGCGGCTATGACGGCTTCACCACTTCGGCCGGCTGCATCGGTCCGCGCATGCGCGTCGACCACGATATCAGCCTGCTGATCCCCGAGATCTGGGCGCGCATCCCGGTGGCCCAGCGCAATGCCCGCTATCTCATTGCCGAAGGCCATCTCGAGCCGCTCAAGGATTTCGTCTACGAGGGCAAGCCGGTCCTTGCCAGCCGCCTAGGCTATCGCATTACACCGCGTTTTGTGCACACCTTCTTCGGCAAGGTCTTCGACAACCCGGCGGCGGTCTTCGACGAAGCCATGCTGCGTCCGGAAACCCAGGGCATGGCTGAATTCGTCGATGGCGTGCACAACATCTGCGAGGCCCAGCAGCTGTGCGCGCGGCAGTACCTCGACGACGGCGCGGCCCGCGAAGCCAGTCCGCCGCTCCTGGCCCTGCTCGACATCATGGCCACCGGCAAGCACGGCGAGCTGACCGTCGATGCCCCGGCCTTCCGTCATCTCTTCCGTCGCGAAGCGGTGATCACGGCGCCGTGGTATCTCGCGCGCCTGGAGCGTAAACAGGCCCTCGACATCGCTCTCTGGAAGCGCCATGTGGCGATGCTCACCGGCTACATCGCCCGCGGCAGTCACGCGGTGGTCGTCGATCGCCTGGGCATCCGCGGCCGCCTCGACTATGCGCAGCGCCAGCTGGCTCGGGTGCAGTCGGCGGCATATGTCGACCAGCTGCGGGGCACCATCGGAGCCGCGCCGGTGGCGACCTTGGCCTCGGAGGGATGAGGGATTGGTGGGGCGGTTGATCTGAGGCGGTCCTTTTCCTTGGGATCTCGCGCCGCGGGCGGGCTCTGAAAATGCATTGCGTTGCTTCGAGCCGCGGCGCGATCGATGCCGATCCCGCTCCAGGCGCGATTGCGCCGCGGGTTGAAGAAACGGGTGTTGGACATGGCCCTGGGTGATTTGCTTCCGCATACCAG
>JBIILZ010000130.1:0-9930 GCA_044338255.1 Planctomycetota bacterium | reverse complement strand
ACGCCTGCTGAAAAAATCCGACTTCTCGATTCGGGCAGCTGAACGGGAAACCTCCTTAAAACGGCGAGAACCATGCATATGCAAGGCGCCGAAGGCCGACGCATGGCACACGCCATGCTAGGTTTTCGGCAACGCCGCAGATGCATGGTTCTCGCCGTTTTAAGAGTGGAGGGCGCGGCCTATGGTGTCGAGTGCGGCTTCTTTTACGGCTTCGCTGAAGGTCGGGTGGCTGTGGCAGGTGCGGGCGATGTCTTCGCTCGAACCGCCGTAGACCATCGTGGTGGTGATTTCCGCGAGGAGGTCGCTGGCACGGGGGCCGATGATTGCGCCCCCGAGAACCTTGTCGGTGACGGCGTCGGCGATGATCTTGACGAAGCCGTCGGTGTCGGCGGCGGCCTTGGCGCGGCCATTGCCGGCGAAGAAGAACTTGCCGACTTTGATCTTCAGTCCCTGCTTGGCGGCCTCGGCTTCGGTTAGGCCGACCGTCGCCACTTCCGGATGGGTATAGACGACGTTGGGGATCAGCGCGTGGTCGAGCACGTTCTTCTGCCCGGCGAGGATTTCGGCGAGGGTCACGCCCTCTTCTTCGGCTTTGTGCGCTAGCATCGGTCCATCGATGAGGTCGCCGATGGCGTAGACGCCGGCGAGATTGGTGCGGAAATCGTGATCGGTCTTGACCCGCTTGCGCTCGGTCAAGGTCACTCCGGCGGCTTCGAGGCCGGTATTCTCGATGCACGGCCGGCGGCCGACCGCGACCAGGATCTTGTCGCCGCTGAAGGTCACGGCCTTGCCGTCCTTGTCGGTGCCGGCGAGGACCAGCTCGGCGCCGTTACGGGTCAGGCCGGTGACCTTGGTCTCGAGGCTGAAGGCCACGCCATGCTTGGTGAGGGCCTTCTGCAGTTCCTTGGCGACATCGCCATCGAGGAACGGGCAGATCTGCGGCAGGAATTCGATGACCGTGACCTTGGCACCGAGCTTGGCCCAGACGCTGCCGAGTTCGAGGCCGATGACGCCGCCGCCGACCACCAGCAGATGCTTGGGGACCTGCGGAAAGGCGATGGCCTGATCGCTGGAGACCACGTCGACGCCGTCGAAGGGCAGGAACGGCAGCGCGATCGGCAGCGAGCCCATGGCCAGCACGATGTGCTTGGCGGTGTGCTCGACCTTGCTGCCATCAGCGGCGATGACCGCCGCCTGGCCGCTGCCGAGCACTTCGCCGCGGCCGGCGAGGACCTCGATCTTGTTCTTCTTCATCAGGTAGGCGATGCCGTCGGTCAGGCCGGTGACGACCTTGTCCTTGCGCGCGAGCATGGTCGCGACGTCGAGGGTCGGGGTCACACCGATGCCATGCTCGGCGAGATGCTTGCGCGCCTCGTAGAATTTTTCCGAGGAATCGAGCAGCGCCTTGGAGGGGATGCAGCCGACATTCAGGCAGGTCCCGCCGAGGCGCGTCTTCGTGCCTTCGGCACGCTTCTCGATGATGCCGACCTTCATGCCCAGCTGCGCGGCGCGGATCGCGCAAACGTAACCGCCGGGGCCGGCACCGATAACCAAGACGTCGTAATTCATGAGCTGTCCTTGCCGAAATTGCGTTGCTTAGAGGCCGAGGATCAGGCGCTCGGGGGCCTCGATCAGTTCTTTTATGCGGACCAGGAAGCCGACCGCTTCCGAGCCGTCGACGATGCGGTGGTCGTAGCTCAGGGCGACGTACATCATCGGGCGGATGACGACCTGGCCGTTGACCGCCATCGGCCGATCCTTGATCGCATGCATGCCGAGGATGCCGCTCTGCGGCGGATTGATGATCGGCGTCGACATCAAGCTGCCATAGGTGCCGCCGTTGGTGATGGTGAAGGTCCCGCCCTGCATGTCATCGACCGCGAGCTTGCCTTCGCGTGCCTTGAGGGCGTAGCCGCGGATCGATTTCTCGACGTCGGCGAAGGTCATGTTTTCGGCGTGCTTGAGCACCGGCACGACGAGGCCCTTTTCGGTGCCGACGGCGATGCCGATATTGATGTGGTCGAAGGACACGACATCGGTGCCATCAATCTGGCTGTTGATGCCGGGGTACTTCTTCAAGGCTTGCACGGCGGCGATGGTGAAGATCGACATGAAGCCCAGGCCAATGCCGTGCTTTTTCTCGAAGTCCTCCTTCCACTTCTTGCGCAGATCCATGGCCGCGCCCATGTCGATCTCGTTGAAGGTGGTGAGAATGGCGGCGGTGTGCTGGGCCTGAACGAGGCGCTGGGCGATGCGCTGGCGCAACGGCGACATGCGCTTGCGAGTCACGCCGGCACCCGGCTTCGCTGGCGCTGCTGCGGGAGCTGCTGCAGGATTTGGAGTGAGCGCCGACACCGGTGGCAAGGCCGGGGCCGCCGGCTTGCTGGCAGCCGCCTGTACATCGCCCTTGGTGATGCGTCCGTCCTTGCCGGTGCCACTGATCTTGGTGGCATCGACGCCGGTTTCGGCGAGGGCTTTTTCCGCTGCCGGGCCGCTCTTGGCGCGTTCGGCTGGCGCTGGCGCTGACGCTGACGCTGGCATAGCGGCCTTGGCGACGGCTGCTGGTGCGGGGGTCGCGGCTGCCGGGGCGCTCACCGAGGTGTCGATCTCGGCGACCACCGTGCCGATGACCAGGACCTCGCCTTCCTTGACCTTAAGGTGCACCTTGCCGGCCATGCCCGACTGCACCTCGGTGCTGATCTTGTCGGTCTCCAGTTCGAACAACGGCGTGCTGTCGGTGACGATGGCGCCCTCGGCGACCAGCCAGCGCGAGAGGGTGCCCTCGGTGATCGATTCGCCGACAGCGGGGATTTTGACAAGGTGCAGCATGGGAGGAATCGCTTACGTCGAAGTGGTCAGGAAATGAAGTGGATCAATGGGCTTTGCTGGGCTTGCGCGCAACGATGCCGAGGGCGGCGGCGATCAGGGTCTCCTGTTCGATTCCGAACAGCGAGAGGCTGCCCGGTGCCGGACTGGCGGCGGCCTCGCGACCGGCGTAGGCGATGTTCTTGCCGGTAAGGCGGCGCAGGTACGGCTCGATAAACGACCAGGTGCCCATGTTCTGCGGCTCTTCCTGGCACCACACGATGTCGACGCCCTTGCCATACGTGTTGAGGATGTCGGTCAGCAGCTCCTCATGCAGGGGGTACAGCTGCTCGATGCGGATGACGGCGATGTGCGCCATGTGTTCTTCGTTGCGGCGGTCGAGCAACTCGTGGGCGATCTTGCCGGTGCAGAAGACCACGCGTTTGACCTGCTTGGTGTGATCGGCGCTGTTGGCAGCGGGATCGGGCAGGACCTCGTGGAACCGACCATTGACGAATTCGTTGAAATCGCTGGCCGCCTGCTTCGAACGCAGATGCGATTTGGGCGTCATCAGGATCAGCGGCTTACGCACCTTGCGCAGCTGTTGGCGGCGCAGGATGTGGAAATGCTGGGCGGCGGTGGTGCAGTAGGCGACCTGCATGTTGTCCTCGGCGCAGGCCTGCAGGAAACGTTCCAGGCGTGCCGAGCTGTGTTCCGGACCGGCGCCTTCCTGGCCGTGCGGGAGCATCAGCACCAGGCCGCTGAAACGGCCCCACTTCGATTCCGAAGAGGCCAGGAACTGATCGATGATGACCTGTGCGCCGTTGACGAAATCGCCGAACTGGGCTTCCCAGATGATCAGCATGTTGGGTTCCGACAGCGAGTATCCGTAGTCGAAGCCCATCACCGCCGCTTCTGAAAGCGGGCTGTTGTAGATGCAGAATTTCGCCTGCTTGCCGGCGATATGGTCGAGCGGCGCGTAGCGTTCGCGGCTCTTGATATCGTACCAATAGCTATGGCGCTGGCTGAAGGTTCCGCGGCGGCAATCCTGGCCGGAAAGGCGGCCGGGGATGCCATCTTGGATCAGCGAGCCGAAGGCCAGCAACTCGCCCAGTGCCCACTCGACGCGTCCGTGGGTGGCGATGACCTTGCCGCGCTCCTCGACCATCTTCTTGATCTTGGGGTGGATGTTGAACGCCGCCGGCCAGGTCGAGAGGGCCTTGCCGATGGCCTCAAGGCGTTCGGCGGGAACGCCGCTCTCGACGGCATCGTGGACGTAGGTGTTGGAGATCCCCGACCACACGCCAAGGCCACGGCTGCGGGTCAGCTTGGCGGGTTTCACCTTGATCGAATTCAAGGCATCCTGCAGCTGATTCTGCATGATCGTGGCGATGGCGTCGGCCTCCTGCTGATTGAGGTCGCCGCGGCTCAGCAGCTGGGTGGTGTAGAGCTTGGAGATCTTCTCCTGTTCGGCGATGCGTGCGTACATCGTCGGCTGGGTGTAGTTTGGTTCGTCGGATTCGTTGTGACCGTAGCGGCGGTAGCAGACGATATCGACCACCACATCGGACTTGAACTGCTGGCGATAACGGGCGGCGATGCGCGCGACATGGACCACGGCTTCGGCGTCGTCGCCGTTGACGTGGAAAATCGGGGCGTCGATAAATTTGGCGATGTCGGTGCAGTAACGCGTCGAACGCGAGTCGGCCGGCAAGGTCGTGAAGCCGATCTGGTTGTTGGTGACGATGTGGATGCAGCCACCAACCTTGTAGCCTTCGAGCTGCGAGAGCTGCAAGCATTCCATGACCAGGCCCTGGCCGGCAAACGCGGCATCGCCATGGATGAGGATCGGCACCACTTGCGAGCGCGTCTGATTGTCGCCGGCCTGGCGCTGCTTGCCGCGCACGCGGCCGAGGACCACGGGATTGACCGCCTCAAGGTGCGAGGGGTTGGGGTTCAGGGTCAGATGGACCTTGCGCCCGTCGCTGGTGACGTGGTCGCTGGAGAAACCGAGGTGGTATTTGACGTCGCCGTCACCCTGCAGTTCGCGCAGGTCGTAGTTGCCTTCGAACTCGGTGAAGACTTCCTCGTAGCTCTTGTTCAAGGTGTTGCAGAGCACGTTGAGACGGCCGCGATGGGCCATGCCGAGCACGATTTCCTTGATGCCGAGGGCCGGGCATTCCTCGATGATCGCGTCCAGGGCGGGCATCAGGGCCTCGCCGCCTTCGAGCGAAAAGCGCTTCTGGCCGAGGAACTTGGTGTGGATGAAATGCTCCAGGGTCTCGGCCTGGTTGAGCTTCATCAGCACGCGGCGCTTCTCGTCGCTGGTCAGCTGCGGCTGATTGTGGCCCTTTTCGATCGCGTTGCGCACCCACAGGCGGCGCTCGCGATCCTGGATGTGCATGTACTCGGTGCCGATCTTCCCGCAGTAGGTCTTGCGCAGGTGATCGATGATGGTGCGCAGCGAGGCGCGTGAGCCCTCGATGCCGGGGAGGTTGTTGATCGCGAATTCGTTATCGAGATCGCTTTCCGTGAGCCCGAAAGTTTCAAGGTCCAAGGCCGGGTTTTCTACCTGGTTGTTGAAGCCCAGCGGATCGAGGGTGCAGATGGTGTGGCCGACGGCGCGGTAGCTGGCGACCAGGTACTCGCAGCGCTCCTGTTCCGAGCGACCGGGGTTCTTGGGATGCAGGCCGGTGCCAGGGGCGGTGCCGGTGCTGCCGGTCTCGTCGGGTTGCGGACGGGCGAAGCCAAGGTCGAAGCCCTGGAAGAAAAGTTGCCAGTCATGATCGACGGAATTGGGGTCCTGTTGCCACTTGGCATATTGGCTTTCAAGGACCTCAAGATGCGCCGGATTAGCGAAAGCATTGCTCATGGATAACACGGTGGTTCGAGGGTGCTGCCCGGCAATCCGACCAGCCCTGGCCGGGCCACACTCGCACAATGACTTGTGCGAGTGCGAGTCCGGCAATGCTCAGGCCATGGCTACCAATCTCGACGTCGACATCGCCGCCATCGAAGAACTGATGAAACTCGGGCGATTCCGCAGTAAACGCGAAGCCGTCGATGCTTCCGTGCAAGAGGCGATCGCCTACCGCAAGCAACTAAAGGCGCTCGACTTCCTTGGCACCATCGACTTCCAGCACGGCGGCTCGGTGCCGCCGGCGAGCGGTGAATCGCGATGAATCCCACTTCCAGCGTCGCCTCGATCCTGCAGCCGGTCCTGCCCGATGTCGACATCTGGTGGAAGGCCTTCAGCCGTCAGGATCCCGATCCCGGCGTGGTCCATGCGTACGCCCAGGCGGTTCGTGACCGGCGCGTGTTCCTCATCGGCTGGGTGCGCCAGGCGTTGCTGGCGCGGGTCCGCGATGAGCGGCAGTTCATGCGTCTGGCCTGGGTGCTGTCGGCCTTCCCCGATCTGCCCCTGCTGCCACGCGACCACGAACGGGCTGCGAGCATCACCAGACGTATGCGCGAGATCCAGGTCCCGGTCTCGGCCTGGTCGACCCTGGTGTGGGCGGTGGCCGAACGCCTCGATGGCGTGGTGTGGAGTCGTGAACGGCATTGGCAGTCGCTCGCCCTGCATGGTTGTCCCGTGTGGCGCCAGGATCCCTCTGGGGGCCCACTGCGGGAAACTCCATGACCAAGACCCCGATCCAGCCCACCGAAGCCGCCCAGGTATCACGCGTGGCGTGGTTGCACTTCGCCAATGACTTCACCCTCGATTTCATCTCGCCGCTGTTGCCAGCCGGCGTCGGCGTGGTCTGGCTGGGGATCATGGAAGGGGCTGCCGACGCCATCGGCCAGGTCCTGAAGCTGATCACCGGTCGGGCCAGTGATCGCAGCGGACGACGGGTGCCGTGGGTCGCGGCCGGCTACAACATCAATGCCGTGGCTCGGCCGCTGATGGGCATCGGCATGCTGCTGATGTGGCCGTGGTGGATCGTCGCTTGCCGTATCGGCGATCGCGTCGGTAAGGGCGTGCGCGGCAGTGCTGTCGATGCCTTCATCGCCGACTGGACCGATGATCGCACTCGCGCCAATGCCTTCGCGCGCATGCGGGTGATGGATCACCTCGGTGCCACCCTCGGCGGCTTGGCGGCGGCGGCGGTGGCGTTGTGGTTCGAAGCCTGGCTCGGTTGGGCGGTCTGCGGCTTGGTCTTGGTGACCTTGTGGGTGACGTGGCTGTGCCGTGGATTGCGTGAGGCCCCACGGGCTGAGGTCGGCGCCGAAGTGGGCGCGGCGAAACCGTCGGCGACCGCCGGCTGGTGGCCATCGTCGCTCTTGGTGCGCCGGCCACTGCTGGCGATCGGTTGCGCTTCCTTGGCGGCGAAGGTCTCGCCATTGCTGATTCTCGCCTACGTCGCGGGCATGTCGGGCGCGCACGGTGCCGCTGCCTGGCCATTGTGGCAGGTGTGCCTGGGCTGGGCGATCCTCGGCATGGTGCAGGCCGTGGCCGCGGCCGTGGCCGGCGTGCTCACCGCGCGTCTCGGGCCGACGCGATTGCTGCGTGGCGCGTGGCTGTTGCAGGCCGGGGTCTTCGTCGCTCTGGCTTTGACCAGCGGTTGGGGCCTGGTGGCCACGGGGGTGGCTTTCGGTATCTGCGCCGGGCTCACCGAGGGCGCCGAGAAGACCTGGTTGGCGATGCTCGCCCCACGCAGCGAACGGGCAGTAACCTTCGGCGCCCTGGCCTTGATCACCGCCGGCGCGGTGCTGGCTGGCAATGCGGTGTGCGGCGGACTGCTGGCCTGGTGGGGACCGCTGGTGTTCACGGGTCTGGCGGCGGCCCTGGTACTCGGCGTCATCGGCACGCTTGGCAGTAAACCAACCTCAGCCTGAGCAGTTAAAAAGACACCCCGCCGGCGCATGCCGGCGGGGTGTGGGGCGACGACGGCCAGTGACCAGTGACCAGTGACCAGTGGCCAGTGACCAGTGGCCAGAGACCAGTGGCCAGCGACCAGAGACCAGTCCGAAAATTACAGCAGATCTTTGATCAGATCGCGTTCGCCGGCGAGTTCATCGCTGGAGGCCTTGATCTTGCTCTTGGCGAAATCGTTGTGCTGGAAGCTGCGATCGATGGTGTAGGTGCCATAGGCCGTGGTGCGCACCGGCACGCTCGCCCAGATGCCTTCGGGGAAGCCATAGGTCTGGCCATCCTGATAGACTGCCAGCGAATGCAGGGTGGTACCGACGGTGCACAGGGCTTTGACATGATCGATCAAGGCATTGGCGGCCGAGCCGGCGCTGGAGACGCCACGGGCTTCGAGGATCGCCGCGCCGCGCTTGCCGACGGTGGGCAGCAGGGTTTCTTTGAGCCAGGTGTGATCGGTGATGACCTCGGTGATCAGGCGGCCATCGATCCGGCCGTTGAAGAAATCCGAGAACATCGTTGGCGAATGGTTGCCGTAGATCACCAAGTCGTGCACTGCCGTAAGCGGCACGCCGGCTTTCTTGGCGATCTGGGTGAAGGCGCGGTTCTGATCAAGGCGGGTCATCGCCGTGAAGCGGTCCTTGCCCAGGCGCTTAGCCTGCTTGGCGGCGATCATGCAGTTGGTGTTGCAGGGATTCCCGACCACCGCCACGCGGCAATCATCGGCGGCGTTGGCATCGATACTCTGGCCCTGGCCGATGAAGATTTTGCCGTTGTCCTTGAGCAGGTCGGCGCGTTCCATGCCCGGCAGACGCGGCTTCGAGCCGACCAGCAGGCACCAATTCGCATCCTTGAAGGCGACGTCGGCCTTGTCGGTGCAGATGATGTCCTGGAGCAGGGGGAAGGCGCAATCGTCGAGTTCCATGGCCACGCCCTTGAGGGCGGCCTGGGCCTTTTCGACGGGCACTTCAAGCAGCTGCAGGATGACGGGGACCTGCTTGCCGAACATTTCGCCGGAAGCGATGCGCGGGAGGAGGCTGTAGCAGATCTGACCGGCGGCACCGGTGACGGCCACGCGGACGGGCTTAATGGACATACGGGATCCTTATGATGTGGCTTAACAAGGTGTCGGGTTCGGCGGCCGAGACTAGGCCCGGCTGGCGGGCCTGCCAGTCCCATGCAGCGAATCGAGGTACAGGCGTCTTCCTGCGAATAGCACCATTCCCGCGGGCTGGTGGCGGGAACAGCCCTTGTCCCTAGGGGGTCCATCATAGCTTAGATGCCATATGGTCGAGATGGCAGTCGTGATTCAGCAGGTGCGCGAAGAAGCCCGTCGTCGAGGAGTACGCTGGACCAATCAGCGTCAGGTAATCGTCGAGACCTTCATGGGCTCTGGCGACCACGTTACGGTGGAGGAGCTGCATCGCCGGGTGCGGGTGCTCGACGCGACGGTGAGTGCGGCGACGGTCTATCGGACGATCAACATGCTGGTCGAGATCAATGTCGCCACCAAGCGGCATTTCGGTGAAAGCAGCGCGAGTTTCGAGCCCAGTCTGCACAAGCACCACCACGACCATCTAGTCTGCATGTCGTGTAACAAGATCCAGGAATTCGAACTCCAGGAGATCGAAGATCTACAGGAGAAAGTTGCCGGTGAACACGGCTTTCACCTCGTTCAGCACCGCTTGGAGCTCTACGGCATCTGTCGCGAATGCACCGCCAAGGGCACTACCGTGCTCGCCAACGGGCGCATTCGTTTTGCGGAAGTCGAATCCTGAGGCCACGGGCTGAAGCGGCTCGCGAGCCCGAGAGAGCCTAAGCGAGCCCGAGAGAGCCCAAGAGTGCATAAGTCGGGGTCTTGCGCTTTTTTCCCGTTGGCTATTTTTTCACACCTCTTTGAAACATACGTCGTGGCTCTGTAGCTCAGCTGGTAGAGCGGTGGATTGAAAATCCATGTGTCACTGGTTCGATTCCGGTCAGAGCCACCAGTTTCAAAACAAAAGACCCCTGGGCGTGAGCCCAGGGGTCTTTTGTTTTGAAATGGGGACGCTGACGGAGACTCGGCCAGGCCTGCGCGCGGCTTTGCCGTGCTCGGGGCGAGGGCGGTCGGACTCCACGCCTGTGGAGTCCTCGCGGCGGAGCGCCGCGCCCGCATCGCCGGTTCGATTCCGGTCAGAGCCACCAGTTTCAAAACAAAAGACCCCTGGGCGTGAGCCCAGGGGTCTTTTGTTTTGAAATGGGGACGCTGACGGAGACTC
>JBIILZ010000215.1:0-2681 GCA_044338255.1 Planctomycetota bacterium | reverse complement strand
CTATTTCCACCCCAATAAGGGAACCCGATGACCGGAGAGCCGTATGCGGGAAAACCGCCCGTACGGTTCGGAGGGAGGGGCGGCCCGCAAGGGCCGTCCCTACCCCTATCCAGGAACGCCGCCTAGGCGTCTATCTCCGACAGGTTCCTAGCTCGCCTTGACGCTGCTGATGTGGCGTTGGAGGGCGTCGAGACTGGCGAAGGCGATGCGCCCGGTTTGGGCATCGGCGATCTTCACACCATAGGTGCGTTCGATGAGCACTGCCAGTTCCAAGGCATCGATCGAGTCCAATCCGAGTCCGCTGCCGAACAGCGGCGCCTGCGGATCGATGTCGGCGGGGGTCAGTTCCTCGAGATGGAGTCCATCGATGACTACTTGTACGAGGGTCGTAACCGACACGTCTGAAACAGGCATGAAAACAGCGTAGAACGGAAGTCAGGCCGGCAACGGCCGGCCGTGCCTTCACGAGAGGCTTAGTCGACAAGTACGAGGCGTTCGCCCCAGGCGCATTCGCCACCGCCACTTTCGCCACCGCCACTTTCGCCACCGCCACTTTCGCCACCGCCACTTTCGCCACCGCCACTTTCGCCACCGCCACTTTCGCCACCGCCACTTTCGCCACCGCCACTTTCGCCACTGCCAGCGCTCAGGGCGGTCTCGACGCGCGCCAGAAATACCGCGGGAGCACCGGCGCGCAGCAGGCGGTCGGCGGAAGATCGTGCCTGTTCATCGCTGGCTCCGAGCAGGGTCATGCCCGGACCGCGCAGGCCGAGGCGGATCGAGGCCTCGCCGATCGGCGCCGTTGGCAAGGTGTAGGCGAAGGCCTGCCAATCGGGCTGCTGCGCCAAGCGGCTGCGCTCGAAACGCAGATCGGTCTCGACGCAGCCCTGCGCGCTGACCAGGATCACGGCGCTGTCGGCGGGCCACGGCCCGAGGTTCTTCGCGAGGCGCTGACCGAGGGCGACCAGGGCTCTCGATCCGCGATCCATGCGTCCCCAGGTGGGATCGATGACGCCCAGCACCTGGCTGGCGCTTAGGCGCGGCAGACGCTGGTCGGCATCGAGGTCCAGGTCTTCCCTCGCGGCGCACGCCAGGCGCCCGGTACGTGGCGCATAGGCGGCGGGCGTGGCTCCCAGCAGGATCGCGCCGTTGATGCCGCCGAAGCCAGCGTTGGTGCTCAGCCACGGACCGGGGCAGGCATGTTCGCCGGCAGGCAGCAGGGTCATGGACGCGCGCGTGCCGGGGTGCGCGGTCTGGATGTTCCCCAGCCCGGGAACGCGTCCGCCGCCGGTGCTCCAGGCGTCGGCGGCGAGGGCGATCTCGGTCAGGCCGCAGGCCCCCAGACTGTGGCCGAGGCCGTCCTTCCAAGCGGTGACCGGCACTCCCGGACACCAGGTGGCATAGGCTGCGGCTTCGGCCTCATCGTTGGCGAGGGTCGCCGTGCCATGGGCGATCACCAGGCGCGGTCGGTTTTCGGCACGTGGCCCGCACGCCGCTTCGCAGGCGCGGATCAGGCCGGCGCCATCACGGCACGGACCGGTGAGGTGATGCGCATCCAGGCTCTGTCCCCAGCCTTGCAGGTGCAGGGGGCCGCATCCGTCAGCAATGACCACCGCCGCCGCCGTCTCGCTGAGCACCGTGCCGCCGCGATCGGCGGCAAAGGGCCGGCAACTGCGGGCATCGGTGGCTTTCAGTCCCTCGAATCCGTCGAGCACGAAGGGCGCCAGCCGATCACCGCCGAGCACCAGCACGCAGCGCGCATCGCCGGCGACGACGGCCCGGCCGGCTTCGGCGAGGGCCAACGGGCCGCTGGCGCAGGCGCCGCTGACGGCGTAGGCCGGACAGCCGAAGGCCGACGCGAGGTGCTGCGCTAGCCACGTCAGGCCTCCTGGCAGGCCTCCTGGTAGGCCTCCTGGCAGGCCTCCTGGGAGGGCGGAGGCGGAGGTCTCGGCGAGCAGGCTGCTGACCCACAACGGCAGGTCGCCCTTGGCGCTAGCGAGCAGCACCAGATCCGGACGTTGCCCGGCGTGGGCGAGGGCCTGCTCGCCGAGGCGCAGCAAGGTCGGCAGCAGCTCCCCGGTCAGCCTGCCTGGCGTGGCCCGCCCCGCACTCAGGGCCTGCCGCGTCGCGGTCGCATCACCGACCGGAGTTTCCACTGCCCAACCCGCAATTCGCGTCATAGAGACACTGTCAGTGGTGCCGCAACCGGCTCAATCGCAGAAGCCGCCGGGTCGCTTGCCAGGAGGATCAGCCACGGGCGTGCGTCCGCGGTGCTCCTCGCGCATGGCCTGACGTACGCGCGGGCCGTGGCCGATGGTCCACAGGTTGAGCCAGCGTCGCTGCGAATCGTGACCGAGATCAGCGACGAGCTGGCGGGTGTGCGCCTTCTCGATCAGGATCCGGCAGCGTTCGGCGTATTGGCGCACGCTCTCAGCCGCGTCCTTGGGCAGCGGTGGCAGGACCTCGATGCTGAGCTGGCTGGGGCGGATCCACCAAGAGGAGCGCGGCAGTGCCAGCATGGTACCGCCGAGGGCTATCGGTAGCACCGGCGTCTGCTAGGAGTCTGTCGGAGATAGGCCAGCAAGGCTGACTCGGTCTCGCCGGGCAGCTCCGGCGTTGTCGGAATGTCCAAATAGCGCCGCTATTTGGCGCACTCCTCCGCCTTGGATCTGCCCAGCGAT
>JBIILZ010000037.1:0-32681 GCA_044338255.1 Planctomycetota bacterium | reverse complement strand
CTCCTGATGATGGACCTCGCTTTTTCCACGTTCGAAATCACCACCGACACCACCAGACAACTTACACCACTTGACGGGACACAACCCCTCATTGTGCTGGATGCCCTTTATCGCATGTATCCAAAAGGACATTCCGAGAACGATAACGCCCAAACAACCGCCCTGTACAACACCATTGACCGTACGGCAGGGCACATGAAGGCCGCGTTCGTACTGATCGTGCATTCCTCCAAGGGCTCACAGGCCGGCAAGGCAAATACTGACGTTGGGTCGGGTGCGGGGGCTCAATCGCGAGCTACCGACTCTCATGTAACCCTGATCGCCCACGCGGACCCCGAAAAGGTCGTCATGACCGGAAGTCTGCGTTCGTGGGCATCACCCAAGCCGCGTGTTTTGTCATGGAATGAAGCAGGCCGGTGGGAGGTAGATCCGTATGCAGATCCGACAAGATTGGCAGGAACCAAAGAGCCGGGCGATACCAGTGCGGCACGTGGCTGCCTGATCGGGCTGCTCACGGATGAGCCTACGCCAGTAACTGCACTCAAAGCGGCGGCAAGGCGGAAGCGGGTAAAGTGGACCGACATGGAAGCGGCCCTTGCCGAAAGCGAAGCTGAGGGCTTTGCCTACACCTGGGAGCAAGATCGGCGGCGCGTGTGGTCATTGAAGCCACGGCCGGAAAAGCCACCCAGCAAGACCGCCGCCGTCAGGGAACACCTAGCCCAACATCCCGAGGCCAAGACTCAGGAGGTTGCCACGGCTTTCGGTGTTGATCCGGCCTTGGTTCGATCTGCAAAAAGAGCCTTGAGCGCATGACCGTCAACTAGCCGGCAGGGGTAGGAGCAATACCCTTGTCGGTGTCTTGTCGGCTCAGGTGTTTGGGAACGATGAATAGGGTTCCCATCACTAATGCCAAAACAAAAGCCGCGAGAATTGATTGATGAAAGTTACTTTCGGCGCTCGCAAGATACTTCGCCGCATCAACGTTCACAGATTCTCGATCTAATCTCTGATTAATAAGTTCCCGTACTCTTAGGTCTTTGTAACGCTGCTGACATTCACTTAGAGCCGGATATGTAAAACAAATGACTAAGATGGCTAGCGTTACGCGTCTGCGAAACTGCGACTTCATGAATTTCAGTGCATCCCAACGTGTAGTTTTGAAAGTAATGATTGGGAAAACTGTTGTGATAAAGTCCATCAATGGTTCGGTTCGAGCGTGGTCCTGTGCTGGCTTTGCAAGCCGGTAGTATTTGCGCGCAAATCGCGACAAGAGCCATGAAGCAATCAAGGTCAATGTGCTGATACCTGAAAAAATACCCACCATCTTCGATATGCGATCCATCTTGATTTGATCTGATTTATTCTTCTCTATCGAAAAAAGATACGCAAAATAATCTAAAACCGGCTTTTTTAGCTGGGAGTTTTTGACGCCTTTAACAACTGCGCTCAAACTCGGTTTTTCCGTTGGAATGCCCCAGGCTAGGTTCATTTCAATCGCGGGCCTTAGATATGCATAAAGCTCTCTACTTGTAGGCTCGTCTTTCTCGTGCATATTTTCCAGGCCAATAACGCAATACACTAGGTATCTACCAAATTCCTTTTTAGTAAATTTTTCCTCTATCCGATCTTTTTCGTCAAGTTGCTGCCACGCGTGCGTGGCCAAATCTTCAACGAGTTGGTCGATCACCCTCCCCTTGTCAATGTGGTCACGGTCAGATTCCTCCAGACACGCTACGGTCAATATCGCCAATTGGATCAGCGCCACGATCGACACAAGCAATGCGGAGGGTGCTACGTTCCATCGAATTAGCCTCATAGAGGACCATCCTCCGCGCTACCGCCGAGAAAAGCAACACCACACACACGAACCCTCTTTTTTGTTCTGTTCCATCCTCTAATCACGCATGAGGAGAAGGATACACACACAGCCCCCCACACCCCCAGAGTGAATGCTACGCATTCCTCCTGGGGTCGGTGTCGTGATCTCCTGTGCAGTGTCCTCCTGTCTTTCTGCTATTTGTATAGTTAATACTTTTCAAATTTTGGCCCGCTTGGTCGGGGTGCCTTGAACCAATAGCCCACATTAAAAGGGAATTAACCCCCGGCACGGCTACCCCTGGGGCATGGGCTCCCCGCCAAGGCCATTTCCCACCCGTTCTAGCCACGTTGAAGACCTGGGGCATATCCAAGTGCCAGTTTGTAAATAAACGTTCGCTTTAGACCTCTGCTCTTCCTTGCCGGGAAAGGATGCCCGCCCCCATGCCGATCACTGAAGACACGGGCATGGAGACGAGTACCAGCCCAACCTCTCAGACTGGACAGTGGAAGGCGCGGGTGACTCATCAGCGCCCCAATTGGGAGCGACTCTACCATCTCTGGTAGGATATGGGTAGGATGGCGTTTTCGGGATGACGCCATCGAAAAACAAAGCCCCGCAACCTGTTACAGTTGCGGGGCTTATGGCGCGGCGGAGTGGACTTGAACCACTAACCCTCAGATCCGTAGTCTGATGCTCTATCCAATTGAGCTACCACCGCTAACGGGGAGCGGATCTTGTGTCCGAAGGACAGTTGTCAAGAAGCTCTCTTCCCACTGATTCGAGCGCATGGACCTGCGCTAGGCGTGTTGGCGTTGAGCCTCGCCAAGTGCTCTTCACCGCGCGTACTTCACGACCCATCGGGTTCCCGCCGACCGGCCTTGCTGGCCTATCGCGGACACCTGCCTAGGCTGCTTTCCTGGCCATGCTGACCGTCATCGACAACTACGATAGCTTCACCTACAACCTCGTGCAGTACCTGTGGGAACTGGGTGCGCAGGTGCGCGTCTATCGCAATGACGAGAAGACCGTCACCGAGATCATCGCCGAAAAACCTGAGCGGATCCTGATCTCGCCAGGACCGTGCTCGCCGACCGAGGCCGGTGTCAGCCTTGAGCTGATCCTCGCTGCCGCCCAGCAGCGCATCCCCTTGCTCGGGGTGTGCCTCGGGCACCAATCGATCGGGCAGGCCTTCGGCGGCACGGTGCGCCGCGCCGAACGCCTGATGCATGGCAAGACCAGTCGCATCGGTCACGACGGGCGCGGGGTCTTCGCCGGCCTGCCGACGCCGTTCACCGCCACGCGCTATCACAGCCTGGTTGTCGATGCCGCCCTGCCGGCCTGCCTGGAAGCCACCGCCTGGTGCGCCGATGGTGACTACGTCGGTGCTCCCGAGCTGATGGGCGTGCGCCATCGCGAGTTGCCGATCGAGGGCGTGCAGTTCCATCCGGAAAGTTTCCTCACCGAACATGGTCATGCCATGCTCGCGAATTTTCTGGCCTTCGGAGCCACGAAAAACCCATGAGCGATGATGAGCTCGAAACCGCCGCCGAGGCCCAGGCCGGCGAGGAGCCGGGCCCGGCCGGGCAATTGTCGGAGGCCGAGCCGTCTCTCGACACGCCCAGCAACGACGAGTCCCACGCTGAATCCGGCGCTGAATCCGGAGAACTGCGCGAAGCGCTGCTAGTCGAGGATCTGGGCCTGATCGAGCGCAAGCCGGCGGAGCTCGCCGGCGATTCCGCCAACGAACCCGAACCACCACCGGATGCCGCCGACCTGCCGCCGGCGGAGCTGCGGGCGGTGATCGAAGGGCTGCTGTTCGTCGCCACCAAGCCGCTCACCACCGCCCGTCTCACCGGCTGCCTACCCGGCACCAGCGTGGCCTATCTTGAGGGCTTCCTCACCGGCTTGGCGGCGCGCTTCGAGCGCGAACGTCGCGGCTGGGAATTGCGCCGCGAAGCCCACGGCTGGCGGCTGATGACGCGGGCCGCGTTCTACCCGTGGGTCCGTCAGCTCGAGCGCAAGGAACTGCCGACTAAGCTCACCAAGGGCGGCCTGGAAACCTTGGCGGTGGTCGCCTACAAGCAGCCGGTGGCGCGCGGGGCGATCGAAGACATCCGCGGCGTGCAATGCGGACCGGTGCTGCGCCAGCTCATGGACCTCAAGCTGGTTGCCGTCGTCGGCCGCGACGACCATGCTCTCGGACGACCCTTGCTCTATGGCACCACCGATCAGTTCCTGGTCCGCTTCGGCCTGGGTTCCCCGGCGGACCTGCCGAAACGGCACGAATTTGGGGATTAAGTAAATGAGCAAGCTCGGATACCTGATCGCCCTCGTGGCGATCCTGGGCTTCGGCACCTATGCGTTGTGGCCCACGGCCACGGTCGTGGGTGTGAAGGTCTTCTCGGGCACCCCGCCCACCGCTTACACCGTGCGCGTGGCCGGGACTTCGGCTACCGTCGGCAAAGAGCAGACCGCGGTCACCGTCGGCTCGGCAACGTATGCCTTCCCCACCGATGGTGAAAAGAGCGGACGCATCTGGTCGACCCTCGGCAGCATCGAAGTGCCGGCAGCCAAGGTCATCCATGACATCGGTGAGGCCCAACTGGCACCCTACGGTATCGACAGCACCCGCGAAGCTGCCGCTACCGATGGCAGTGCGCGCCTGCGCTGGGGCGGTAGCGATGGCCAGGCGTACATCTGGAATGCCGGCACGCGTAGCCTGATGGTGATCGATGCCCAGGCCCTTGCGGTCCTCGATGCCGCCGCCGCGCCGCCGATCCGCACCACGGTGCTGAGCGGGCCGATGTCTCCGACGCGCCTGACCATCGACGGCCTGACCCTGATCATTGACGAAGGCCGCTGGCTGGCCGAGCTGTTCCGCAATCGCCCGCCCTTCAATGGCCGGGTCGCGGCGCTGATGAGCCAGTTGATGAGCCTCAGCATCGATGATCTGGGCGGTGTGCAGACCTTCGGCCTGCCAGTGGTGGGCACGATCCAGCTCTCTGAGATCAATGGCACCCCGGCCGATGTCCCGGCGCAGTTCGGCAGCGGTCCGCAGCCGACGCGGACAGTCACCATCTACAGCGATGGCGCACTCGGAGTAGTAGCCATCAGCGGGTTTCCCGCGCAACCGCTCAACGCCACGCAGGTGACCGAACTGCGCGGAGTACTGGCGGCCTTTGCCCGCAATCCGCTGCTGGACATCTACAGTCTGATCTCGCGCGATGATGTGCTGCGAGTCGATGTGGCGCCGGGCAAAGGGCCCGCCTGGAGCCTGCGGCGACGAGAAAAACCGCCGTCTATCGGCGGCTACTTCTGGGATGTGGCGTGGGGCAACGGCCGCGAAAGCGCGCCCGACGAAGCCGTGGATGAATTGGTGAAGATGGTCTCGGCGGTGTCGGTACGCGATCCGCTGCCTGACAGCAAGGCCTTGGCGGTGCTGCCCGATCAGGCGACGGTGGTGACCATCACCAGCGAACGTCCAAATGCGCCACCGGTGCGTTTTGCGGTGGCCAACGGCGAGCTGATCACCGCCGAGTATCGCGGGCGCCTCGACGATGACGGCAAGCTCAACGCCGCCCTGGTGGCCGAGCGCTTCCTCGATCAGCGCCTCACCCGCCGTGATCCGACGCGCGTGGCCAAGATCCAACGGCGCTTCCGCAGCGAGGCGCCACCTCGCGATGAAGTCGTGGCCCGCAGCGAAGGCGGCACCTGGATCCGTACCTATCCCAGTTCTACCCCCACCTCCACGCCCGCGTCGAGCGCCGTCGCCGGGGCCGCTGTCGATCGCCTTGTGCGCGTCCTGGTCAGCGCCCGGGTCGGGAATATCTCCCTGATCAATGGCGATGGCGTGGCCAATGGCGCACGCGCGTTGCTGGCGGCCCCCGACTTCGAAATGGATGTACGCTTTGCCGCCGTCGCTGGCGGTCAGGCGGCCAATGACGATACCGATCTCGATCTGACCGCTGCCCAGGATTGGGGCTTCGCCGCGCGCAAGGATGGCCCGCGCTGGCAGTGCGTCGACAAGGACCTCGGTCTGCTCTTCACGCTCGATGACGACACCATTGAGGAATTCCGCCGGCCATTCACCGTCGGCCAGGTCTTCCCGGTGGTGGGCAGCGTGGTTACGCGCGTCGAGATCCGCCGCCTCGACGACAGCCTGGTGACCCTGGTCCGCGATGGCGCCACCTGGACCGCCGCCGACGGCGTCAGCACCAGCGCCACACCCGCGGATGCGATCGCGGTGCGCCGCTATTTCCGGACCCTCAGCGAATTGACGGTGGCCGATGGCACGACCCTCGATTCCCGCCTGCCCGAGCCGACCGTACAGGACATTGTAGCCTCGGTGACCTGCCTGGTGCCGGCGATCAGCGGCGACCGCACGCAACCCACGGAACTGCTGACCCTGGCGGTAATGCGCGCCACCGCTGGCGGCACGCCAGTGCATGTGTGGTCGAACCGCGGCGGCAGTCGTTTTCCCCGCGGGCGGGCGCTGCTACCTGCCGCCGCCGTCGCCGAAGTGCTGCCCGCAGCACAGGCCTTCATTCGATGAGCGGCCAGACTCTCAAGGCGCGCATCAGCGCCGCGCTCACCGCCGAAGGTCTCAAGCCCCTGCATCGCCTGGGACAGAATTTCATGATCGAAGAGTCCGCGGTGGCGGCGATGGTCACCGCTACCGCTCCCGCGCCGGGCGTGCGCATCGTCGAGGTCGGCCCGGGCACAGGCGTGCTCACCGAGCGCTTCCTCAGCGCGGGCGCGACGGTACTGGCGGTGGAATTAGACCAGGGCCTGCACGGCTTCCTGCTGCGCACCCTGGTGCCCCTGGGTCTGCAGCTGGTCCATGGCGATGCCTTGGCGACCAAGAACCGCCTGCATCCGGCGATCGAGGCGTTCACCGCCGCCGGGCCGTGGCGCCTGGCCTCGAACTTACCCTATGATGTCGCCTTGCCGGTGATCCTCGATGCCGTGGCCTTGCCCAATCCTCCGGAACAGGTGGTGGTGACGATCCAGAAGGAAGCCGCCCAGCGCCTCGTCAGCCACCCCGGCGATGATGCCTGGGGCGCCACTGCCGCTGTGCTGCAGGCCGCTGGTACGCCGCGCCTGACGCGGCACCTGTCGCCGGCGTGCTTCTTTCCACAGCCGCGCGTCGACAGCGCGATCCTCACCTGGCTGCCCGAACGCCCGCTGCCGCCGGGCTTCGGGCGCTGGTGCCGGGATGTCTTCGCCTATCGCCGCAAGGTCCTGCCAGGAGCCTTGCGCGATGCCGGCCTGCCGCGTGCCGACGCCGAGGCCGCGTGCGGCGCGTGTGGCTTGGATCCGCTGCGCCGCCTGGAAATGCTGTCGCCTGTGGAACTGGTGGCGTTATTCCAGGCCAGCGCGGCGGCGCGACCATCTCTCAGTCAGGGCGAATGATTCCATGAAGCATCTCGGCAGCGCCATCGTGTGCGTGATCATCGGCACCATCCTCAACGTGACGGCGCCGGCGGCCGAGGCACTGAAGCTCGAGGCGCTGAAGCTCGAGGCTTCGCCCGCCGTCGCCACCATCAACGGACAACCCCTGACCCTGCGCGACATCGAAGACGCGCTCCTGCGCAAGGAAGGCGGCGATCTGATCGAGGGATGGGTCCACGACCATCTGCAGAAAATCGATTACGCCACGCTCAAGGATGATGACATCATCCTCAGCATCGGCTTCAACAAGATCGGCCGCCGCGAACTCGCCGATGCCCTGTTGCGCAAGGGCGCCGGCGAAACCCGCAAGGATCTGATCAACATCCGGCTGGTCGAACAGGCGATCGCCGCCGCCGGCATCACCGTCGGCGCCGACGAGATCGAGGCCACTTGGCAGCGCATGAAGCGCACCTTCGAGCAGCAGCAGGCCAAGGCCGGCGAGGGCACGCGCATCGACTTCATCAACTACCTCAACGTCAAAGAGAAGATGACCCCGGAGGTGTTCCGCGCCCAGCCGGGATTCAAGATGCTCGCCGGGCTGCAGGCGCTGATCCATTTTCAAGCCAAGGATGAATGGAAGGACGAGGAGCTGCGGGCATGGTTCGCCGTCCATCGCGAGCGCTATCGCCAACGCGAGGCGGTGCGGCTCTCGCTGATCGCAATCCCCTATCAAGCCCAGCCGGGAGCCGGGGGCATGCCCGAGATCACCGCCGGCGAGCGCGAACGCCTGATGAAGGTCATGGACGCCTTAGCCCGGCAGATCTCCAGCAAGCAAATGTCGTTCAGCCAAGTCTGGGCGCTCTATGCCCGCAGCTACGATCCCGACGTCGGTCCCGGTGGCCACACCGGCTGGGTCGATCGCGATGGCAAGCGCAAGGATCCCCAGGCCCGCGTGCTGGGCGCGGATCTGGTCGCCGCCGCCTGGGCGGTGAAGACCTTCCCGGCCATGCTGCCGCCGCTGGCTGCCGGCGATTGGGGCGTCGAGCTGGCCCTGGTCGAGGCTCATCGTCCGGAAAAGGAACCGGTCTACGAGGATCTGCGCCAGACGATCAAGGATGACCGCATCGATGAGACCCTTGAGCTGCGCACTGCGGCCCTGCTCGAGCGTCTGCGTCACGAGGCCAAGATCGACTACGCGAGCCTGCCCGACATCATCAACGGCAAACGTTGATCCATGTACCGCCTGACCCTCATCGGTTTCCGCGCCTGCGGCAAATCAACCGTCGGGCGTTTACTGGCCGCGCGCCTGGCGTGGCCGTTCGTCGATGCCGACACGGTCATCGAGCATGCCATCGGCATGTCGATCAGCAGCTATTTCGCCGCCCATGGCGAAGCTGCCTTCCGCAGCGTCGAGAGCACGGCGCTGACCGGCATCCTCGCCGGTGACGGCCCGCTGGTGCTCGCCACCGGCGGCGGCGCGGTGCTCGCCGAGAGCAACCGCCAGCTGCTCGCCGCCCGTGGCGGGCTGGTGGTCTATCTCGAAGCTCCGGTGGCGGTGATCCAGGAACGCCTACGCCATAATCTCGGCGGCCGGCCGAGCCTGACCGGCAGCCATCCGGTGGACGAAGTCCCGGCCCTCATCGCCGCCCGCGCTCCGCTCTATCGCGAATTGGCGCAGTTCGTTCTGCCAACGGGCAGCACGCCCGGCGAGGTCGCCGAAGAATTGCACCGCGAACTCGGGCGACGCGGGATCGCCTGATCCCAATTTAAAACTAATTAATAAATAATTATTCGTTTTAAGACGTAAATCCGAGGGGATATCGATTGCTCTCGGGCAGCCCCTGGGGATGGTCCCGGGGCCATGATAATACCATGGAGGTCGTAAGCGGACGGATCCATACCCGGCTTGTTCTCGGAAAGAATTGCTCGTCATGACTCACGTTCCGCCGGTTTCGGAAGATCCCGTAACACCGGATACGACCAGCCCTGCGCCGCGTTTTCCGATTACGCGAGAACAACGATGAGGCCAAGCAACTGTTCCAAGAGCTGCTGATCAGCGTGACGCGCTTCTCCTCTCGCACCCCGGATCCCGTCCAGGCCTGAATGGCCCTCCCCTCGTACCCATGCCCCATTTCATCATGACCGCATCTCCCTCCGCATCTCCCTCCGAAAATGCGGCCCGCCGACTCCTCGCCGAGGCCCGTCTCGGCAGCCGCATGCCGACGGAACTGCCGCCGATGCTGCCCCATGAGATCCTCCGCCAGCTGCATGAGCTGCAGGTCCATCAGATCGAAGTGGAGCTGCAGAACGAGGATCTCGATCGCTTGCAGGCACAGGAAGTGGCGACCCGCGCCCGCTATCGCGATCTCTATGACTTCGCTCCGGTCGGCTATGTCACGCTGATCGGCCGCGGCGAGATCGCCGAGACCAACCTGGCGGCGGCGCAGTTGCTCGGCGAGGAACGCCTGCGTCTGCAAGGCAAGCACTTCGCGCTCTTCGTGGCGGCCGCCGATCTGGCGATTTTCACCGCGTTCCTCCAGCAGGTCTTCCTCACCCATGCGCCGCAGGACTGCGAGATCACCCTGATCTCCTCCCGGCAGAAGCTGCGCTATGTGCATCTCAAGGCGGCGGTGTCAGCGGACGGCCTGGAATGCCGCCTGGCGCTGGTCGACCTCAGCGAACGCCGGCACGCGGAAGCGGCCTTGCGCGCGACCAAGAACCACCTTGCGATCACCCTCGATGCGATCGCCGATGCGGTCATCACACTCGATGCCAACCGCCGCATCACCCATCTCAACCAGCGCGCGGAAACCCTCACCGGATATACTGCGGCGACCGCCGTGGGGTCGTTCTTCGCGCGTATCGTCAGCCTCCTCGATGCCGAGACCCGGGCGGGCATCGAATCCTCGGCGGTGCGTCTGTTGCGCCTGCCGCACGCTGGCCCCGAGCCCGAGCCCGTGCCGAAAACGCGCCTGCTCCTGCTCGATCGTCTGGGCCAGGAACACCTGGTAATCGAAAAGGCCGTGCCTATCCGCGGCGAGGACGGCGTTCTCAACGGCGTAGTCCTGGTGCTGCACGATGTCACTGAGCAACAACTGCTGGAAGATCAGCTGCATCAGGCCCAGCACCTGCATGCCGTGGGCCGACTGGCGGGCGGCATCGCCCACGATTTCAACAACATGCTGGCGGTGGTCTCTGGCGCCAGCGAGCTGCTCAGCCTGACCACCGCCGGCAATCCCGCCTGCGCCCGCCCGCTGCAGATGCTCTTCGACACGGTCAGCCGAGCGCGTGATCTCACCGACAAGCTGCGGGGCTTTTCGCGGCGCGGAAATCAACTTGAACAGACTATCGATCTCCATCGCGAGATCGACAATCTGGTGACCCTCTTCCGCCGTACGGTCGACCAGCGTATCCGCTTCATCACCGCCCTCGACGCCCATCTGCCCTTGGTGCTCGGCGATTCCGGCATGCTTATGAACCTGATGCTCAACCTCTGCCTGAACTCCCGCGACGCCATGCCCGAGGGCGGGACGCTGACTCTGAGCACCACGGATGTGGCCGCCGATGCCCCGGAATTGGTGCGCCAACAATTGGCGCCGGTCGAACACTTGGCGATCACCTTCAGCGATACCGGAAGCGGCCTCCCGCCGGTGGTGAAGGAACATCTGTTCGAACCGTTCGTGACCACCAAGGAAGTCGGCAAAGGCACCGGTCTGGGCCTCGCCTCGGTCTACAGCGCGGTGAAACGTCACCACGGTGCGATCATCGTGAATAGCGAGCTTAACCAGGGCACGACCATTCGGATTCTCCTTCCCTGCTGCCTAAATTGCCAAGCCCCGACCACGCACGCGCAATTGCCGAAGATGATCAACCTCAACGGCCAGACCGTACTGGTTGCCGACGACGAGCCGATCCTGCGCGAACTCCTCGCGACGCATCTCGAAGCCCTCGGTGCAACCGTGATCAAGGCCGAGGACGGGCTGCAGGCGATGAATCTTTTCGCCGCCGACCCGCAGCGCTATTCCCTGGTGATCCTCGATCAGGCCATGCCCAGCTGCAATGGCAGCACGGTCTTCCGCGCCATCCGCCAGATCCGCCCAGAGATGCGCGTGGTCATCGCCTCGGGCTACCTGGATGAACACGAGCGCGACGCTCTCGAGCGTGAAGGCCTCAGCGGCTTCCTGCCCAAGCCCTATACCTTGGCCGAGCTGCTGCACTTGCTGAGCGACCACTTGCTGAGCGACCACCTGCTGAGCGACCACTTGCTGAGCGACCACTTGCCGAGCGACCACCTGCCAGCAACGGAGTGATCAGCTCCGTTGCCAGCGGGCGTATTCGGCCAGCGCCAATGACACCAGATCGCATGCCGCACCGGGCAACCAGACGATGTCCTGCCAGCCGCGGTACCAGGTCAGCTGGTGCTTGGCGAGGTGCCGCGTGCCGCGCTCGACGTGCTCTTGGGCCTGAGCGAGATCGTCGCGACCTTCAAGAAAGGCGATGACCTCCTTGTAGCCCACCGCCTGGCGGGCTTCCGGCGACATCGTCGCGCGCAGGGCCTCGACCTCGGCGACCAGGCCGGCAGCGAACATCCGCCGCGTGCGTTCGGCGATCCGCGCATGCAGGGCAGGCTTGTCCCACTGCAGACCGAGCAGCAGCGGGCGCAGCTCGGGGCGACGGATGCCATCGGTGGTGTGAAAGCTCGAATAGGGCCGGCCGGTGAGATGCCATACTTCCAAGGCGCGAATCAAGCGGCGCTCGTCATTGGGATGACGCTCAGCGGCATAGGCGGGATCGACGCGCTGCAATTCAGCGAACAGCGCCGCGCCACCTTCCTCGCGATAGCGCTGCTGCAGCCGGGCGCGCACCGCCAGATCGCGCGGGGCGCCGGCGCTGATCCCTTCGAGCAGCAGCTTCACGTACAAGGGCGTGCCGCCGGCAACGATCGGCAGGCGACCACGGGCATGGATGTCGTGCAGGGCGGCGTCGGCGGCGCTGAACCAACGCTGGGCATCGCAGCGTTGGCTGGCAGGGCAGAGTTCGAGCAGATGGTGCGGCACTCCCGCCTGCTCCGCCGGGCTGGGCTTGGCGGTGCCGATATCCATCCCCGCATACACCGCCATGGCGTCGGCGGAGATGACTTCGCCAGCAAGCTGCTGGGCGAGGGCGATCGCCAACGCCGATTTCCCCGATGCGGTCGGGCCGAGAACCACCAGGAGCGGAATCATGCGCGCGACACCATGCCGCGCAGGAGCCGCGCCTCAACCGCGACGCGGCGGCGGCGACTTGGTGGAATTAGCGGAATTAGCGCGATAGAGATGCGCCAGCACCTCGGCCAGGGCATGGTACAGCGCCGGGGGAACCTCGACCGAGAGATCGAGGGCTCCTAGCAAGTGCACCAGGTCACGGTCCTCATGCAGCGGGATGTCGTGCTCATGCGCCAGCGCGATGATGCGCTCCGCCACCGGTCCCTGGCCCTTGGCCAAGACCCGCGGTGCGGCTTCCTGGTCCTGGTCAAAACGCAGGGCGACTGCGCGTGGACGTTCACTCATGCGTCACCTCGCGCGCGAAATCGACGCCGCCATCGACGGCCACCACGCGCAGGGCTGCGACCACCCCACGCGTGTGCAGGTCGCTGGTCAGCGCCGGCAAAGCCTCGGCGAGGATGGCCGCCGCCGCCGGGTCCGCGACCAGGGTCACCGCCACCGGTCCGCCATCACTGGCCGACAAGCGGACGCTGACTGCTCCGAGCTGCGACAAGGCGCAATCGACGCGCATCCAACAGGCCGTGCCGCCACTGGCGGTGCGCCGCGTGGTGATCGCCAGACGCGCCGGCTCGGGCAGCCCGGCGCTCATCATCGGCAAGGGGATGACGCGCTCGTAATCGTCGAGGTGCATCGGCGGCAGCAGATGCTCGGCTGCGATCTCCCGGACCCCGGCCAAGGCAGACTCGCTGCTGCGTGCTAAGTCGCCCGCCAGCGGTGTGGGACTCGCCGCTGGCGTCGAAGGCTCGGCGCCGAGCTCTTCACGACGAGCTGGTGCGAGAACCGCTGCCGGCGCCGCCATCGCAGGCGTCGCCGCTCCCGGCTCCGACGTTTCCGGCATGGTCGACGGCGGTGTCGGCGCCGTCGACGGCGCACTGATTCCGGCAGCGAGACGGATCAGGTGCTGCAGCAAGGTGTGCGTCGGCTCGTTGTTGTCCGCGGCGAACGTGGTCGCCGGATCTGCTCCGGATGCGAGTCCCGTGGCCACGAGACGCGCTGGCAGGGGTGTTGCTGGCAGGGGTCCTGCTGGCAAGGGTCCTGCTGCGACTGATCCGCCTGCCGGTGATCCCGCCGGGACCACGCCCGCCAGGCGCAGGACCTGGCGCATGGCCTCGACGGGGGAGTTGATAGACGGATCGACGGCGGCGCTCCACGCTGGCGGCAGCCAGCGCGCTACCGCCGGCAACTGCGTGTCGCTGGCGCGCAGGGCGAGACTCATGGTCGCTGGTGTCAGCGGCAATCCGGCACGTGCGAGTCGCGCTCCGGCATGCGCCAACTCGCTGGGAGTTGCCTGCTGCACGGCAGGAGTCGTCGCCAGGGCCGTTGACGGATTCTGGGTTTTGCCAAGCGGCGATATCGTCGCTGCCTTCGTTGCTGCCACCGTTACTGCCACCGTCGCTGGCGGGATCGCGGTGCTGATCCGCGCGCGCGGCAGACGCGGACCATAGACCGTTGGCAAGGGTGACGCGCTGGCGAGAGACTCGGCCACCGGCGTTGGCAACGCCGGTACCACGGCGGGAGGAGGCGTGCCGACCTGAGCCGCTGCCGGCAAGCGGCTCGGCGATGCCAGCGTGGTGGGCGTGGTGGGTGTGGTCGGCGTGGTTACCCGAGGGGGCACCGCCGTGGCCTTCGTCGCCGGCGACAGCAGCGAGTCGGCGCCGAGTACCGCGATGGTGGCGGTTAGACGAGTGGCGGTGAGACGAGTGGCAGTAAGACGCATCGGTACCGTCATGGTTTTTTCCAGCGTCGCTGCCGACAACGGAAGACCACGGTCGGCGTGAGTCTCGCGGGTCTCGCTATCGAGAAGGACCGTCTCCGGCAGCGCCGTCGCCAGCGTCGGTCCGCTCGTTAGAGTCGGTAACGTCGACATCGATGCGACCGGAAGCGTTGCCGCTCGCGGCTGCGCTTCGACGATCGGGGCCGGCAACGGACCTTCACGCCCCGACGTATTCACCGGCAAGGCCGTGGCTGCCTGCGGAGCGCGGGGCGCTGACGACGGCATCGACGCTTGGTCAACCCTCGACGTGCTCGGCGGGGTGGGCACCGTGCTTCCGCCCGGGCTCGACGCCACCCTGGAAGCGGGCGGCAGCGCTGCGGCAGCCTCGGGAAGCGTAAGCGTATCGCGCGCCACGACCCCGAGAGCGGAGAGTGCCACCGGCAAAGGCGTTGGCGGCGTGAGCCCGGAAGGTCGAGCGCCGGCAGAGAACGGCGTCGCTGGCAACGCGGCCTGTACGGCCGGTGACGCTGGCGCAGACCGGTCAGATACCGGCAACCCGCCACCTTGTTCGTGGCTGGAAGTGGCGGCGGTGGCCACCACACGTCCAAGATCGGTGACGGGCTTCGAGGTGACGGGCTTCGAGGTGACGGGCTTCGGTGTGACGGGCTTCGAGGTAATGGGCACAACCGCCCGCGCCTCCACCGTCAGGGGCGTTCCGGTCGAGACCGGCGATACCGGTGTTGTCGACACGTACGACGGCGCTGGCGGGGATGGCTGACCCGCTGGCGCGTTCATCGCCGAAGGCCGCTCGGGGCTGACTGCACGCGCAGGCGCCGGGGCCTCGGGTTCCTGACTGACGATGACTCCCGCCCGCGTCGGAGCCGCCTCCGCTGCCAATGCCGTCTGCACGATATGCACGGTCTGCCGCAGAAGCAGGTTCGGCTGGAGCTGTTGGTCGCTGCGGGTACTGGCCAGCGATACTCCCAAACGGGTGAAGGCGGTGACGGCAAGCGTCGCCGCCGGTCCGGGCGGCAGACCCAGGGTCGCGATCATCGCCGTCATCCGCGCCTCGGCGGTAGCGGGCGTAGCGGCTGCTGGTGCGGTGACGGGAACGTTGGCGGCAACTAGCAATTTCACCGGCACCGGCGCCGCCGGATCCTCATTGGCCTGCACCGCCAACTGGACGATGGTGTCCAAGGCGAGCGGCGTCGGACTGCTCGCCACCACCGTGCGTCCACGCAAGGCCAAGAGGTAGGTGTCCGAACCCAGCGCCTCGAGCACCCGCGCCGAAAAAACCTGTCCGGGGGAGAGCGGTACGGATGCCGGCGGATTCGACGACAGGGCTTTCGAAACGAGCGGACCTGATGCCGGTGCTCCTGAGGCCGGTCCACCTGTCGCCAGGTTGCTCGATGACGACGAGACGGCAGATAACGAGCCCGGTACGCCAGCACCCACGTTCGGCCCACCCGACGAGGTCGGCGTGACCATCGGACTACACGTGCAGCGCGACGCGCGCGCGCAGCACGCCCATGATACGGCCGTGGATCTGGCACACGCGACTTTCGGTGACGCCCAAGACCACCGCGATCTCCTTCAGCAGCAGATGCTCGAAGTAATACATCTTGATGATCAAGCGTTCCTGCTCGGTGAGCGTGGCCAAGGCCTGGGCGAGGGTCTTGCGCAGATCGTCGCGCTCCATGAAGCGCGCCGGATTGGAATCTTCACCGGGTGGCGAGGACAGCAGCGAACCCAGCGGCGTGTCGTCGCCCACCGGCTGATCGAGCGAGATCTGGGTCGCGAGCTGCGCGCCGCGTTCGAGCTCGGTCAATTCCTCGGCTGAGACGTTCAAGGCCGTGGCCAGCTCCGCATCATTGGGCGCTCTGCCGAGGGTCCGTGCCAACTCGGTGACCGTACGCTGGTAATCGCGGGCGCGTTCGCGGGCGCTGCGCGGAACCCAGTCGCGGGCCCGCAGTTCATCGATGACCGCGCCGCGGATACGCAGCACGGCATAAGTCGAGAAGGCATTGTCGCGGGTGACGTCGAAGCGCGTCAGCGCGTCCATCAGCCCGATCACTCCGGCATGGAAAAGATCATCGCGGTCGACCGACGACGGAAGATGCGCTGCGACCCGTTCGACCACCGTATGGACCAGGGGCAGATGGCGCAGGATCTCCGCTTCACGCTCGGCCTCACCACGCAAACCAGCGGCTTGGCGATACGCCTGAACGCGTGGAGAAGACGCGGAAGAACGAGGATCGGAGGACGCCATCATTTTCAGTCTACCCTATCTTATCGCCGTGCGCCAGCTGCGCCGGAAGTTCCGGATTGACCCCCACCGAGGCCTTTGCCAGGCGGTTTTTCAGCGGCCTTTTCAGCCGCCAGCTGCTGTTCCGTGGCATGGGCGGCGGCGGCCTCCTCGATGACCCCTGCGACTTGATGCAGGAGTTTGCCGACGCACCACATCGCCGCGAAGGCCCCCAGGGCCGCCCTCCAGGCCACTGTCGTGGGATCCTGACCGAGATACAAACCAATCACCAACCACCCCAGTCCAGTCCAGAGCAGGATCTTCGCCTGAATTGCAAGAAGGTGGGTTTCCATGACCCCTGACCCAACGCACGCCGGGTGCCAATGGCGATCGAGGAGCCTGTCGGAGATAGAAGGTGCTTCTCAAGTGGCGCCGTCGGCGACCGATGCTCAGACTTGGCATCCTGCGTGCGTAGTCCCCCCGCAGATGCCTCTTACAGGAGCCGCTCATGCTCGCCACGTTCAGCGATACCACGACCACGTTGAGTTCTGCCGGCGGCGGCGCGGCCAATGAGCCACTCATTACCGTCCAGACGCAGGTCTCCGGACCGCGCCAGGTGACAGCGGCAAGCGTCTTCCGCTTCGTCTCGCCATTGCTCGGCTTCGATCACCTCGAACGTTTCATCACCTTCCAGACCCAGGAAGGCCCGCTGCATTGGCTGCAGTCGGTGGAAGATCCGCTGGTATCCTTCTGCCTGATGGCGCCGTTCGCCGCCGGCATCGATGTCGATATGGAAATCAGCGCCGCCGATGCCGTCGATATCGGCTCGATCAATGAAAACGAGATTGAGGTCTATACCGTCCTCGTGCTCGAAAAGGATCCTTCCAAGATCCGCACCAACCTGCGCGCCCCGATCCTCGTCTGCCGCCGCACCGGCTTGGCAAAACAGCTGGTGCTGACGAATAATAAGCTTCCGATTCAGTTCCATCTGGCCGACCTCACGATCAAGGCCCGTCACAAGTAATACCGCCGAACGAGGTCGCCCGTGCTAGTCCTAACCCGTAAATTGACTGAAAGCATCGTCATCGACGGGGTCATTACTATTACCGTCCTCGACATCGCCAAAAACGGTACGGTACGTCTGGGCATCAATGCCCCGCGCCACCATCAGGTGTATCGCCAGGAATTGTTCCTGGAAATCCAGGCCGAAAATCGCACTGCTGCTGCCGCCCCGGCCGATGCGGCGGCGATTCTACGCCGACTGTTCCAGGCGCCGCCGGCAGACGACGTGGCGGCAAAGCAATAAAAACACTCCTGACGAAGTACGTCAGGAGTGCGCGCCATTCTTCGCTGATCCTCGCGGCTCCTTGCTGATCCTCGCTGATCCTCGCTGATCCTCGCTGATCCTCGCGGCTCCTTGCGGCTCTTCCCGGCTCCTTGCGGTAGAGAGGATCGAGCGCTTAGACCTTCTCGAACTTAATGACTTCCACCGGGCAGCCTTCAGCGGCTTCCTGGATCTGGTCGGCCAATTCCGTACCGATGCTGCCGCTGAGCGGCGCGCGTTCTTCCAAGTTCGGCGTGAACAGACCATCGACGCGGACTTCCGCGCGGATCTTGCAGGTCTCCTCGGTAACCGAGAAGACTTCGGGGGCGGTTGTTTCGCAGGCATTGCAAACGATGCAGCCGTCTTCGATCCAAACTTTGGTGATAGCCATGTGCAGCTCCTTCAGCGACCGGGGGCAAGATTCAAGCGTAGGTCAGACAGCGATCAAGCTATCCCTTGGTTGACGCTATCGACATCGGATTCGCCATCACCGCCCATGCAGCGCGGCTATGGTTCGGCCAGAGTTCGGCCAGAGTTCGGCCAGAGTGCAACTAGAGTGCCGCGTCCGCGCCGAGGATGAAATCCCGGATCTCGCCCAGCTCGGATTCGGTATCCAGCCCATGGGCCTTGGCATATTCGCGCCACGTCAGATCGAGGCCCAGCCCCTGCAAGCGTCGCGCCTGCGGTCGGGTGACCGCGATCGGAATCACCTGATCGGCGGTGCCATGAGTCATGAAGATGCGCTGTTGATCGGCAGCGGTACCGAACGCCCCCGGATA
This sequence comes from Planctomycetota bacterium, assembly GCA_044338255.1. Lineage (GTDB taxonomy): Bacteria > Planctomycetota > UBA11346 > UBA11346 > UBA11346 > CAIUVD01. Next base: position 14,145 of record JBIILZ010000037.1, on the reverse strand, counting down.
GGCCTCGATATTGGCGACCCAGCCGCTGATCCCGACGAGGCCGGCGAAAGGCCGTTCATGCGTCAGCCCGACTTCCATGGTCATCAGGCAGCCTTGGCTGAAACCCATGAGCGTGAGGTTTTCGCAGGCGATGCCACGAGTGGCCTCGAGATGGGTCAGCAATTCGCGCAGGCGCGTGCGGCTACGCAGGACCTGGGTGTAATCCGGGAGCGGATCAGGCAGACGCAGATCGAACCACGACCAGCCGTCGTAATAGCAATCCGGGGCCTGCACGAAGATCCATCCGGTGACGGGCAGGGCGAGGTAATCGGCGACCGGCTTCCAACCTTCCTTGCTGTCACCGAGACCGTGAAGGACCATCACCCAGCGCGTGGGCGTGCCGCTGACGACGAGATCATGGACCAGGAGCGGGGCGCTGCTCATGCACCACGCGCGTTCAAAGCTACGGCATAGGCCATCAGCTGCTTGACCATCGAGGTCAGGCCATTGGCGCGATTCGGGGACAGATTCTGATTAAGCCCCAGCTCTTCGATGAATTCCGGCGGAGCGCCGAGGATGGCCTTCGCCGGCTGCCCAGAATACACCTGGAGCAGCAGCGCCACCAAGCCCTTGGGGATGGCGGCATCGCTGTCGGCATGGAAGACGATGCGCTCGCCCGCATGGGTGGCGTGCAACCACACCGTCGAGGAACAACCGCGAACTTTGTTGCCATCAGTGCGGAATTCCTCTGGCAGCGGCGGCAGCGCCCGGCCGAGGGCGATGATCTTCTGATAGCGCGATTCCCAATCCGGGAGGGCCTGGTATTCCGCGACGAGTCGGGCTTGGGTTTGCAGGATCGACATGGCACGGGCCCACCTATTTAGCGGAAGAGTTCAAGAGGGAGTGAAGACGGGCAAACGACATGAGTCAGACTCTCTCAGCGTGCACGCTGCAGATCACGCTGCAGATCACGCTGCAGATAGGTCGAGCGCAAACCGCCGTACCACGGAGCATAGTCCGTGCGCCGGGCGAGCTCGATCACCAGCAGTCCGGACGCTGCGCGCGCGCCCTGCACGCCCCGGGCATCCCACGTTGCCGAGTCCAGCCAGCGATCCGCGGCGGCGGTATTGGCGAGCACCAGCGGAGTCGCGGTTTCGGCGGCGCGCACCGCGCAAAACGCCGGAATCACCGCCGCCTTGGTGCCCGGCTCAAGATCGCTGCCGGCCATATGCGCGAGCACTAGGTTGGCATCGACCGCGAGTCGCGCGAGGTCGCTCCAGACATCGGGGAAGCGCAGATCGTAGCAGATCGCCAAACCCAGACGCCAACCATCGACGGTGAGCACCGCCGGCTCGCTGCCGGCAGTGAAGCAGGCAGTATCGCCGGGGGTCAGACAGCGCTTGCGATAGCGTGCAGTCAGCGCCACCGCCTCGTTGGTCCAACTGCCTTTCCCTGGCGGACTGCCGGTGGGCGAGGCCGTACCCAGGATCAGGACCACGCCGACGCGCTCGGCCTCGGCGAGCAGCCGTTCCTCGTGCTCGGCCAGGGCGCAGACATTGAGATCGGTAAAATCCGCACGTACCGCCCCGGGATAGCCGGTGAGGGCGCATTCCGGGGTCAGCAGCACGCGTACTCCGGCGGCCGCCGCGGCCGCGATACCCCGGCGGATCTCAGCGGCGTTGCTCGCCACCTCGGCACTGGCGGTGAATGCCCAGCAGCCAACCCGCAGCTGCGCCGTCATCCCTGACGCACCTGACCCTGGCCACGGCAGACGTACTTATACGTGCACAGCTCGGCCAGCCCCATCGGCCCGCGCGCGTGCAGGCGATTGGTGCTGATGCCGACCTCGGCTCCGAAGCCGAACTGTCCGCCGTCGGTGAAACGCGTCGAGGCGTTGTGATAGACGCAGGCGCTGTCGACCTCGCGCAGATAGCGTTCGGCCACCGCCGGCTCAGCGGTGACGATGCTGTCACTGTGATGGCTGCCGTAGCGATTGGTGAAGGCCACGGCCTCGGCGACATCGGTGACGATCTTCACCGCCAGAATCAGGCTGAGGTATTCCGTCGACCAATCGGCTTCGCTCGCCGCCTGCGTACCCGCCGGTAAAAACGCCAGGGCCTCGCTATCCGCACGCAGCTCGACGCCCGCCGCGCGCAAGGCGGACCCCAGGCGCGGCAGTGCGACAGCGGCGATGGCGCGGTCGACGAGGATATGCTCGATGGCATTGCATACGCCAGGGCGCTGGACCTTGCCGTTGAGGATGATCGCCTCGGCCATGGCGAGATCGGCAGCCGCATGCACGTAGACCGAGCACACGCCCTTGTCGTGCTTGATCACCGGCACCTTCGAGCACGCCACCACGGCGCGGATGAGGGACTCGCCGCCACGGGGGATGACGATGTCGATGGCGTCCTCGCGGGCGAGCAGCAGCGGGATCAGGGCGCGATCCTGGTCCTGCACCAGCTGCACGGCGTCGGCGGGGAAGCCGCCCGCCGTCAAGCCGGCGCGGAAGGCCTCGGCGAGGGCGCGATTGCTGTGCACGGCCTCCTTGCCGCCACGGAGGATGCAGGCGTTTCCCGAGCGCAGGCAAAGTCCAGCGACATCGACGGTGACATTCGGACGGCTCTCGAAGATGCAGGCCACGACGCCGATGGGCACGGCGATCTTCTGCGTCTGCACGCCCTCGGCGATGGTGAAGGAATCGAGCACCCGGCCGACCGGATCGGGGAGGCTGGCGACCGCGCGCAGGTCGGAGATGACCGCATCGAGGCGCTTGCCATCGAGGCGCAGGCGCTCGATGGTCACCGCCGCCAAACCATCGCGCTGGGCCTGCGCCAGATCGCGGGCATTGGCGGTACGGATGGACTCGGCATGCGCCGCCAAGGAATCAGCGGCGGCGAGCAAGGCGCGTTGCCGCTGCTGATCGGAAAGCACCGCCACGCTCGCCGCTGCCGGGCGGGCGCGACGGCACAACTCATCGACCTGCGCAAGCAGCATCGGTTCGTTGGCGGTGGACGTGCTGATCGTGGACGTGCTGATCGTGGACGTGCTGATCGTGGACGTGCTGATCGTGGATTCGCTGGCGGCGCTCATGACGCCAACTGTAGCGAGCTATGCCAACAAGGAATCGCGCACCACCATGATCCGCCGGGCAATCTCGCGATTGCGGCAGGCGCCGGCGCAGTCCTCGAGCGCGCGGCGCAAGGGTGCCTTGGTCGCAGGTGGGCAGTCGGGTAGGGCGTGCACCAGGGGCAGCTCGCAACGATCCCACTCGCGCGCGATGCGCTGGGGATCGGCGGCCAGCGCCGTCAGGGCGGCGACCGCCGCCACGCAACGCGCTGGTCCAGGTACGTCCAGAACATCATCGACTCGCCGCGTGCTGCGGCGACGGAAGAGGAAGCCCATCGTTGACCAGCTTATGGTTCGTTTTCGCCGATTTTATTGATGCCATCTTCGATATCGGCATCGTCCGAGGTCCATTTCTCGGTTTCCTTCATTTCACCAGACCAGCGGTACGCCGCGTTGCTCTCCAATTTCTCGAAAGAGTACCCATCATACACCACCAGCGGATGAAATTTGTTGAATCCCAAGGTTCCCGGCGGCAGCCGCCAGACCGTACCCGTGAAGAACAGGTCACGATAATTGCCGCTGCCGAGGCGCAATTTCGATGGCGCCTCACCGCTGCGATCGCTGATCAAGGTCACCCGCACCATATGATTCGGCTCGTCATTTTCCGGATCATAAAGCGGTTCGGAGCTGAGAATCTGCCACGGCGTAGGATCGCTGTCGGTGCGCGGGGCATAGCGGACCACGACCTGATAGGTCTTTTCCAGCTGCGCCCTGGGCTTGCCCATTTTCAGCGCCAATTCATCCCAGGCGAGATTTTCCCAGCGCCAACGCGGCAGGAAGAACGGCGAGATGAAATAGGCCAGGGCGAGCATGGGGATGACCACCATGATCACCGCCAGACGTGAGCCGAGCTTCGTTGGAGTACCAGCCATGGCCAGAAGCTATGCCTTGCTCGCCGTAGTGCCATATCCTTCAGGATTGCCCTGCTGCCAGCGCCAATGGTCGGCGCACATCTCGGCAATTCCGCGGGTCGCCGCCCAGCCGAGCTGCTGCTTGGCCAAGGTCGGTTGCGAATAGCAGACGGCGATGTCGCCCGGACGACGGGCAGCGAAGACGTAAGGCAGATCACGGCCCACCGCCGTCGACGCGGCTTTGACCATATCGAGCACGCTGTAGCCCTTGCCGGTGCCGAGGTTGATCGCCACGCAGCCCGGCAGCTCGGGAATCTTGGCCAGGGCCGCGAGATGCCCGAGCGCGAGATCGACGACGTGGATGTAGTCGCGCACCCCGGTGCCGTCGGGGGTCGGCCAATCGTTGCCGAAGATCGTCAGCTGCGGACGTTTGCCGACCGCCACCTGCATGATGAACGGCATGAGATTGTTGGGGATGCCGGAAGGGTCTTCGCCGATCTGACCCGAGACATGGGCGCCGACGGGATTGAAATAGCGCAACAGCACGATGTGCCAAGCCGGGTCCGCCTTCGCCAGATCGCGGCAGATGCCCTCGATCATGAGCTTGGTGGCACCATACGGATTGGTGGTGCGCAAGGCCTGCTCTTCGACAATGGGAATCCGTTCGGGATCGCCGTAGACCGTCGCCGAGCTTGAGAACACCAGGTTTTTGCAGCCCGCCGCGCCCATCACTTCGAGGAGGTGCAGAGTGCCGGTAAGGTTGTTGTGATAATAGCGCAGCGGCTGCTGCACCGATTCGCCGACCGCCTTGAGGCCGGCGAAGTGGATCACGGCATCGATGCGATGGCGCTTGAAGACCAACGCCAGACCGTCGCGATCAAGGAGGTCGAGGAGATGGAAATCGACCGTCTTGCCGGTGAGGCGTTCGACCCGGCGCAGACCTTCGGTGCTGCTGTTATCGAGATTGTCGACCACCACCACGTGGTGGCCGGCATTGAGCAATTCAAGGACGGTATGGGTGCCGATGTAACCGGCGCCGCCGGTAACGAGGATGGTGGACATGAGCTACAGGCTCGCGTCGGAACGGGTGACGCAATCGATTGCCGTCGTCCCAGGCGATCACGCCGACCGCCGCCGCCAAGAGCGGGTCGAACAGCGTACAGGATTCATGCAAGAGCACGACCCTCCCCTAAGAGATAGGCCAACGGAGGGCTGCCACCGGCCCAGCGGGGGCCAGATACAGCCCGGCATCACCCGGTGGTTACAGTCCTATTTCGTCACCCTGGTTGATGCCGAGCTCAATGAATCAAACGGCAGCTGCCACGTCGGTAAGCGCATCGATACCGGGCAGGACCTTGCCTTCGAGCAGTTCCAGCGAGGCCCCGCCGCCGGTCGAGCAGTGCGTGACCTTGGTATCGGTGCCCCACTTGGCGGCGGCGGTAGCGGTATCGCCACCACCGATGACGGTGATCGCGCCGGCGGCGGTGGCCTTGACCATCGCATCCATCGCACCCTTAGTGCCGCCGACGAACTTCTCGAACTCGAACACGCCGAGCGGGCCGTTCCAGATGATGGTCTTGGCGCGGGCGAAGACTTCGGCGTTGCGCTTGACGGTCTCCGGACCGCAATCGAGGCCTTCCCAACCGGCGGGGATGCCTTCGGCGAGGGTCACCAGCTTGGTGTTGGCATCGGGGCTGAACTTGTCGGCGGCGATGAAGTCGATCGGCAGGTGGATCAACACGCCCTTGGCCTTGGCCTTGGCGACCAGATCGGGAACCAGCTTGGCGCCTTCCGGATCGAAGATCGATTTGCCGATTTCCATGTTGTTGAGCACCTTGTAAAAGGTGTAGGCCATCCCGCCGCCGATGATTAATTCGTTGGCCTTATCCAGAAGATTGTTGATCAGCAGGATCTTGTCGGCGACCTTGGCGCCGCCGATGACGGCCAGCAAGGGGCGCTTAGGATTGTTGAGCACCTGGGCGAAAGCCTCGAGCTCCTTCTTCAGCAACAGGCCCGCCGCACGCTGCGGCAACTGCACGCCGACCATCGAGCTGTGGGCGCGATGGGCGGTGCCGAAGGCGTCGTTGACGTAGACGTCGCCGAGACGCGACAGCGAAGCGCGGAACTCGGTAACCTTGGCCGGCTCGGCCTTGATGGTGGTCTCGGTACCGTCGGCGTTCTTGATCTTGACCTTGCCTTCTTCCTCGATGTGGAAGCGCACGTTCTCAAGCAGCAGCACTTCACCGGGCTTGAGGGCCTTGGCAGCGGCTTCGGCTTCAGGGCCGACGACGTGCGGGCAGAACTGCACTGGACGGCCCAGACGTTCGGCGGCCTTTTCAGCGATCGGCTTCAGGCTGTACTTCTCGACCACCTTGCCATCGGGCCGGCCGAGATGGCTCAGCAGCACCACCGAGGCGCCGTGATCGAGCGCATACTTGATGGTGGGGATGGCGGCGTCGATGCGCTGGGTGTTGGTGATCGCGCCGGTCTTCTTGTCCTGCGGAACATTGAAGTCGACGCGCATCACCACGCGCTTGCCCTGGAGAGAGAGCTGATCGATAGAGAGCTTGGCCATGGAAACCTCGGGCTGAGTTGATGACTAGATTTGGAGAGGGTACGATAGTGGGTCGATTGGCCTCGCGACAAGTCGGGTAATGCTCCTGGCGATAGGTCTATCCTCCTGCTATAATAGTTGCGCAAGACCATGCGCTTCAACCTCGATTTCGGCAGCGAATTAGCCCCGCAGGTGCGGGCCCTGCTGGTGCATGAGTGTACACGTGCGCTCCACGCGACTGAGGCGTCTGGGGCGACTGAGACGACGCCGATCGAGGCCGTACACGATCTCCGCCGCGCCGGCAAACGCAGCCGTGCCTGGTTGCGCCTCATTCGCAGCGGGGTGTCCGAAAAATGGTACCGCCGCGAGAGCCAGGCTTGGCGGGAACTCGGGCGCATGCTCTCACCCCTGCGCGATGCGGAAGTGATCGCCGAGGTATTGATGCGCATCGGTCAGCGCTATGCCGAGCGCATCCCGGCACAGGTGGTGAGCGGATTGATCCATCAGCCACCGCCAGTGACGGCCGCTCAGCTGGCGGCCCTGCGGGCGGCGCTCGATTCTCAACGCCAGCGCCTGGAAAAGCAGGTGTTCACGGTAAAAATGCGTGACCTGATCAAAGGTCATGCACGCAGCTACCGCGCCTGGATCGCCGCCGGTGAAAAGTTGCTCGCCGTGCCGACGACGGACACCCGCCACACCTGGCGCAAACGCGGCAAGGATCTGGCCTACCAGGTCCAACTGCTGACTCCGCTATGGCCGACCATGCTCCGCCCGTTCGCAAATGCGCTCGGCGAGGTCAATGATTGCCTGGGCCGAGAACGCGATCTGGCGCTGACCTGCGAATGGTTGAGCCGACATAATGATCGTGAAGGTGCGGAACAGGTAGCGAAGTACGCTCAGCGGTGGCGGAGGAATGTGCAGGCACGAGGCGAGAAGATTGGCAGGAAGTTTATGGGGTAAGGATGGCAGCGGGGAATTGGGGGGATGCAGGTGCGGTGGGCGATAGGGACCAGGGACCAGGGACCAGGGACCAGGGACCAGGGACCAGGGACCAGGGACCAGGGACCAGGGACCAGGGACCAGGGACCAGGGACCAGGGACCAGGGACCAGGGACCAGGGACCAGGGACCAGAGACCAGGGACCAGGGACCAGCGACCAGCGACCAGCAAAACCGGTTAAATCAACGTTTCAGGTCGACAAGCGGAGGCGCATGATGGCCGTGAAGGTCGATCCGCGTCCGACTTCGCTGGTGACGTGCAGTTCGCCGTCCATCAACGTCAACAACGAGCGCGTGATCGCCAAGCCCAGGCCGGTGCCGCCGTGGCGGCGGGCATAGGTGCTGTCGAGCTGACGGAACTTCTCGCCGAGCAGGGGAATGTTCTCGGGTGAGATCCCCGGCCCGGTATCGGTCACCGCGAGATGGATTTCGGCCTTACCGTCGAGGGCGTGGCAGCACGACAGGCGCACGGTCACGCTGCCCGCTTCGGTGAACTTGAGTGCATTCGAGACGAGGTTGGTGAGCACCTGACGGACGCGAGCTGGGTCGGCATAGACGCGTTTGGGCATGCCTTCAGCGACTTCGCTCACCAGGCGCAGGGCCTTGCGGTCGGCATTGGGATGGAGCAGGGCGATGACGCTGGCCATGACCTTTTCGAGGTCCGTCGGGCGCGGCTCAAGCCGCAGTTTTCCGGCGTCGAGCTTGGTGAAGTCGAGGATGTCGTCGATGATCGCCAGCAGCGAACGGCCGGAAAGACTGACGGTTTCCACGTATTCGCGCTGCAGGGCGTTCAAGGGCGTGCCGATCAGCAGCTCGGTCATGCCGATGACGCCGTTCAAGGGTGTGCGCAACTCATGGCTCATGGTCCCGAGGAATTCGGCTTTCGCCTGGTTGGCCTTTTCCGCATTCTCCTTGGCCAGTTCGAGTTCGGTCAATTGCTGGGCGATCGCGGCATCGCGTTTGCCGACGGCTCGCGCCATGCGATTGATCGAAGCGGCCAGACAGCCCAGCTCATCATCCCGAGAATGATCGAGACGGACATTGAAGTCCCCATGACTGACGCGATCGGTGGCGGCGACGAAGCTGCGGATCGGCTCAGCGATCTGCCGGCGCAGGATGTAGGCGACGATGAGCAGCTCGAGGACCAGCGAGCAGACGCCGAGCAGGAGGATGGTGTAGGCGGTGGTCAGGGCATTGTTGACCAGTATCGATTTCGGGAGCACGGTGATGAAATACCAATCGGGGCCGACGATGCGCGTGACGCCGAGGAAATTCTTATGATCGGGACTCTCGATGACGGCGGTGCCGGAGGTCTGCAGGACGGCGTTGGCCATCGCCACGAAGTTCTGGTCCTGGAGATGATCGAGGTGGAGGTTGCCCCCGGCTTGCGCGATGCTTTCCGAGAGATGGGGATGGGCGATGAGATGCCGGTTGTGGTCGATGATGAAATTCCACATGCCGGTGCTGCGATCACCGGCGGTGCGGCGGATCAGATCGGAGAGGATTACATCCTGACCCGCCGACATCAGCCATCGGCTCTGGAGGTCACCGGGGGTCACGCATGAGACCATCCATTCCTTGGCGCCCTCGTCGAAATACACGGAGGTCCAGAAGGTTGCGCGCTGGGGATTCTTTTCCGGCGTCGATCGCCAAACGGTCTCGTAGCTGTAGATGTCGATGTCACGCGTGGCGCTGCGTCCCCAATCGGCGCTCGGACAGAAATTGATCGAAAGCTGCTCGGGCATGTTGATGAAACCGCTGAAGAAGCGGTTGGTCAGCATCGGCCCCCATTGATCGAGGATCTGCCAGCCGACCACGAAACGCCGGCGCAGGTCCGGGGTGAGGAGGACGTCATGCCGCAGGAAGGCGGTGGCATGATGGCGGTAATCGTTGAGCTCGGGGCGGACGCGGATCAGGCCATCGGCTTCGCGGACAAACAGGCGATCGAACTCAGCCTGCGGATCCTGGTCGCCGAGGACCAGCAGGCGCCGCAGGAAGTCGTCGCGGACCATGCTCGACTGATGCTCGGCGAGCTGGAATTGATCGCTCTCGGCACGACCCCGGATGGTCATCGAATGGAGGAGGTCCAGACGCGTGTTATCGAGGAGCACCCCGTACATATGCAGATAACTGAGGATCGTGGCGACGATGATTACGACCGCGATGCCGATGGTCATTGCGCTTAGGGCGCTACGCGCCAGGGAACGGCGTGGCACTGTCGACTGGCAGGGTACTGTCGACTGGCAGGGTACTGTCGACTGCAGATGGGTCCCGGTACCAATATTATTTTTTTGCGCTTCGGTGAGTTCTGGATCAGGAACGATCATTTTAATATTCGTAAATACCTGAAAAAATTCAGATGGTCAAGAAGTGAAAACGGAAACATGAGTTAGTATCAGTTCTTCAAGACCTTTTTCGAGCTTTGGGCGCGCTCCGCTTTCTCCGCTTTCTCCGCTTTCTCCGCTTTCTCTGCTTTCTCTGCTTTCTCTGCTTTCTCTGCTTTCTCTGCTTTCTCTGCTTTCTCGGCTCCTTCCTTGCATGCCGGTATCCCCCCAGCTTGCGGGTCGTGCCTGCCGTCGATGATGCGTCAGTCATCCATCGGAGCCACCCATGAGCCAGATCCCACCCTTACGCGTCGGTAAATACACCTTCGCCAGCCGCCTGCTGGTCGGCACCGGCAAATACCCCGACAACCACACCATGCAGCAGGCCCTGAGTGAGTCCGGCTGCGATGTGGTGACAGTAGCGGTGCGGCGCGCAAATCTCGGCGATCGTGGCACCGGCGGCAGCCTGCTCGATCATATCGGCAGCCAGTACCAGCTGCTGCCCAACACCGCCGGCTGCTTCACCAAGGAAGACGCCTTGCGTACCGCCCGCCTGGGCCGCGAGCTGGGCATCAGCGACATGGTCAAGCTCGAGGTCCTCGCCGATCATCAGACTTTGCTGCCGCATCCGACGCAGACCCTCGATGCCTGTCGCATCCTTGCCGAAGAGGGTTTCACGGTGCTGGTCTACACCAGTGATGATCCGGTGCTCGCCCTGGAACTCGAAGCCGCCGGGGCGGCGGCGGTGATGCCGGCGGGAGCTCCGATCGGCAGCGGCCAGGGGATCCTCAATCGCAACTCGATCGAGATCATCCTCGAACGGGCGAAAGTCCCGATCATCGTCGATGCCGGCGTCGGCACCGCTTCCGATGTTACCATCGCCATGGAGATGGGCGCCGCTGGTGTGCTGCTGAATACCGGCATCGCCGGGGCCCAGGATCCGATCGCCATGGCCCGGGCAATGCGTCATGCCCTCGAAGCCGGGTGGTGGGCGGCGCGCGCCGGCCGCATCGGCAAAAAACGTTACGCCAATGCCAGTTCTCCGCTGACGGGTCTGATCGCGGCCGGGGCGGCGGTGAGCCGCGAAGCCCAGGGCATCCCCGGCGAATAAGCCAGCCAGACTACGCTACGTCGACGAGCGCCACCGCCGCCGCTAGGAATCGGCGTTAGCGGCTGATTCCGTCTTATAGAAGACTTCGGCGTTAAGGCACACTAGTTCGTGGGGTCGCGTGAGTACCGCGCGCGAAACCTTCGGCATATCCACCCTAGGAAAGAGCGGAGACGGTCTTCACGGCGGGCAAGGCCGCAGGTCAAAACATGAGATCCGTTGCGGAACGCAGGTTACCAATTTCCGTGGCGTCAGGCGTAGAACGCAAGTCTTGCGCCGGGACGCAACGGTCCAGTCTCGGCCTTCCACATGAGTATTCTCACGGTGGCGGTCATCGGTGTCGGCTTGGCGATGGATGCGGTGGCGGTGGCCATGGTCAGCGGTATGGCCAAGCCGCGCCTGGCTCCTGGCGATGCCCTGCGTCTAGCGGCGGTCTTCGGCGGTTTCCAGGCGCTCATGCCCCTGCTCGGTTTCGCCCTCGGGGCCTTGGCCCATAGCTGGGTGGAGAGCAGCGGGCACTGGATCGCCTTCATCCTGCTCGCGGCGATCGGCGCCAAGATGGCCTGGGAAGGGTTGCACTTCGAGGCCGGCGAGCGCCGTGATGATCCCTTGGCCATGCCCTATCTCCTGGCCAAGGGGGTCGCCACCAGCATCGATGCCCTGGCGGTGGGAGTGACGATCGCGGTGCTCGACATGCCGGTGTGGCTCTCGGCCTCGACCATCGGCGTGATCACCTTCGCCCTGTGCCTGCCGGCGGTGTGGATCGGGGCTAGGCTCGGCGCACGCTGGGCGGCCGCGGCGGAGATCAGCGGTGGCTTGCTGCTGATGGCCATGGGCGCGTGGACTCTGGTGCAGCATTTCCAGACTCAGTAGGAGCCGGTCAGAAATAGAGTCGGTCGGCTGACTCGGTCTCACGGCTGGAATTCACGTGCCGGCAGGCAGGACGACTTCGGCGCGGAATTGATGCCCGGCAGCCGTGAGCGTCAACTGGCCATCGAGCAGGCGGACCAGACGGGTGACCAGGGCCAGGCCCAGACCGCAATGATCGCCATTCGAACGGGCGGCATCGGCACGATAGAACACCGTCCCGAGCTGAGAGGTATCGATGCCCTCGGCACAGGGATTGGAGATGCGCACGCTCGTGCCCTCGACCACGACCTGTATACGGCCCGGCGGTTGTCCATGGGCCAAGGCATTGCCGATGAGGTTGTCGAGCACCAGGCGCAGGTGCATGGGCGAGGTCAGGACCAGCGCGGATGCGGGCAGCTCGGCGCTGATGTCGGGGCGGTCGGCAAGTGCATCGTGGACCATCTCAACGAGATCCACGACCATCCGCGGCAGGGGTTCCTTGCCGGCTTCCAGGCGGGCGAGCAGGAGGAGATTGGTGACCATCGCCTGCATCCGTTCGATGGTGCGGAAGCAGGTCGCGAGGACGGCTTTTTCCCCGGCGTCCTCGGCGATGAGCTGACGGAACTCGATCGCCGTGCGCAAGGTTGCGACCGGCGTGCGCAGTTCATGGGCGATGACCTTGATGGTCGCCTGTTCGCGCCGGAAGGCCTGTTCCAGGCGATCGAGCAGGAGATTCAGGCGATCGACCATGCCACGGAATTCATGCGGGCCGGCAGCCGATGGTAGTCGTGAGGCGAGATCATCAGGACCGAGGTGATCGAGGGCGAGGGACAGTTCCTTCAACGGCCTAAGCACCACCCGCCCCGACCAACCCACCGAGATCCAGGCCAGGACCAGGGCCGTCACCCAGAGGGCGCCGAGCAGCTTGGCGAGGCGGGTAAGCTCATCCTCGGTCGGCCGCAGATCGCTGGCGAGGTAGACGTTCACCGGCTGGTTTCCGGCGCCTTCGTTCGACACACCGTGTCTCATCCGTACCGCCTTCAGGCGTAAGCGCAGGTCCGCCGATACAGGCACCGATTGCAGCCCATCATTGGCGGGGTCCAGCAATTTTGCGAAATCAGCAGGTAATTGCCACGCTTGCCAGAGGACCTTGCCGGTGGTGGCATCGCTCACCAGGATCGATCGGCTCAGATTGATGCCTTCGGCGCTCTCCAGTTTAGTTCCCGCCTTGTTCTCCGCCTTGTTTTCCGCTTTGGTCTCAGGTAGCAGCAATGGAGAAAGTGGTCGCCATTCGCTGGGTGGCAGGGCATCCCTCTGATGCAGACGCTCGGCCTTGACGAGCAAATCGCGATCGAGTCTCTGCAGCAGCCAACTGCGGTTGGCGAGCCAGATGCCCACCGCTGCGATCAAGACCACGCCCGCGGTATTGGCGATGACCCCGATGCTGATGCGCCGTTGCAGGCTGGCACTCACCCGTCATGTCCCTCGTCAGTGTCGCCCATGGCATCGGCGCTCAGCAGGTAGCCGAAGCCGCGGCGAGTATGCAAGACGGGCCTGGCCCCCGGAGGGTGGAGCTTCCGCCGCAAGCGCGCCACCAGGACATTGACGACGTTGCTGGTCTCCTCCGGCTCATCGACGTAGAGTGCCTGGAACAATTCGCTGCGTGAGACCACCGCGCCTTGGCGCGAGAGCATGTATTCGAGCAGGGCGTATTCACGTTCGGTCAGGTCGATGCGTCGATCATTGCGGCGTACGGCGCGGGCGGCGGTGTCGACTTCGAGCTCGCCGAGGGTCACCACCGGATCGCCACGGTGATGACCGCGGCGCAGGAGCGCTCGGATGCGCGCCAGCAATTCCGCGACCGCGAAGGGTTTGGGCAGGTAATCATCAGCCCCGGCATCGAGTCCTGCGACGCGGTCCTCGATGGCATCGCGTGCCGTCAGCAGCAGCACCGGCACGGTCGACCCGGAGACGCGCAAACGCTTGAGGACCTCAAGTCCGTCGAGGCCCGGCAACATGCGGTCGAGAAGGATGACATCGTGCTCGGCCGCCGAAGCCGCCTGCCATCCGCTAGTGCCATCGTTCGCCGTATCGACGACGAACCCCGCAGCCCGCAAGCCGAGGGCGAGCTGTGTGCGCAGGTCGTCATGATCTTCAATTAAGAGCAGGCGCGTTGCAGTAACCATGGGCGGACTCTAGGAGTCTGTCGGAGATAGGCCAGCAAGGCTGACTCGGTCTCGTACGGCATCTCCGGCGTTGGCAAAACGGTCAGATAGCTCCCGCTATCCGCCCGCCTTGCCGCCTTGGATTTGCCGTACGATACCTTCGCCATCCTCGTCGGCCTATCTCCGAC
>JBIILZ010000036.1:0-32799 GCA_044338255.1 Planctomycetota bacterium | reverse complement strand
ATGCCTGCGCTCCATGTGCAGCGACTGCCTGAATCCAGTTGCGCAGGTTGGATTCACCAACGTGCAACTCCTTGGCAGCTTGGCTGACACCAACGCGCTTGCTGAGGGCAACGGCATTTTACTTATAGGTGGCGTCAAATCGACGCCGTGTGTCTGGTGATGGTTCTATGTCAGTGGAGGACGTGATTTTTGGAGGCTTGGCCATGATGGCATCCTTGGAGAGCGGGCGCTCTTGTCAGGGTGTCAACCAAACGGGGGGAAGTTCACACCGTGCGACGCAATCAAACCCCACGACAAAAAAACGAAGCGAGCACGCCGTGCGACGCGAAAAAAACCTACGACAAAAAACGACGCGAACCATGCCTATGCAAGGCGCCTGAAGCCGATGCATAGCGTAGCTATGTGAGGTTTCAGGCAACGCCGCAGAGGCGTGGCTCCCGTTGCATCGAAGCGAGCACACCGTGCGACGCAATCAAACCCCACGACAAAAAACGAAGCGAGCACGCAGTGCGACGCGAAAAAAACCCAAGACAAAAAACGACGCGAGCCATGCCTATGCAAGGCGCCTGAAGCCGATGCATAGCGTAGCTATGTGAGGTTTCAGGCAACGCCGCAGAGGCATGGCTCCCGTTGCATCGAAGCGAGCACACGCGTGCGACGCAATCAAACCCCACGACAAAAAAATCGAAGCAAGAACGCCGTGCGACGCGAAAAAAAACCCAAGACAAAAAACGACGCGAGCCATGCCTATGCAAGGCGCCTGAAGCCGATGCATAGCGTAGCTATGTGAGGTTTCAGGCAACGCCGCAGAGGCGTGGCTCCCGTCGTTTTTTTAAAGGGAGGCGATGACGGCGCCGTAGTAGTTGGCGAGGAAGACGTCGCGCGGAATCACCAGCTGGTAGACATCCGCCCAGGTCCAGATGCGCATCGCCAGGGTCTGCTGCTGGTCGTTGAACAGCGGCTCGTTGCGCAGGATCACGAAATGATCGGGGAACTGGTTGAGCAGGAAGCTGCTGTCATGGTTGCGGCGATAGTCGGTGAAGACCTCGCGGAAGCCGGCATCACCGGGTGCGGCTGCGCCATTGCTCGGATCCGGTGTCACCACCCAGCAACCGGGCCGGAAAGGATTCGCCGGATCATAGGCGGCCATGTTCGCATTCGCCTGGCTGGCATCGAACATGAGATTGGCATGGATGAGCAGGGCGATATCGGCGGAGTTCCCGCTGTAGAGTCCTTGCGCATGGGGAATGCCGCGGCTGGGGAGGATATGCGTCCAGTCGGCTTCGTTGCGCACCGTCCAGATGCCGGTGGCTTCCATCCAACCGGCGAGTTCCTCCGGGGTCGTCGACCCCGAGAGCGCTTCCGAGCTGCTGCCGTCATAGGGCAAGATGGCATTCTCGTCGTCGCGCAAGGCCGCCAATGCCAGCCACGAAGCGGCATCCGGGCAGTTACCGTTCAAGCGTGCCGAGAGCCCGTTGTAGTCGGCGCTGCGGGTGGTCGCGCCGGGGGTGATCGTACGGTTGCCGAGTCTCGCCGAGCCCTGCTCATAGAGGCTGGTGACGAAGCGTACGAAGGCCACCGGATCGCGACCGGCCCACATGACGATGAACGCCGTCGGACCGCAGAGATTGAGGCCGCCCTGATTGACGCTGCCGGGATTGCGGATCACCGTCGTCAGTCCGGCTGCGACCACCGCCCGGCTGAGGCCCGCCCAGGCACCGGCGGCGCTGCCGCTGCTGAAGGTGGCGATAAGCACGTCGGCATCGGCGAGGGTACTGACGGTGCGCGTATCACCGCGCCGCCGATCGGCGAGATTGGCATCGAGCAGATCGACATCATCGAACGACTCATTGGCTGAGGCCGCCCGCGCGGGCAGGCTGCGCTTGCCATAACGCTCATGCGCGCCGTGGGCGATCACCGCTGCCGTCCGGCCACCGGCATAGACATTGGTCGCCGCCACTGGCCGACGGCCGGCCATCGCCCGCCCTGGAGGGTTGCTGCGCACTGCCTGGCTATTGCTGCGCGCCGTTTGGCGACTGCCATAAGCCGACCAGTCCTGGAGGATCCAGCGGCGCTTTTCGGGTGTGATCAGGCAGCAGCTATTGAGCGAGGTTTCCGGCCGTCCGGCGGTAGCCGGATAGCCGAGGATGTGCACGCCCACCACCACCGCGCTCTGACGGCAGACCTGGGCCACCGGGTCATCGACCGAACGTACGAAGAACACCGGCGAACCGCTGTTGCCGCCGGCGGTGAAGGCATCGTAAGAGGCCTGATTGAGGGTGTCGTTGACGGTGCGGATGGTGTCGATGTCGAGGTGCAGGCGATCATCGAACTGCGAGGCGACGTAGCCATAACCGCAGACCGCGATCGCGGATTGCGAGGTCAGGCTGTCGTCGAGCTCATCGAAGATAATGCCGTAGGGCGGTGGCGACGCGACCCGGATCACCGCCATGTCGAAGTCCTCGTTGTAGCCGCCGGCGACATTGGCATCGCGGTATTGCGGATGCAAAAAGCAGCTGCTGGCCTGGACGGTGAAGGTTGGGCCGGCGGTGGAGGTACCGTTCTTGCCAGGGGTGATTTCGATGCGCAGGGCGCGATGGCCGTCCTCCTCGATGTTATGACCGCAGGTCAGGATGCGATCGTTGCCGATGTAGAAGCCAGTGCCCTGGTGGTAGCTGCCACCGCTGTCGTCATCGCGGATGATCTTGAGATGGCAGATCGCGGAAAAGGGGAACAGGTGGGTGTTGTCGATGCCCACCAGCCATTGCCCGAAATGTCCGGCGCGGTTGGTGATATAGGTCATTACCGCGTCGGTGTCGGCGAAGACCAGTTCCTCATTGCCGAGTGCGGTCGCCGCTGGGCGGCCGAAAGTCCGTGTCGGAGGTTGACTGCGCGCGCCTGCCCGGC
This sequence comes from Planctomycetota bacterium, assembly GCA_044338255.1. Taxonomy (GTDB): domain Bacteria; phylum Planctomycetota; class UBA11346; order UBA11346; family UBA11346; genus CAIUVD01. The sequence continues at coordinate 29,892 of JBIILZ010000036.1, read as the reverse complement.
CCCGGCCTCGGCCGGAATAGGTACCACCGAGCGAGCGGATCCAAGCGGTCTTGGCCGGGGTCAGCAGGCAGCAGCTGTTGAGGGTGGTGACGCGGCCGCTCATGTCGGCATCGCCGAGGCGAGTGTTGACGCCGACGATGCCGATATCGTAGTGGCTGGTCTGGGTCGCCGGATCCTCGACGCCGTGGACGTAGAACACCGGTCCGCCGCTTGAGCCGTGCTCGATGGTGGCCTCGTAATCGGCGCGCTCGCCGTTGGCGCTGACACCGCGGATCATATCGATGTCGAGGTGCTGGCGATCGGGATTGACGGTGTCCGCCGAATAGCCGCACACCGCCACTGGCGCCACCGACATCTGGCGATCGTCGAGGTACGAGAACCAGCGATCGCCCGGAGGCGGCGTGGTCACGCGGATCACTGCCAGGTCGAAGGCCCGATCATAGCCGTCGGGCATGGCGCTGTTGCGCCACTGGGGGTGGATCTCGCACTGGGTGCCGGCGACGGTGAAGGGGCTGCCGGTAGCGGCGGTGCCATTCTTGCCGGGCGTGACGATCACCGAAGCGGTGCCGACTCCGTCAAAATGGATATTGTGGCCGCAGGTGAGGATGCGATCGCGGCCGATGTAGAAGCCAGTGCCGGTGTAGACTTGGCCATCGCTGGCGGTCATCTGCAGATGGCAGATCGCCGAGAATGGGAATTGCGTCGTGTCATCGACGCCGCGCGACCAGTTCTGATGACGCGTGAGGCGATCGGCGATGTAGGCGAGAATCTCATCGGTGGAGGCGAAGACGATGTCCTCGTTACCGAGGGCGGTAGCGCCGTAGCCCGTGCGCCCTTCGCTCCTGCGCCCGTGGCCCGTGCGTCCTTGGGACAGCACTACGCGTCGTTGGCCATAGCGCCCGGCATGGCGCTGCAGGGCGCGGGTCACGGCCTGCCCGAGGCGATCGGCATCGCCCTGGGTCGCGACTTCGAGTTCCACCAGGCAGGCGGCGGTATCAGGCAGATGGCGGTCTGGAGCCAGCACCGCCAGATCGCCACGGCGGACCTCGATGACGGCGGCAGGCATGCCATCGAGTTCCTGCTGGATGGCGGCGGCGAGGGCCTGCGACGGTTCGTTGGCGGCGGTATGCACCCAGGCGGCGCTGCTGCCGCTGCCGGCGGGATGGGCATGCAGGGAGATGAATACCCCGGCCTGGGCCGTGCGCGCAACGGCGATGCGTTCGGCCAATGAGCGGTTCTCATCGCCATCGCGGGTCAGGCGAGCCTCATTGCCGAGGCTGCTCGCCAGGCGTTGGGCCATGGCCAGGGTCAGCGTCTTCTCGTCATGGCTGTCATGGCTGTCATGGCTGTCATGGCTGTCATGGCCGGCAAGGCCAGCAAGGCCGTCATAGCCGGCAAGGCCAAAGGCCAAGGTCTTGCCCAGGGGTGTAGATTTTCCGCGAGCGGCATTGCCACCATGGGCGGGATCGAAGACCGTGATCATAGGCACCTCCGCCGCTGCCTAAGCACACCGCGTTCCGCATTGCCGCCGGCGCCTGGGCAAGGCTTCAGACCTCGATAGAGACGCAGTATTTACCGTCATCTGCGCATCATGATCACGAACGACGCCGAACCTGAGCGCTCTTCCCTGAGCGTGATGAGCATGCCCAGGTGGGCCTAGCCGTGCCCAAACGGGCATGAGCCGCGAGGGCTCATCCCCACCACGTGCGCACGCCGCGCCACACGCCACGGGCATTGCCCGGCTCGCGCCCGTGGCCCAAGGCGGCAACCACGAGAGCGAGCAGCAGATGGAGGATGGTCGCCGGTTGCCGCCCCCCGTGGCGGCGAGCGAACCAGATCAGGAATGCCGCCTTGGCCTCGCCACGTCGGGTGGCATCGGCGCGATTGGCACCATCGCAGCGGTGGATGGCACGCAGCTCGCGGCAGAAGCGGAAGGGGTGCGCAACGCCGACATGCGCCGCCAGTCGCCGGCAGAAATCGAGGTCCTCGCCGAGGGCATAGCCGGCACGGCGCTCGTCGAAGCCGACCGCCATGGCGAGCTCGCGGCGCACCGCGAAGCAGGCCCCGAACAAAGCCGAGGTCGGGGCATCAAGGCGCGCCCCGGTCAGCCGCCGGGGGTCGTGAAAGCACCCGAGATGCACCAGGCGGTGCAGCCGCCGCACGGCCCGTGGCCGGACCTCGAGCACCGGCCCCCAGCCGGCGGCATCCGGCCAGCGTACGATGCAGGCGCGCAGGCGTTCGACGAAGTCGGAGGCGAGATCGGTGTCGTCGTCCATCATCACCACGATATCGGCATTGGTGGCGCGCAGCAGGACATTGCGGGCAGCGGGAAGGCCATTGAGATCGGGGCGATGGAGCGTGATGCCGGGGCCGTGGTAGGGCTGCGGGCTCTGATCGCAGATCAGCGGCATGGCGGCGGTGCGCTCGGCAAGACGCACCGTCCGCTGCAGCGAAGCGTGCCGATTCTTGCTGGGGATGGCGAGGCTGATCATGCCGTCGAAGACAGCCGTTGGCGATGGAAGGCCAACGCCTCGGCGATCGGCCCATCGAAGATCTTGGTTCCGTGATCGAGTACCACCCCGCGGGTCGCGACCTGGGCGAGGACCTCGAGCTCGTGGCTGACGATCAGCATCGTGCGTTGCGCTTGCTCCGGCGAAGTCAGATGACGGATACACTTGGCGCGGAAATCCTGATCGCCGACCGCCAGCACTTCGTCGATAACGAGGATGTCGGGATCGGTGTGGGCGGCGACTGCAAAGGCCAGACGCACGTACATGCCGGTCGAATAATGCTTCACCGGGGTATCGATGAACTCGTTGATCCCGGCAAAGGCCAGGATGCGCTCCAGACGCTGCAGGATCTCGCTGCGCGACAGGCCGAGGATGGCGCCGTTGAGGAAGATGTTGTCGCGTCCGGACAGTTCGGTGTGGAAGCCGGTACCGACTTCGAGCATGCTCGCGACGCGCCCGCGCAGTTCGAGGACGCCGGCGGTCGGGGGCGTGATGCGGCAGACGAGTTTGAGGAAGGTCGACTTGCCGGCGCCGTTATGACCGAGGAAGGCGACCTTCTCGCCGGCCATGACGGTGAGATCGAATTCGCGGAGCGCCCAGAACTCAAGCCATTGGCTGGGAGCGCGCCGTCCGCGCAGGGCATGGCCGAGGGTCTCGTGCAAGGTCACCGGCGGACCGCGGCGGATGCGATAACGTTTGGCGATCCCCCGCGCGCAGATCAGCGGCTCAGAGGACATCGGCGAACTCCCGCTCGAATCGCCGGAAGGCCCACACTCCGGAAATGAATAGCAGCAGCCCCATGAGCAGCGACGAGCCGATCATCAGGGGATCGAGGCGGTAGCTGTCACCGAGCAGGCACCAGCGGAAGAGCTCCAGGGGCGCTACCAATGGATTGAGGCCGTAGACCAGCCGCCAACGTTCCGGTACCAGGGAAGCGGAGAACGCCACCGGGGAGATGAGCATGCCGAATTGCAGCAGGTACGGGATGACGTTCTTGAGATCGTAGAAACGTGCGATCAGCGCACTGACCCACAGCCCTGCCCCATACGACACCAGGATCAGGGGAATGCCGGCAAGGGGCAGCAGCAGCGCCGTCCACGTCGGGCTGAAGCCGGTCCAGCCCATGACCAGCCAAAGCAGGATCAGACCCACCAGCAGATCGATGAGGTTCACCGGCAGCGTCGCCAACGGCAAGAGCATGCGCGGAAAATAGACCTTGGTCACCAGCTCGACATTGTTGGCAATGCTGCTTCCCGATTCGGTCATCACGCCGGTGAAAAACTGCCAGGCAATCGCGGCCGAGAGCACCAGCACCGCGTAGGGCACGCCTTGATCAGGAAGTTTCGCCAGATGACCGAAGACGAAGGTCAATACCAGGGCATTCATTCCCGGCTTGAACAGCACCCAGGCGAAACCGATCACGCTGCGCCGGTAGCGCACCAGGAAATCCCGCCGTGCCAGCAGCAGGGCGATCTCGCGACAGGCCCAGAATTCCTTGGCCATGGCCAGGAATCCTTGCGGGCGGTTGGTAATCAGGTGATGGGGGCGCGTGGCGGACACGGTCAGCCACCGTGCCAGTCAGGCGCCGGGGATGCAACCACGCGGATAGGGCGTACCATGGCAAGAGCAGTGATTGTCGGGCTCGGGTCTGTTCTGTTCTGTCAATTGATAGATTGCTTCTGGTTGCCCCTTGACGATGTTATAACTTAGTTATAATTACGGTAACATAATTAGGTAAAATCATGATCAAAACCCTTTCCAAAGTCGGTAACAGCCAGGCGTTGATCCTCGATAAGACGCTGCTCGAGCTGATCGGCGTAAGCGAGCGTGGCGAAGTCGAGCTGCAAGTGCAGGGTGATACCTTGCTGATCCGCCCCGCCGGCGACCGTGCCCGACGCGCTGAATTGACGCGCCTCGGCAACGGTCTCATGGATCGTTTCCAGGATGCCTTCGAGCGCTTGGCCAAGCCGTGACCGCGCGCATCCGGGAGGCGTCGCCGGTCTATGACCGGACTGATCAACCGGATCCGCGTTTCCTCTCGGTTGAGGACGTGCTGGCCTTGCATTGCGATCTGATCACACGTTTCGGCGGCGATGCAGGTATTCTGAATCCGGGCGCCTTGGAGTCTGCCGTCGCCCAGCCACGGATGACGGCCTTCGGCCGGCTCATCCATGCGACTCGCACCGCCCAGGCGGCGGCGTATCTGTTCCATCTCACCGCCAATCATCCGTTTTGCGACGGCAACAAGCGCATCGGTCTGTTTGCGGCCATGGTCTTCGTGACGGACAATGGTGGCACGATCACCGGTAACTCGGACCAATGGTATACCCTCACCATGGCGGTGGCTGATGGGACATTGAGCAAGCAGGAGCTTACGCGCCGGATGGAGGCTTTCATCCAACCGGAATGACGGCTATTTTGTATTCTGTATGCATCGGCAATCAGGCATCCGTACCTGAGGCTGGCCCCAGGAGCGGCTCGTGAACGAATCCCCCAGTCTTATCGCTAAAATTGACCTTGGTCACCAGCTCGACATTGTTGGCAATGCTGCCTCCGGATTCGGTCATCACGCCGGTGAAGAACTGCTAGGCGATCGCGGCTGAGAGAACCAGCACCGCGTAGGGCACGCCTTGATTAGATTGCCGGTGCTGGGCAATATGCGGCTGATTCGCCTCGCCGATGACCGTGCGCGGCACACCAAATTGGCGAGCATCAGCAAGGGCCTCATGGATCGTTACGAAGATGCATTCGAACGCTTGGCCAAGCCATGAGCGGACCCTTCGGGAAAGTCCGGGCGGCGTATGATCAGCGTAAGCAGCCCGATTTGCGTTATCTCTCGGTTGAAGACGTGCTGGCCTTGTATCACGATCTGATCACGCGCCGGATGGCGGAACTTCTGCCATGATTTCCTGGATTGCGCCGCTGACAAAATCCAAGAAAGGTATCGTGTCGTGCTAGATCATGGACCATTGCATCTGTCTTTGTGGATACCCACCTATAATCGGCCGGATCATCTGCTCTTCACCTTGAAAACGATCATACCCCAGTTGTCGTCGAACATTGGCTGCACGATCATCGACAACGCCAGCGACATCCCGGTCGAAACCCTGCTCAAGAGGCATTTCGCGCCCGCTGAACTGCAGCACGTGAAGGTTTTTAGGAATCCGCTGAATATCGGAGGCAATGCGAATATTTGCAGATGCTTCGAGCTTTGTGAAAGCGCCTGGGTGTGGATCCTCGGCGATGACGATGCGCTAGTCGGCGATGGGATTGCAGCGGCGCTGGCCTTCATCGATGCCGCCGGTCCGGAATGCGTCTTTGTCGGGATGGACCATCAACGGCAGGGAGTGCCGTTGGTCTGCCGCAATGTCAATGAATTGGCACGCGGCGCGGAGTCCTTGGGAGCATTGATCTGCCTGCCTATGTGCCTGTTTCGGGCTGAGCGGTTGCGCCCATACGTATGTCATGCCTATCAATGGCTCAGCACCTGCGCTCCGCAATTGGTGCTAGTCCTGCAAGCGCTGCATGTCGCGGGCGGCAACGCGGTTCTGAGACGGGAGTGCCTGCGCGTAAAGGAGGCCGTGGTGCCGTATCGCGGATCCGGGGCGGTGATCGCTTGGTGCATTGCGGCTTTGGGGCACATTCCGTTGGCGTGTGTCGACTCCCCGGCGCTGCGCAAGCTCATCCCGGACATGATACGTCCGCTTGATCTGATCTATGAGCTGCGCGTCGGGATCAGATTGGGCCGCTTCACGCCCAGCCATGCCCGCAGGATCTTTCATTCGATCGCGGTGATGAAATACCCGTTTTGGAGACGGCCCTGGGAGACGATGCGATTCTATGTCTTCTTCACCTACGATGCCATGCGCTCGTTCAGGATGGATATGCTCGGTGACATCTCGGCGCAAAAGGAGAACCGGGACTGAGGGATCCGTGCTGACAGCTTCTGCAATTTCGCCCCTTAGCCTCTTCGCCCCTTAGCCCCTGGCGTCGTAACTGGCACCGAACGCCAATCATCTCTTGGCTGAAGCGTTCAACTCCTGGTACAGGTCGCGATGTTCGCGGGTGAATGCTTCCCAGGAGAAGCGCCGCGCCCGTTCACGTGCGCGTGCGCGCAGGCGATCGGTCAGCTGATCATCAAGCAGCTGGTGCAACGCCGTGACCATCGCCTCCTGATTGAGGGGGTCGATCATCAGCCCGGCATCGCCGACGACTTCCGGCAGGGAGGTCGTGTTGCTGGTCAATACGGGCGCTCCACATGCCATCGCTTCAAGTGGTGGTAGGCCGAATCCCTCGGCCAGGGAAAGATAGACGAACGCATGGCAGCCGCTGTAGAGCGCGGGGAGATCCTCATCGGCGATGAATCCCGGGCGCACGATGGGAGCCTTGGCGGCAGACAGTTCCTGTTCAAATGTCCCCGACATCCAGCCGGTCGGCCCGGCAATCACCAGCGATAGGTCCGTTGGGCCATTCGCTCCCGCGAGCTGCTGGTAGAATCGGCTGAAGGCCTTTATGGTCGCCGGGAGGTTCTTGCGCGGTTCGACGGAGGAGAGGCACAGGAAATAGCGTCCCTCGCCGAGACGATAACGACAACGGACGCGCTCGATCTCCGTTTCCGGGGATGGTCGGAAGCGCGCATCGGCTGCCAGGAGGATGACCGAAGTCCGTTCCGGCGGGACCTCGGCGAGGCGCGATAATTCCCGGCGGGTCGATTCGCTGACGCAGACCACCCGGGTATGTTCAGCCCGTAGCGAGGCGACCGCGGCCGAGAAGCAGTCCTTGGTGACCTGCAGGTGGAGCTCGGGATGGCTGAGCGGAGTGAGGTCATGGACGGTCAATAAGCCCACGCGCGCATCGATGCGGGATGCGTCCGGCAAGGCATCGCTCAACGAGTGGAAGATGTCCCAGGCCCCGGAGATCCTTTGTGCACGTGCCGTCGCAAGCCCGGCACGCCACACGGCGACCGCCAGCCAGCGTAGGGGATTGATGCGTGACGCCCCCTGTGCGTATCTGGCGAATCGCGCCAGCTGCCGGTTCGAACAGATAGTGGCCTGCCATGAGGGGTGCCAAGCAGGCAGCAGCTCGGGATGCGTGCGTCGGATCTCGGCCTCGGTAAGTATCGACAGGGCGGGGCTGCGGGTCGCCGTCAGAGCGAGCTCGGTGGCCCCCAACTGCGCGGAGCGTGAGAGCAGTTCATCGATGAGACGATAGATCCCGCAGCGACCGGCGGGATTGACGAACCCTAGGCCGAAAGCCGCGATATCCAAGATGATGCGCAAGGGCTCAGCGGGTGGTTGGTTCATGAATGCCACGCAGTCGGCGGCGGAGCCACAGCAAGGCTCGTATTAACGGATGGCCGGCAAGACGCTGATAAGCATCGCGCCAGCGTTGGCACTCGGTTTCCAAAGCCAGCACGCGTTCGGCTCCGGTGTCGCCACTGCCGGTAACGCCCAGGTAGCGCAGCCGCCAGGCTTCAACTTCAGCCGCAGCGCGGAGATCTGCTGGTGGTGCCTGGACCAGGGTCCAGCCGACCGGCCCGGCGTGCACGGCGGCGGTTTCCGGCGGCAGGATCGGTCCGGGATCGCGGATCGTGCTGCAGGTCACCGGTCGATGGATTATGAGCAGCAGGGAGGTCAGGACGAAGCGTCCTTCGGAGAGCAGCTTGAGGTGCGGCTCCGGGCGGTAGGGCCATAGGTCGATGGCCCAATCGAGCGGGCGGTTGCCCGGATCGAGGTCGACCGGGACCAGTTCGAGTCCCGCCCGGTTGCAGGCGGCGGCCAGGGCGACGAGGTCGCGTGCACGGTAGGCGACGGTACCGCCAGCGGTCCATGTATCATCGTTCGAGAGGACATTGAACTCGGTGGTGTGCACCGCCCAACCGCCCGGCTTGAGGCAGCGTGCCTGCTCGATCAGGAAGCGCAGGCCGGCCTCCAGCGAACCAAGGTGCTCGAAGGCGCAAGAGGACCACGTGAAGTCGAAGTTGTCCGCGAGGTCGACCGGGATGCGGGTCATGTCCACCGGCCGGTAGGAGACCAGGCGATGGAAATCCTCCGTGGTACAGGCGCTGGGACGCAACAGGTCATCGGAGGCGTTGCAGTGCTGGCCGCTGTCGCTCCAGCCGCTGGCGCCGGCGCCGCTTGGCAGGTCGGTGGCGATCACGTTGCTGCCATGGCCGGCGAACAACGCGGGTAAGGGCTCGCGGCCGACGCCGAAACCGAGGCCACGGCGACCGGGGGCTAAACAGCCAAGGTCGAGCAGGGCCTGGGCGATCGCCAGATGCTCCCACTGCTTGCGATTCGCTGATGGGCGATCGCCGGATTTGGCCGCCAACGAACCATACCAGTCAGCGTGCAGATCCTGCTCGCGGCATAGCCGGCTGATCGTGGTCGTGGGATCGGTCACAGGTAGTCCTTGTTCCTCATCGGGTTTGTCACCGGAATGAGCTCGCGGTGAATGTTGGCTTGCAAGTGCAGAGGTGCAATCCGGGACGACGCTCAACTGCGGCTGATTCTGTCACCGATACCGCGTCGGTACACGGCCAGGGTATCGCGCGCCGTCGCGGAGATGGTCAATTCGGCGGCGCGCGCGAGGCCTTGGCGGATGCGCTGTTGCCGCCGCACCGGGTCACCCATCAGGGAGGCGATTTCTCGAGCAAGCGCATCTGGTGGGCAGGGCGGCCACCCCTGACCAAGGATTTCGCCTTGGGAGCCGCCTTCCGTGGCGACCACCGCGACGCCTGCAGCCATCCCTTCAGCGACCGAGTAGCCGTAGCCTTCCAGTCGGCTGGGACAGGCGAGCACGGTGGCATGCTGCAACCACGCATCGCGGGTCGCGCCATCGACCCAGCCGAGCCGACGGCAACCGCAGCGCTCCATCAGGGCTACGGTCGCGCCATCGGGATCGTGGCGGATCCCTCCGATGTGAATCCATGCTGGGACAGGATCGTTTGACGCGAGGAAGGATTCTGCCAGCAGGTCGAAGCCTTTGCGCGGCTCGATCGCGCTGATCGTCAGCAGGTATTGTTCCGGAGCATCAACCGGCCGCGGCTGCGGTGGTGGCGCAGTGACACCGTAGTGGGTAATGGTGATCGGTCCTCGGAAGCCCTGACTGACGATGTCGCGTCGGGTGCAGTCGCTGGGCACGATGAGCTGATCAGCGTGGGCCAGGATCCGGCTGAGTAACTGGCGAAACAAACGGAGGTGGCGTGGCGTGACTGCGGCACCGACATGCAGCGGGTAGCAGTCCTGGACGGTGGCGACCACCGCGCCGCTCCACCCAGGTCCAGGAACGGCGATGGTGGAGGTGCTGTGGTAGAGGTCAGCTCCGATGCCGCGCAGGACCCATGGCAAGCGCATGAGTGCACCGATCCGGCCGCCAATCAGGTCGTAGCGGTGAACGCTGGCACAGCGCCGGACGACTGCTTCGGGCGGCGCGCCGTGATGCCCCTGATAGACACCGAGCAGCTCGACCTGACCTGCCAAGCCATCCAGCAGATCGACCACATAGCGTCCGACACCGTAACCTTGGCCGATGGTGGGGGTGATATCGATGGCAACGCGCAGGGGACGGACGTCGTTCATGGAGTGGCCTGAAGCGGGACGGATCGGCCTTGGGCCATGGCATAGACTTCCAGGCTGCGGCGTACCAACTGGGCAGGATCGAAGAGCGTCTTCAGGCGGCTTTGCCCAGCATCGGCCAACTGCCGAGCGAGCCGCGGCTCGAGCGCGGTAACGAGCGCCAGGGCCAGCGCGGGAGGGTCTTCGGCCGGTACCAGAAGACCTGCGTCGCCGACGATCGCCGGTAGGCCGCCGACGTCGCTGGCGACTACCGACATACCCGCGGCCCACGCCTCCAGCGCGACTAGGCCAAAGGATTCGAAGCGCGATGGGATGGCCTGTACCAAGCATTGCCCTCGCAGTCTGGCGACGGTGGCATCGTCTGCCTGACCATGCCAGGTTACGCCAGTGGAGGCAGCCAATCGCGGTGCCAGTCCAACGCGATCGGATCCAACGACGTGGAGATGCGCCGATGGGCACTTGGCGAGCACTGCCGGCCACGCATCGAGCAGGACATCGAGACCTTTGCGCATCTCCAGCCGACCGATGAACAATACTGCCGGCTGGTCGCGCGGCGTCGGTGGGGCGATCGCTCCGCGGTAGGCGAGGTGGATCACGGCATCGGCCATGCGGCCGTAGATCCGCCGACCGACCTCGGCCATTGCCGCGCTGTCTGCCACCAAATGTGTTGCACGGTGTACGGTGGCGTTCTCGAGCGCGAGGCGCACGGGCAGCAGCGGATCGCGTCGGGCGAGACTGGGATCGGCGGCAGAGGTCACCAATCGTACCACGTGCGGGATCGGGGTGCGCAGGAAGGTGCCCAGCCCACCCCAGTTGGGCACATCCAGTACATCGGGGGCGAAGCGAGCGAGTTCGGCATCGAGCCAGCGTGCTGCCTGGAGCGGACGCAGCAGCAGATGCGGATATGCCGGCCCCAGCAATTGGGGTGTTTGTCCAGGGGTGATGCTGAAGCAGCCGGTGTCGGTGGCGGCCAACACGCGCACGTCGATGCCGGCCTCGGCCAGGCATTCACCGAGATCACGCACATAGCGGCCGACCCCGAATGACGGACCGCAGCCAGGATATTCCGGAGTGACGAGGGCGACGCGCATGGCGGCGTGGCGGAAGGTCACGCCAGGAGTTGCGTGGATTCGGCAGCAACCATCGTCTTGGCCACGTCGCGCCAGTGTTTGGTCGCTTGCCAGCTCAGGTGCTCAGCGGCGCGTGCGGGGTTGCCGACAGCGCGCTGCAGTTCGCTGGGGCGGAACAAGGTGCGATCGATGTCGATATGTGCCGTGGCGTCAAGTCCGACCGAGCGGAAGACCTCAGCGACGAAATCGGACAGGCTGCATTCCTCGCCAGTCGCGATCACGTAGTCGCGAGGTGTTTTTTGCTGCAGGATCAGGTGCATCCCCACCACGTACTCCGGAGCCCAGCCCCAGTCACGAATCACCGTGGTGTTGCCCAGGCGCAGGCGTTCGCGCGAACCGTTGGCGATGCGCAGCGCGGCGCTGACCACCTTGCGCGTCACGAACCGCGGGTGGCGCAGCGGGCTCTCGTGGTTGAAGAGGATGCCTGAGCTAGCGAACAGCCCGTAGGCTTCGCGGTAGATGTTGATCTCCCAGAAGGACTGCGACTTGGCGACCGCGTAGGGACTGCGCGGGCGGAAGGGGCTGTCCTCGTCGAACCGGCCGCTCGCGATATTGCCGAAGCATTCGCTGCTGCAGGCGTTGTAGAAGCGCACCTGCGGCGCATAGAGGCGGATGACTTCCAGGAAGTTGAGGGTCGCGACGCCGATGCTCTCAAGCGTTTCGACGGGCTGTTCGAATGATTGGCCGACCGAGGTCTGTCCGGCAAGATTATACAACTCGTCAGGTTTGTAACCGCTGATGGTCTGTAGCACGCTGCGGAAATCGATCGGGTTCATCGACAGCAGCATAACGTCGTCGGCGATACCGAGGCGCTGCAGGTTGCCGCCGCGGGCACTTTCCGCATCTCGTGAGGTGCCGATCACTCGGTAACCGAGGCCGAGCAGATGCTTGGCGAGGTAGCAGCCGTCTTGGCCGGTGATGCCGGTGATCAGCGCGGTCTTCATGCACCCGGTTCCTTCCACATCCCATGCTCCTTGATCAACCGCACCAGCTCATCGCGGGCACCTGCCTGAGGGATGCCGTTGCGGACCTTCTCCTTTCGGCGGTAGAGGTCGATCTTGCCTGGGCCCGAGCCGACGTAGCCGAAGTCGGCGTCGGCCATCTCGCCGGGGCCGTTGACGATGCAGCCCATGATCGCGATGGTCACGCCGTCGAGGTGGTTGGTGACTTCCTTGATGTGGGCGGTGACGTCCATGAGGTCGAACTGGGTGCGCCCGCAGCTTGGACAGGCGACGTAGTCGGCTCGGGTGACGCGGGCCTTGACCGATTGCAGCAGGGTGAAGGCCAGTCGCCGCGGATCGGCGGCGGCGGGCAGGTAAAGGCAATCGCCGAGGCCATCGATGAGCAGTCCGCCGACGATGGCTGCGATCGCCAGTTCATCGTGTTGGAAGGGCAGGGCGAGAGCGATGGCGTGGCGCTCGCCGCCGGCCGCGAAGCGTTCTTCGCACACCGCCGTCAGCAGGCGATACGCGCGGGTCTCACCGAGCAGCCCGCACTCGGCGAGGCCGATGACCACGCCGCTGGGCATCGCCGCCACGGTGGCGCGCAGGACGGCGGTGGGATCGCTGCCATCGAGCCGCAGAAGGACCAGCGTGCCGGGCTTCAGCGGCGGGAGCGGACGATCGGCGCGCGTGACCACCACTGTCACCTGTTCGCCGACGGCGATCGGCGACTGCGGACCACAGCCGTGTTCGGCCCCGGGGATGCTGTTGGCCATCAGCTGCCACAAGGTGCCATCGGCAACCACCGCATCGGCCGTCGGCTCGCGGCCGCTGGCGGCGGGTGCGCCCAGCGGCACGAGCACGCGCGGGATCAGCGTGCCGCCCACCGGGATGTCGGCGCCAATGCGGGTGATCTCGGCCGCCCGGCGTTTGAAGGTGTACGGATCCGTGGGGTCGTTGGGCGCCGCTGTGGCCACCGAAAGGGGCGCTGGAGTGGGAGTGGGAGCGGGAGTGCTGCGCCAGCCGGCATAGCGGGCGACCAGGGCGCGGGCTACCGGGAGCTCGAACTCGGGCGGCTCGGTCAGGCTCACGCGCACGGTGTCGCCGAGGCCGTCTTCGAGCAGCGCGCCGATGCCGGCGGCGCTCTTGATGCGGCCGTCTTCGCCGTCGCCGGCCTCGGTGACGCCGAGGTGCAGCGGATAAGCCTCGCCATGTGCCAGCAGGTGGGCGGTGAGCAGGCGATAGGCCTCGACCATGACCTTGGGGTTCGACGACTTCATGCTGATGACCAGATCGCGCAGACCTTCGCTCTCGGCGATGCGCACGAATTCCATAGCGCTTTCGACCATCCCGCGCGGGCTGTCGCCCCAGCGGTTCATGATGCGGTCGGACAGCGAGCCATGGTTGGTGCCGATGCGCAGGCAGCGGCCAAGGGCCTTGGCGCGACGGGCCAGGGGCGCGAAACGCTCGTGGACGTGGGCGACCTCCTCGGCGTACTGCGCGTCGCTGTACTCAACGATCTTGAAGGCCTTCTTGTCGGCGAAGTTGCCGGGATTGACGCGCACCTTTTCGACGTGCTCGATGGCTTCCATGGCCGCGGCCGGCATGAAATGGATGTCGGCGCACAAGGGTATGCGGCCGAAGCCGGCGGCACTGAATTGCCGGCGAATGTCTTTTAGCGCCTGGGCATCTTTGACTCCGGGGGCGGTGATGCGGATGATCTCGGAGCCGGCCTCGGCGAGCACGATGCACTGGGCGACGGTGGCCGCGATATCCGGGGTCTTGGTGGTGCACATGGTCTGGATGACCACCGGCGCCGGCTGGCCGGCGAGCAGTCCGCCGATCTGTACCTCGCCGCAGCGTACTGCTCGCGACACCCGGCGCTGATAGCCGAAACGACTGGGGATGTAGGGGGGCGGCATCACGGTCATGGCCTCAACATAGATGGGAAATGCACGGCGAAAACAACATTACCCGTGCTGGTCGCGCTCTTTTTGCTGTTGCGAGATGCGTTGTAGCTGCTTGCGCTCGCCGGCGGTGAGCGCGGGCAGTCCGTGCGCGCTGACCTTGGCCAGCAGGCGGTCGAGGACCTCCTGCTCCGCTGCCAGATCGCGCTCGGCCCGGGCGGCGGCGCGCTCGGCGCGCCGCCGGCGCCAGGCCGAGGGCGGGGCGCTGCCGACATAGGTCGGATCGACGAGGAATATCGGATCCTGGCCCTGGGCCACGGCCATGCGCTCGTTGATCGTCGCCAGCACCGAGATGATGCCGATGAACAGCAGCATGAAATCGGTGCGCCAGACGGCGAAGACCAGGAGCAGGATCGCTGACAGGAAGGCGAGCATGAGCGTCGACTGCACCGCCTTGCGCATGGGCAGGAACGACCACAGCAGGCCGCGCCACCAGCGCTGGCCGTCGAAGGGTTGGCAGGCGAGGAGGTTGGCGATGCCGATCAGCAGGTTGAGGTATGCCGCATAGGCGAGCACGCTGGCGAGGAATCCAGAAGCGTACCAACTGCCGACATGGCTCGCCCCGGCGATCGACAGGTTGATCAGCGGACCGGCGAACCCGGCAAGGAACTGCGCCCCCGGGCGCAGGGGGACATGGATGTCGTCGAGGTTGTTGATGATTGACAGCGTGGTCGCTTGCAGACGGCCACCGGCAAGCCGGCAGCCGGCGGTGTGGCCTAGGGCATGCACGACCATTGCCGCCAAAGGCATCAAAAAGGCCACGAGCATCATCGCCGGCTGTTGCGCGCGGGCGAAGTTCAGGGCTTCGAAGAGCATCCACACGCCCAGCAGCCAGCTGACGCGGACCTCGGTGCCGAAGACCCGCCCGAGGCGCAACGACCAATTCAAAAGCTCATTGATGCCGTGCATGCTGCTAGCGTGTCCCGGTTGCTCAGCGTGCCAGGGCTTCTAGCCCGGCCTCGACCCCCAGCCGGTCGAGCACATCGCAGGCATCGAGCAGGGCATGGATGGTGGGCGGATCGGCGGCGATGATCAGCCCGCGGATGTCGGCGACTCCGGGAGCATTCGGCAGCCAGGCCAGGCACCATCCGGGTCGGGTCCAGGCTTCGGGAACGACCTCGGCGCGCAGGCCCGCCGCCAGACGCTGACCCGCTGCGTCATCGTCGGCGAGGTGCGGCATGGGGATGATGCCCAGCCGTCGACGTTGCGCTGGATGTTGGCGTTCGTCGGGGATGGCGCTGCGGCTCAGGCACCACACGCCCTGGATGCAGGCGCAGCGGATGCCGGCCTGGGCCAGGGCCGCAGGAACCTCGGCGATGGTCGTGGCGGTGATCGCCGGCGCCGGCGTGTTGGCGAGTCCGGGCGCGAGGCTGACGCTGAGGGCGGTGGCCTGGCTCAAGCCGGTGACCCAATCCGCCCAGGGCATGACTCCCAGGGCGACCTGCACCGGCCGCCCGCTGAGCGGGGTTCCGGGATCGGCGACCAGTGGCGGTACGGTGGGCGTCGGCAATTGCAGGAGGGCGAGGATTTCCACCAGACGGGCCTGCCCGGCGTCGTCGAGGATCGCCAGCCACAGGCCATTTTCAGAGCTGTAGGTGAGCGTGGCCGGTTCGCCTGGGGCGCTGCCGGGGCCCAGCCAGGGCGCGATCATGGTCCGTACCAGGGCTTCGCTGGCGGGTGCCTGGCGCAGGCCGCTGGGATGGATGCGGGCGCGCAGCGGCCCGCGTGGCGGAACGGCAGCGGCGGTGAAGACCGTGCCGCCGGCGGGATTCTGCGCCCACCACAGGCCGCCGGCAAACGCCAGGGCTTGGCGCACCGCCGCCGGTTCGGCCGCGTACAGTCCGACGGTGATCGGGCGGATCGCCAGCGGACTGGTGGCGACGTCAAACGCCAGCGATGGCGTCTCTTCAGACAAGAGACCGAGGTCGCTTAGGGCCCGGCTAAGCGGCTGGTTGGCGGCGCTCCAGGTCAGCAGTTCGGCGCCAGCTAGCGGGGCGCGAAAGAACACGGCTGCCAGCAGGGTCAGCAGTCCGTGCATCAGCCCGTAGCCTGTCCCTAGCCCGCGGCCTGTCCCGAGCCCGCGGCCTGTCCCTAGCCCGCGGCCTGTCCCGAGCCCGCGGCCTGTCCCTAGCCCGCGGCCTGTCCCGAGCACGGGTCGTCGGCCGCCGGCGATGGGCTTCATTGCCTCAATGCATCCGCGTTTCGACGTGGCGCATCACCGCATCGTAGACGTCGTTGCGATCAGCCTTGAGCTCGACCAGGGGATTGGCGAAGGTCGGGATCACACCCGGCAGCTGCCCGGTGTGATAGGCGGTCTTGGCCTCGCTGAATTTGAGTCCGTGGGCGGTGCTGACCACCACCACGCGCTCATGGGGCTTGATCTCGCCGCGCTTGACGAACTTGATCAGCGCCGCCAGGGCCACGCCGGTATGTGGGCAATTGAACAGGCCGGTGCGATCGGCCTGGGCGGTAGCGTCGGCGAGTTCCTGTTCGCTGGCCTGTTCGACCCGGCCATCATGCTTCATCAGGGCCTTGATAGCCTTGCTGCGCGATACCGGGTCGCCGATGCGGATGGCGCTGGCCTGGGTCGCCAGGGCGACCATGGGATGGAATTCCTTCCATCCGGTCTTGTAGGCCCGGTACAGCGGATTGGCGTTCTCAGCTTGGCAGCAGACGATCTTGGGAATCGAATTGATGATGCCCAGGGCCTGGATCTCTTCGAAGCCCTTGTAGAGGGCGGTGACGTTGCCGAGGTTGCCGCCGGGGATGAAGATCCAGTCGGGAATCTCCCAATCGAACTGCTGCACGATCTCGATGCCGACGGTCTTCTGACCTTCGACGCGCAGCGAATTCATGGAGTTGGCGAGGTACAGCTTCTTGTCTTCGGTGAGCTGCTGCACCAGGCGCATGCAGCCGTCGAAGTCGGTATCCAGGGCCAGGGTCAGGGCGTTGTTGGCGATCGGCTGGATCAACTGCGCGGCGCTGATCTTGTTACGCGGTAGAAGGACCACGGCGGGAATGCCGGCGGCGGCGCAATAGGCGGCGAGCGCCGCCGAGGTGTCGCCGGTCGAGGCGCAGGCCACGCCCATGATCCCGGGCTGCTTGCCGCTGCGGATCAGGTGGTTGACCTGGCTGACCAGCACGGTCATGCCGAGATCCTTGAAGGAGCCGGTATGGCTCACGCCACACTGCTTCACCCACAGGTCGCGGACCCCGAGCTCCTTGCCGAAGCGATCGGCCCAGAACAGGTTCGAGCCGCCTTCATCGAGCGAAACGATGTGTTCATCGGGGATATTGGGGAGCACCAGCTCCTTCTTACCCCATACGCCGGAGGAGAACGGCCATTGCGTGCGCTTGTAGCGGCTCTCCCAGAGCTTCATCCAGCCGGCCGCCGAGCGCTGCCGCAGCGAGTCGATATTGTGTGCGACCTCGAGCAATCCGCCGGTAGGGCTGCGATAGACGATCTCGTCGAGTTCCCATCGTCCGGTGCCGGTCTCGGCATCACGGAACCACGCATCATTCTGCATGCGGCATCCTTAAAGTAGCTGTGCTTGGGGAACTACCCTAGATGGCTGCCGGCGATAGGCCAGCCCGGGGGGCCGGGTCGAACCAGTGGCTTTGCCGTTGGCCGCGGTGCAGGTTGTGACCTGGCTAGGAGCCTGTCGGAGATAGGCACCTAGGTAGATCTTGCTTCATGTGCTATGAAAATAATTAAGGTCAAGTATCTATTCATTAATTGATCTATCCGGATTCATCTGAACCGCTGGCATCCCGCGGACGTTAACTAGGATTTCCATGCCCATCTCCGCGCCTGCCTTTCCCGTACTGTCTCTCGTCCCTGCAATCAGCCCCTCCATGACTTTCCTGCTCGTGATCCAACCAGCCGACGGCAACGCCCGGGAGCTGGATCTGAACGACGTGAAGCTGCCTTTCGTGGCCGGCCGTGATTCTGACCTCTCGCAGATAGTTCTCGCCGACGGCCAATGCAGTCGGGCGCACTGCAAATTTTCGAGCGACGCGGGCGGGTTGGCGGTCGAGGACCTCGATAGCCGAAACGGTACGTGGTTGAATGGCACGCGTATCGCCAAGGGTCTGCTCAAGCCCGGTGACGTGTTGCGCCTGGGAGGTACCGAGATCTCCATCGAGGAACCCGCGCCCCCCGATCCCCTGGAAGGGAAACGTCTGGGTGGATTCGAGCTCCAAGAAGCCATGGGTCGCGGCAGCTATGGCACCGTCTATCGCGCCCTGCAGGTCAATCTCGGGCGCACCGTGGCGGTCAAAGTGCTCGGCGATCAATGCCGACGCGATCCGCAGCAGGTCAGGGATTTCCTCGTCGAGGCCCGTCGCGCCGGTCGCCTCAACCATCCCAATCTGGTGCAGGTCCATGACGTGTGCCAGATCGACGATCAGTACCTGCTGATCATGGAATTGATGAGTTCCACGGCCAGTGAGCTGTTGCGCGAAGACGGCGTCTTCAACGAGACCCAGCTGCTGAACCTCCTCCGCGATATGACCAAGGCCCTGGCCTACGCCGAGAGTCAGCGCCTCGTCCATCGCGACGTCAAACCCGACAACATCCTCGTGAATCATGAGGGGGCCTTCAAGCTGGCCGACCTCGGCATCGCCGCGCCGATCGCCGAGAATGGCGTGGCGACCCAAGAGCGCACCTTCGGTTCGCCGCACTATGTTG
The DNA here is from genome assembly GCA_044338255.1 of Planctomycetota bacterium. Classification (GTDB taxonomy): domain Bacteria; phylum Planctomycetota; class UBA11346; order UBA11346; family UBA11346; genus CAIUVD01. Next base: position 11,077 of record JBIILZ010000036.1, on the reverse strand, counting down.
CCCCTGAACAGGCGCGTGGCGGTGCGATCGATGGGCGGGCTGATCTCTACGCGCTCGGCGCCACCGCCTGGCATCTCGCCACCGGCGCGACCTTGTTTCAAGGCACCAGCCGGCAATTGGTCGCCCACCATTGCAACACGGCGGTGCCCGACCTCCGTCGCCTGGCCCCGAAATTGTCGCCGGCCCTGGTGAGTCTGATCGTCAATCTCCTGGATAAGAACCCCGATCGTCGTCCGGCCAATGCCCTGGAAGCCAACAAGCGCGTCGAGCATATGCTCGCGATCCTGACCGCCCGGGCCTCGACGCCGCGGGTCGTGGTACGGCGCGTGCGGCGCGTGCGCCGTTTCCGCTGACGTGCTGTTCCCGCTGACGCGTTGAGTCCCTGAGGATCTCGCCGGCTGTGAATTCCCAGCGTCTGCTAAGCTGAATTCATGGAAAGCCTGCGTGAACTCTACCGCATTGGTTGCGGCCCGTCTTCGAGCCATGCGCTGGGGCCGCAGGCGGCGGCGGTGGAATTCCGTCAGCGGCATCCCACCGCGACCTCGATGGAGGTCACCCTGCTCGGCAGCCTCGCCGCAACCGGCAAGGGGCATGGCACCGATCGCGTGCTAAAACAGGCGTTTTCGGGCCTCGCTGTGCGTCTGCTCTGGCATCCCGAGGAGGTTCATCCTTTCCATCCCAACGGCCTGCTTCTGCGGGCGTTCGATGCCGATCTCGTCGAGCTCGGACAGTGGCAGGTGTTCAGCGTCGGCGGCGGCGCCTTGCGCACCCCGGGGCAGCCGCTCCCGCCGCAGGTCTATGCGCAGCGCAGCATGGCCGAGGTCCTGAGCTGGTGCGCGGATCACGCCGCGCCCTGGGCGCAGCTGGTGCGCGCCTGCGAAGGTCCGGGTTTCGAGGACTTCCTTGCCGACATCTGGCGGGCCATGCGCGCCTGCGTCGAGCGCGGCCTGCAGGGCGAGGGCGAGTTGCCCGGTGGTCTCGGCTTGCAGCGCAAGGCCGCGAACTTCGCTGCCCGCGCCCGCGTCGACCAGCGGCGCGGGACGTGGCTGTCGGCCTTCGCCTTGGCGGCGATGGAGGAGAACGCCGTCGGCGGGGAAGTTGTCACCGCTCCCACCTGCGGGGCCTGCGGCGTGCTGCCGGCGGTGCTCTGCTGGCTGCAGGATTCATATCATCTGCCGGACTCGACCATCTACGAGGCCCTCGCGACCGCCGGTCTGGTAGGGAACCTGGTCAAGCAGAACGGCTCGATCTCGGGGGCCGAGGTCGGCTGCCAGGGTGAGGTCGGCACCGCCTGCGCCATGGCTGCGGCGGCGGCCTGCGCGGTACTCGGCGGAACGCCAGGGCAGTGCGAATATGCCGCGGAAATGGCCTTGGAGCATCATCTCGGTCTGACCTGCGACCCGATTCTCGGCCTGGTCCAGGCGCCGTGCATCGAGCGCAATGCCTTTGCCGCCACGCGGGCGGTCGATTGCGCCGATTACGCCTTGGCCGGTGATGGCGGCCATCGCATCAGTTTCGATGAAGTGGTCGAGGCCCTGGTGCAGACCGGCCGGGATCTGGGTACGCCCTACCGCGAAACCGCCACCGGCGGTCTGGCCCGCGTCCATCGCCTGCCGGCACCGGGCACCGGCGACTGGCGGCGAGGGTCGTAGTTCGAGGCGGTTGTACGAGGTCGAACGGTTGTTTTCAGGGCATCGCCCCGCAGCATGCCGCCCTCAACCGCCAACCTCGCGCAGCAACGGAGCGCCCCCATGTTCATCGATGACATCAAAGCCCGTCAAATCCTCGACTCCCGTGGCAATCCCACGGTCGAAGTCGACGTTGTCCTCGACGATGGCTCCTTTGGTCGGGCCGCGGTACCATCGGGTGCCTCGACGGGCATCTACGAGGCCTGCGAGCTGCGCGATGGCGACAAGTCCAAGTACCTCGGCAAGGGCGTGCTGCAGGCGGTGGCCAACGTCAACGACAAGATCGGTCCGGAACTGATCGGCCTCGACGCCACCGAACAGCGCCAGATCGACTCGTTGATGATCGAGCTTGATGGCACCGAGAACAAATCCAAGCTCGGCGCCAACGCCATTCTCGGCGTGTCGATGGCCGTGGCCAAGGCCGCTGCCGATGCCCGCGGCCTGTCGCTGTGGCGCTACCTCGGCGGTACCAACGCCAAGCAGCTGCCGGTGCCGATGGCCAACATCATCAATGGCGGCAAGCACGCCGACAACAAGATCGACTTCCAGGAATTCATGGTCATGCCGGTGGGCGCCAAGTCGTTCTCGGAAGGCATCCGCCAGGTCGCGGAAGTCTTCCACACGCTCAAGAGCGTGTTGAAGAAGGCTGGCCACAACACCGCCGTCGGTGACGAAGGCGGCTTCGCGCCCAACCTCGACAACGAGGAAGCCCTCAAGTTCATCATGGAAGCGATCGTCAAAGCCGGCTACCAGCCGGGCCGCGACAAGGACTTCGCCATCGCCCTCGACTGCGCCAGCTCGGAACTCTTCGATGAGGGCGGCAAGAAGGGCTACAAGTTCTGGAAGTCGAACCCCGACAAGTTGTTCTCCAGCGACGACATGATCGCCCTGTTCAGCGGCTGGTGCGACAAGTACCCGATCATCTCGATCGAAGACGCCCTCGACCAGGATGACTGGGCCGGCTACAAGAAGTTCACCGACGCGCTCGGCAAGAAGGTGCAGATCGTCGGCGACGACTTCTTCGTCACCAACCCCAAGCGTCTCGCCGAAGGCATCACCAAGGGCTGCTGCAACTCGATCCTCGTCAAGGTCAACCAGATCGGAACGCTGTCGGAGACCTTCGATGCCGTGCAGATGGCGCAGAAGGCCGGTTACACCGCGATCCTCTCGCACCGCTCGGGCGAGACCGAAGACGCCACCATCGCCGACATCGCGGTGGCCACCAACTGCGGCCAGATCAAGACCGGCTCGGCTTCGCGCACCGATCGCGTCGCCAAGTACAACCAGTTGATCCGCATCGAGGAAGAGCTGGGCAAGGAAGCCGACTACCTCGGCCTCAAGACGTTCTACAACCTCTATCGTTGAGTATCCAACTCATCCACGATTGCGGATGACGGCGAAGAACCCGGGGCGTTGCTCCGGGTTCTTCCGTTTGCAGAGTGCGGATTCCGCTCCCCGCATCTTCGTTTCGGATGATCCCATGGCTGATCCTTTGTTGCTCCTGGCCCACGAAACCAAACGCATCGCCGATCTCGGATTCATGGCCTGCACCGCCGGCAACAGCAGCGTCCTGGTACAGCGGGAACCGTTGCTGATCGCGATGAGCCCGTCGGGGGTCGATAAGACCTCCATGACTCCCGCGTCCTTCATCGCCGTCGGTGCCGATGGCAAGCCGCAGGGGGGCGACGGGCGCAAGCCGTCCGACGAAACGCTGCTGCACATTGCCCTCTATCAGCACAGCGGCTGCGGCGCGGTGATGCATGGCCACCCGGTCCACGCCGTGGCTTTGAGTCTGGATGCCGAAGCCGTGGTCGCCTTCCGTGGCATCGAGATGCAGAAGGCCTTCACCGGCACGGTGACCCATGACTGCACGCGACGCCTGGCGGTGATCGACAACAGCCAGGATATGGGTGAGCTGGCCGCGCGCGCGGTGGCGGCCTTGGCCATCGCCGCCAACGACGAGAGCTGGGTGCCGGCACTGCTGGTCCGCGGGCATGGGGTCTATGCCTGGGGACGGACGCCGTCGGCCGCCGCCCGCCACCTGGAAGCGGTTGAATGGTTGAGCCGGGTGAGCCTGCTGTCGCGCTCCGCCGGCGTGCGCCAGCTGTAATTATTCACCGCCGGGATTCCGCAGTAGCGGGATTAGCGGAAACGAAAAATGCCTTCGTCAAGTCCTGAATGGCGTGCTTGGCAGCGGTGACGCAAGGCTGATTGGTGCTGCATGAACTCCTTCTTGCGGAAGAGGTCGAGCGGGTACTGTCGCCCCTCCCATGACTGCCGCCGTGCAGAGATGTTGGAGAAGTGACCATGGCCCATCGTTATGCCGACCTTTGCCGCTCGGCCGCCGCCGCCCTCGAGGCACTTCCGGCGACCACCCAGCCCGGGGTCATGGTTGGTTTTGACGGGTTTATCGATCATATCATCGATGTCGTGGCCACCCGCGAAAGTCGTGCTGTCTATACCTCGACCGCGACCATCGCCGAGCTCGGTGCCAAGATCAGCGCCGCTGCCGGCAAAAGTGCGAATTTCGAATTGGTGACCAAGCAGAGCAAGATCGGCGGTAATGGTCCGATCATGGCTAACTCGTTGTGCAGTCACGGCTGCCAGGTCACGGCCGTCGGCATCCTCGGGGCACCGGTCATCGATCCGGTGTTCTCAGCGCTCGCCGAACGGGCGACGAAGGTCATCTCGCTGGGCTCGCCGGCGGTCACCGATGCGCTCGAGTTCGGTGACGGCAAATTGATGCTCGGCAAACTCTTTCCGCTCGATGCTGTTTCCTACCCGCGCTTGCTGGCCGCGGTCGGTGGCGTCGCGGGTCTCAAGCAGCTGCTGCGCGAGCCACGGGCCATCGCCACCGTCAACTGGACGATGACCCTGGAACTGACCGCGATCTGGGAGCACCTTGCCGCCGAGATCCTCCCGGGATTGCGTGCCGATCGTCCGCTGTGGTTCATCGATCTTGCCGACCCCGCCAAGCGCACCCGCGGCGATCTCACCGAGGCCTTGGCGGCACTCCAGAAATTGCAGCAGTTCGCCGACGTCGTGCTCGGCCTGAACGAAGCCGAATGCCGGCAGATCTGCGACCTGCTCGGGATCGCTTGGCCAACGGCAGACAACGAGTGGGAAGCCGCCGAGCGCGCCTGCGTGCTGATTCGCGAGCAGCTCAAGATCTCCTACGTGATGTGCCACCTCGTGCGCGCCTCCGCCGTCGCTTGGCAGTTGCCTGGTTCCGGTCCGGACCTTGGCGGATCCGCGAGTGCCGACGGCTTCTGGGTCGCCAAGCCGAAGATCACCACCGGTGCCGGTGATCATTTCAATGCCGGTTTCCTCACCGGCCTGATGTTGGGGATCGCGCCGGCGCAATGCCTGCAGATCGGTGGGGCCACCAGCGGCCACTATGTGCGCACCGCCGAATCACCGACCCGCGCGCAAGCTGCGGCCTTTCTGCGCGAGGCCGCCGGCTGAGCCGGCGACCGCATGAACACGACCCTGTACGCCAACCATCTTCAGAGCGCTGAATAAATTCATCCACGATGCCTGTTTCTACTCCAGAGATCATTGCCTTGTGGCCGACGGTGCTTGAGCGTTTACGTCCGGCGCATGGGAAGGCGGTCGACGTGTGGCTGGATCCCGTGAAGGTCCAGCCCATCGATCTCGTCGATGGCACGCTCGTGCTCGAGTGCCCGAATCCCTTGTTCAGTTACACCGTCAGTAATCGCTTGGCCCCGGCGATCATCGCTGCCGCCAGCGAACTCATGGGCACGGAAGTGCTGCAGGTGCGCGGCCATGTCACCGGCACGGCCTTGCGGGAACACGAACGGCGCAAACGTGAAGCCCAGGTGTCGCCAACGGAAGCGCAACCCGCCGGCCCGGCGGCACCCGTCACCGAGCGCACCGCGCGGGCGGCGGCGAGTTGGGGCCAGGGTTTCAAACTGCTCGACACCTTCGTCGTCGGCTCGGCCAATCGTCAGGCCTACGATGCGATGCGGCAGGTTCTCGATCAGCCGGATGCGAGTGTCAATCCGGTCTTCATCCACGGAAAATCCGGTCTCGGTAAGACGCACTTGGCCCAGGGTCTGGCCTTGGCCTTCAAGGAGCGCTACCCCAGCGCCAAGGTCCAGTACCTGCGCTGCGAGCAGTTCACCAACGAATGGCTGCTGGCGCTGGGCGCCGGTCCGAAGGCCATCAATGCCTTCCGTGTCAAGATGCGGCATGCCGACCTGCTGCTGCTCGACGATATCCATTTTCTCAGCCAAGGGGCCAAGCCGAACACCACCAATGAGCTGTTCGCGACCTTCAACGCTTTGAGCGAGCAGGGCCGTAAGGTGGTCTTCACCTCTGATGCCAGCCCGCGCGACATCAAGTACCTTGAGGCCAGTTTCGTCGGCCGTTTCATCGGCGGCCTGGTGGTCGAGCTGCAAAAGCCCGACGCCACCTTGCGCCGTGAAGTGGTGCGCGCCAAGGCGACCTCGCAAGGCATGCTGGTGCCCGATGAGGTCGTTGATTACGTGGTTGAGCACATCACCGACAATGTCCGTGAGCTTGAAGGCGCGGTTAACAAGCTGGTCTCCTATGCGCGCAGTTTCCGCCGCGACATCGACCCCGCCCTCGCCCGCCAGGCGCTCGCCGATCTCATCGAGCGCAATCCCGGCGAAACCTTGACCCAGATCGTCCTCCGTGAAGTCGCGGATCATTACGGGGTCGATGTCAAAGAACTGCTGGGCAAAGGACGTGCTGGTCCGCTGTCGACCGCGCGTCATGTGGCCATGTATGTCATGAAGCTCGCCACCGGCGGTTCTTATGCGGCGGTTGGTCGGGAATTCGATGCTGGCCACACGAATGTGATCTACGCCTGTGCGCAGGTGAAGAAATATCGGATCCATGAGAAGGCCTTGGATGAGTTCCTGGTCGATCTGCTGCTGCGCGCCAAGCGCGGTTGAGGTCCGATCTTAGCGTGCGATCTGCGGCTCTCCCGGAGGGCGTGTCGTCGGCGCGACCGGTGGCCTGTCTAGCGCCTCTTGTAGTAGGCGGGGACGGGGGTTAGCATCGCACGCAACCCCGTCCGGCACGTGTTGCTGCGGAAGGAGATTCCTGTGCGTCTTCATCGTCCCCTCGGCGGAATGCTGGCTCTCGTCTTAACCTTGTCGATGCCTTTGGCGGCAGCCGATGCTCCGAAAGTGGATGGCGATGGATTGTTCCCCATCGAGTTGACGACTGTTTTGATGAATCCCGAATCCTTGCGCGATGCCAAGGTCAAATTCCGCTGCACCTTCGCGGCGGTGACCGATCTCTTCGATTTCGAGCGCACCAGTTTCCGTCCGGAACGTTTCGCGGCGATCGCGATCTGGGATGATCGTGCCAAGCTATGGCAACCGGAAGCGCGCGCCGATGTGGTGACGACGGTGTTCATCGCCAAGGATCGCATCACCCCAACACGTTCGACCAGCCTGCGCAAATACCAACAGCTCGAGATCGCCGGCGTGGTCAAGGACGTCGTCGAGGGCGTGCCGCAAATCGAGGTCATTGAGATCCGTCCGATCAAAGGCGGCCAGTTCACCGACGCCGCGATATACCATGTCGAGCAGGCTCTGGCCCTGATCGGTGATGGGGCGCGTGATCTCGCCGAAGAGCATTTCGCTAGTGCCCTCACCAGTGATCTGCCGGTGCCGGCGCAGATTGAGATCTCTACCCTGCGCGGCAGTAATCTCATCGATGCTGGTCGCTTTGCCGAGGCCGCTGCCGTCATCGGCAGTGCCGTGAACAAGGCGATGGGCGATGGCCATTTGCCTAATGAGGATCGCGCGCAACTGTACGCCCTGCTCGCCAAAGCGCAGAGCGAATTGGCTGAGCGTACGGATGCGACGCAGCGTCAGGCGGCGGTCGACAACGCCCGCAAGGCCCTGACCTACAACCCCGCCAATGGTGAAGCCTATGCCGTGCTCGGCATCAGCCTCGCTGGTATGGGGCAATTCGATGAGGCTCGCCGCCATTGCGACAATGCCGTACGCTTACGCCCGGCGGATGCGGAAGTGCGTTGGTACCTTGGGCGCATCCTCGATCAGCAGGGACGTAGCGACGAGGCCATCGATGCGCTGAAGAAAGCCATCGACCTCACCCCCAAGGATTTCCGCATCCATCGCGCCATCGCCAGCGCCTACTATCACCGCGGACTCAAAGGCGGCCCCACGGCTGGCCAGGATCTGTCGACGGCCTTGCGTGAGTATGATATCACCTTGCGCTTGAACCCCGGCGACGCCGAGATCCTCGTCCTTTCGGGACAGGTGATCGAAGCTGCCGCCAAGGCCGGTGCGGAAATCCAGGTCGGCACCGTTCGCCAGCCCGCCACCGTTGAGCTGGCCCTGGCCCGTTATCGGGCAGCGGTGCAGATGAACAATCATCTCGCCAGTGCCTGGAGCGCCCTGGGCTTGCTGAGCGTGACCATGAATCACCTCGACGACGCGAAGATGGCGGCTGAAAAGCTCACGGCTCTGGGCGATACCGCGGGTGCTGAACAGCTCAATAAGTTGCTGACAGTCACTGCGCCTGCGGCGGCTCCGACTACGGTGGTTCCGACTATTGTACCTCCGACTGTTGCAGCTCCGACTGTTGCCGATCCGACTGTTGCCGCTCCGACCATGACCGCTCCGACCACGGAGGCCCCGATCGACACCGTTCCGGCCGCACCTGCCGTCGTTACCCCACCCGCTCCCGTGATGGTCGATCCGAGCCTTCCGGCTCAGATGCCGGATGCGATTCCCGCTGCCGAGCCCCTACCCCCAGCCTTGCCGGTCGCCGAGCCTCTGCCGACCACGGCACCGACTCCGTAAGAGGGTGAAATAGGGGTGGTTAAACTGACCCTATCTGCTACAGGTGACCGCCATGCTGGCGGAATTAACAGTCCAAAACCTCATCATCGTTGAACGGGCCCATCTCCGCCCAGGAGAGGGCCTGGTGGTCATCAGTGGCGAAACCGGAGCCGGCAAAAGCCTGCTCCTGGACGCCATTGATATCGTCTCGGGTGCCCGCGTACGGACGGGTCTGGTTGGCAGGTGGGCGGATGCCGCCACGGTCAGCGCCGTTTTTCAGGTAAGTGAGGAACGCGCTGAGCGTATTGCTGGGCTGACCCAGGTGCCGATCAACGATGGACAGGTCATTCTACGTCGGCGCATTGCTGAAAACGGTCGTTCGCAAGCGTGGATCAACGATCTGCCGGTCACCGTCGGCACCCTGCGCACGGCTGCCGATCAGCTGATCGATCTGCATGCTCAGCATGAGCCGATCCGTCTCGCCGATCCGGGCGTGCAGTTGGAGCTGATCGATTCCTTCGCCGGCCATGAGGCCCTACTGAGTGCCTACCGTACGGCGCATGCCTCGGCGGTGCGACTCGGCCGTGAATTGACGGACATCGACGGCGGCGAACGCGAAAGCCTCAAAGAACAGGATTATCTCTCGTTCCAGGCGGCCGCCTTTGAGCAACTGGCTCCCAAACGCGGGGAATTCGCCGAGCTTGAACGTCGACATGCTTTGCTCTCTGCTGCCGGCACCTGGCGCGATCAGGCAGAACATGCCGCCCAGATCCTCAGCGAGCGGGACGATGCCCTGGTGACGGTGGTTGGTCGACTCGTGCGGCGTCTTGAGGGAGCCCCCGACCCACGCTTGCAGGCCACGCATCAGTCGCTGGTCTTGGCTCTCGAACACCTGCGTGATGCGGCGGCGCATACCGGTCAGGCTGCAGAGGGGATCAGTGCCGATCCTGCGGAACTGGCACGGGTCGAAGAACGACTCGATGCCTGGAACGATATCCTGCGCAAGCATGGTCCGAGCGAAGAGGCCATGTTTGCCGCTTGGGATGCCATCGCACAACGATTGGTGGAGCTCGCCGGCGTCGGCGAGCGTCGGATGCAACTGGCGGCCCAGCTCCAGGCGGCAACGGCGGAGCGATCCACCCTGGGTACGCGCCTGGCGCAATCGCGACGCGAAGCTTTCGTCCGGCTCGCCAAGACGGTCCATGCCTTGCTCGGCGAGCTGGGTATGCCACGGGCCACGATCCAGCTCAGCGAGCCACATGGACATGAAGAGGCCGGCGAGCCGACCGTCCACGGCACCGTGCGTCAGGAACTGCGGGTGTGTACCAATCCAGGGCAGAAACCCGGATCGATCCGCGATATCGCCTCCGGTGGTGAAGCCTCAAGGTTGATGTTGGCACTCTCGGCGGCCCTGGCGACCACTGACCGTATTCCATTGATGGTCTTCGACGAAGTGGATAGTGGTGTTGGCGGTCGCTTGGGGTCGATCATCGGAGCAAAACTTGCACGTTTGGGACAGGATCGTACCGTTCTCGTTGTGACTCATACACCTCAGGTAGCGGCTTGTGGCCTGCGTCAATATGCCGTGCGCAAGCATCAGGGCCAAGACCAGACGGTGGTCGAAGTCCTGGAGATCGCCGCGGCTGAACGTGAGGCGGAAATCGCCGACATGCTTGGCGGCGGTGCCGCAGCTTTGGCTCAAGCCCGTGAACTATTAAAAGCTGCCGCGAGTGTCGCCGACGTTGCCGTGGCGTTACCGAAATCTCTCAGTGGCCCGGCTAAAAAATCGGCTAAAGTTACGTTCAAAGATAGGCGGTAGCAGTGGCCAGTGGATTTCGTGTCGCGCGTGATCGGAATAACCTCTATGTCCAGGCCAGCGGCTTGGCCAATATGAAGAACGCGCCGATCCTGGACGCTTTGTTCCAGTCGGAAGTCCATAGCGATCTGCAGATGATCTGTGTCGACCTGGCACAGTGTACCGGCATGGACAGTACCTTCATGGGCCTGTTGGTGGGTACCTCGGCTGTGATGAAGGCCGAGGCGCGTCGCTTGGTAGTGGTGAATCCTTCGGAATTGTGCAGTAAATTATTGGATATGCTCGGTGTGTCCGAGGTTCTGCCAGTATTGCCGCGGTGCCAGTCGCCGGAGATCACTTTCGTTGATCTCGGTGAAGGATGCGTGGCGGTGGGGGCGATGCAGCGCATGGAAGTCATCCGTCGTGCGCACCACGCCCTGGCCGGGATGAACGAGGCCAACCACGCTAAATTCGCGGCATTTATCACCGCTTTGGAAGCTGATCTGGCCAAGCTGCAATAGTGGCCGTCGCGGCCCCCGGGCTGCATCCTCGAATGGAGCTGCAAAAAACCGCGACCTAAAGTAACCATTCGCCGCCCCCATTGTCTATCCGCCCCGTAGTTGGCTCCAGGGATCGCGGGTCATGGGCAGAACCCAGATGTGTTGGACATAGCCGGCCGCCCCGGCCATACGGGCGCCCTGTACGCTCCACGTCTCTCGTACTGCCGACGCTGTCGAACAGCCAATGCTGCCGTGGCCCCGCACGTGAATACCCACGGGCCGGGCCAC
>JBIILZ010000219.1:0-2707 GCA_044338255.1 Planctomycetota bacterium | reverse complement strand
GCCAGGGCCACCTCGTCCAACTGCCGACCTTGAACCGTGACCACGGGCATGACGGCATCCTAACCACTCGGGAGCCAGAACCCAGCTAAAAAGTCGACTCGGCCACTGACCTGCCTGAGCAGTTACGAAGCGGAAAGCAAAAGCACCCAAGGCGACGTTAACGGCACTGTGGGATGTCAGCACGAATACCCCGCTCGATTGGAAGCTGGAGCAGTGCTATGCGAGCGAGCGCTTTGCGGCATACGACTTGATCAAGCAACTGGGGAAAGGCGACCTCGTGATTGGAGATAGAGGGCATGCGTCACGACGCATGTTTCTGGAAATTCAGAAGCGGGATGCCGCCTACCTCATTCGTATGCCGTTTGGAAAGCGTGGGAGCTTTAACGAAGTCCGCGAGTTTGCTCTCGACCAGAATGCGCGGGATGAAACCATCCTGATTCATGCGGACCGGAAGCGTACCGGACCTCCGACCCTAGCGGTGCGTCTGGTCAAAAAACTGCTGCCGTCTGGTGAAATCGCCGTCTTTGCCACCAATCTTTTCTCGGTCATTGAGCACCCAGCCGACGCCATTTGCGACCTCTATTGCTATCGATGGGACATCGAAACCGCCTTTCGAGAAATGAAGGTGTGGCACGGGCTCGAAAACTTTCACGCACGCTTTGCGAATGGCATCCATCAAGAAGTCACTGCGCTGATGCTCTACATGCTGCTGACCGCCGAACTCGAACACCAGGCAAAAATCCATCATCACGCAGCCATCAGTGCCGCAGACGCTGCCAACCGCGCGGATCAAGCTGTCCCTAAAAACAGCATCAACAGCTCAACGATCAGATTCAATCGACGACTCATTGCTGAATGCGTCGGACACTTGCTGATTGCCGTAGCTCACGGGCCGGCCGCTTTCGAAAAAGAGTACGCCAATTGCATGAGCGAATTGTGGAGATTTCGAGAAAAGAAACGACCCGGCCGATCATTTCCCAGAATCGCCAAATCATCAAATTCCAAGTGGAAACGAACCACGTATAACACCAAAAAGAAGGCTGCTTAGCCGAACAGCATTGGGACACACCACCTTCAAGGTGGTGTGTCCCCTCTATGGTTAGAAACCAGCGGCCTGATCCCTTACGACGAAGCCCCCAGATTCGACACCACCCAGTCCTCGATCTCACCGCGGTAGGGACTGGCGGGATCAACTGCCGGATAGTCCTTCGTGAGGTCGTTGATGGTCAGCTTGATATCTAACCAGGTGCTGGCGGTGATGACGCCCCCCGCAGAGAGCTCCACGATTGGGGTAGTTCCGTCCATGATCGATTTCAACTTCGCATGGATAGGATCCGTCGGCGCTAGCGAAAGCTCCTTGTTGAGGATGGTGAGATTATAGGCGGTGACGGTGATGGTGATCTTGTCCGACGCATCCTTGGTGGCGACGAAGGCGAGACGGTTGCCACCGGTCTGACTCCATTCTAGGTGCGCGGTGGTGGTCTTGACCTGGTTGCCGGGTGGCGTCGATGGCTCGCTGGTCTGATTGCCGCGAACAGCATTGGGACACACCACCTTCAAGGTGGTGTGTCCCCTCTATGGCTCATAATTAATTACAAGAAGCACAGCAACTAAGCCGGATTTAAGCCCGGCTTGACTCAGCTAACCAAACCGTACATTCCAAACCGTACAGTCCGTACACCGGAGTGGCCATGAGTACCAAAACATTAGGCTCTGAGGCAGCACGAGCCAAATTGCCTGAATTGCTCGAATTGGCCCATCATGGATCGTCCACGGTGATTACCAAGCATGGCAGGCCGTATGCTGCATTGGTTCCGATTTCATCAGTGGCCCCAGCACATCGGCAAGTTTCCGTTCTTGCCCTAACGGGCACTGGAGCTGGATTGTGGGGGAATGACTCATCTCGTTCATTGGCCGAATTGCGAAATGAGTGGGAATGAAACTCGCAGATGAAATACCCGATGGCGCTTCGGTGCTTGTTGATACCAATCCAATAATCTATGTCTTTGAGGGGAATCCGTTGGCGGCCCAATTTAAGGGCGTCTTTGCTGATATTGAATCTGGGCGAATACAGGCCATTGTAACTCCGATTACCATCGCCGAAATTGTCTGCGGACCCATGAAGGCGGGGAATGAAGCACTGGCGGAACGATATCGATATGCACTTTGCGCTGGCAGCGGTTGGGCGCTTCGCGAAATCGACGCCGATATTGCCATGCTTGCTGCTCGTCTTCGCCTACAGCATAGGATTAAACTACCGGATGCCCTTCAACTGGCCACGGCAGTTCATGAAGGCTGCCATTCCCTGCTTACCTATGATAGAGACTTCGGTGATGGCACTGTCGTGAAGATCCTTGGCCCGAAACCCAGAAAACAAAACTAAGGATCAAAATATAAGTGAGCCTATCGCCGAATGTCCACAACCAAAAATAGACACGAATGGCAAAAGGTTATGTGTCTATTTTCCTTGCTGCCATCAATCAAAAAACTCGGATACAGCGCAGGAGAAACCCGGCAAAACCACACCGCCATCTAAACGGTCAGCTTTACCACATTCGCTGACATGCCGACCATCCATGAACACATCGGGCTCCTCGCTGTTTGGTGTGGGTACATAAACTCGCACTGGTATAGTCAGTTCGGGGTTGCGGGGGCCTATTTGATTGCCGGCAACGGGAGTCTGCCGGCAATGAGATAGACCATGGCG
>JBIILZ010000129.1:0-10245 GCA_044338255.1 Planctomycetota bacterium | reverse complement strand
CCCTGGCCCCTGGCCCCTGGCCCCTGGCCCCTGGCCCCTGGCCCCTGGCCCCTGGCCCCTGGCCCCTGGCCCCTGGCCCCTGGCCCCTGGCCCCTGGCCCCTGGCCCCTGGCCCCTGGCCCCTGGCCGCTGCCAGCCTCTTCACTGCCGAGCGCCGGTCATAGCCTCTTTTTCGTGATCTGGATTTCCTCGTTGGTCCGTAATGGCCTGGGCCTGGTGGTGGGCTTCTTCGCCCTGCCATGGTGTCTGGGCATCCTCCTGGCGACGATTGATAGGCACTGGTTTTGGCCGCGTTTTCCGCTGGCGGTGGGGCTTGGTCTGGGGCTGGGAGTGCTAGTGATGTTCCTGCGCCGGCCCAATCTGCTCATGCATACGTTCATCCACGAAGCCTGCCATGCGCTGCTCTGCCTGCTGACGTTCGTCAAGATTCGCGGGATGTCGTTCACCGATGGTCGCGGTGGCGAGGTCGAGCACGATCAGGCCGATCCCGTGCGTACGACCTTGATCGCCATCGCGCCCTACATCGTCCCGCTGCTGCTCGGCCCGGCGCTGCTGGCGCGGATGTGGTGGAAAGACCCGACGGCGATGCTCATCCTCTCCGGCGTCTGCGCCTTCCTGTTTGTGTCCCATGTGCAGGGGCTGGTACTCAACATCCGCTTGAATTTCTGGGGTGACAAGGCCGATCTGCCACGCGTCGGCCGCTTTCTGGCCCTGGTCCTGATCGTCGGCACGCTGCTGTTGCTGACCGCCGCCACGATCGAGGTCTTGTGGCAGGGCGGGGCCGTGCATCAGCAGACCGTGCGCGCGTGAGACGAACTTAGTCCTCGAAACGGCCGACATTGGACAGTCGCGGTATTGTCTGGTAGATAGCTGGCAGCGGGTTCCTTACCAATCAATCATCTGCGTGCACGTGCGAGACATCTAATATGGCCTGGATCGACAATCTGTTCAAGATGATGGCGGAGAAAAAAGCCTCCGATCTGCACATGACCAGTGAGCATGTGCCGATGATCCGTGAATCGGGCGACATGCTCCAGCTGCAGGGCGTGCCCAAGCTCAGCCGCGAGCAGATGATGCAGATCCTCATGGAAATCTGTCCCGAACGGAACCGCAAGCAGTTCGAGGAGACCTGGGACACCGACTTCGCCTATGCGCTCGAAGGCTGCGGGCGCTTCCGCTGCAACTTCTTTACCGACCGTTTCGGTCCGGGTGCGGTCTTCCGCCGCATTCCTGACAAGATCCTGACCGCCGAGCAGCTCGGCCTGCCGTCATCGATCCTCAAGCTTTGCGAATTCAAGAAGGGCCTGGTGCTGGTCACCGGCCCGACCGGCTCGGGCAAATCGACGACCTTGGCGGCGATGATGGACTTCATCAATTCGACGCGCCGCGAACACATCATCACCATCGAGGATCCCGTCGAATTCGTGCATCCGGCCAAGCAGTGCCTGGTCAATCAGCGCGAGGTGCATCAGCACACCAAGTCCTTTGCCGCCGCCCTGCGCGCCGCCTTGCGCGAAGATCCCGACATCGTGCTGGTCGGCGAAATGCGCGATTTGGAAACCACGCGCATCGCCATCGAGACCGCCGAGACCGGTCACTTGGTGTTCGGCACCCTGCATACCTCGACGGCTGCCAGCACCGTCGATCGCATCATCAATCAGTTCCCTGCCAATGAGCAGGAGCAGATCCGCCTGATGCTTGCCGGAAGTCTGCGTGGCGTAGTAGCGCAGAACCTCCTCAAGAAGAAAGGCGGCGGGCGAGTCGCGGCGCAAGAGATCCTCTTCGTCACGCCCGGCGTCGCGGCCAACATCCGCGAGGGCAAGACCTACCAGATCCCGTCGGCGATGCAGACCGGTGCGCGCTATGGCATGATGCTGCTCAACGATGCTCTCGAGCGCTTGGTGAAAGCCGACACGGTCGAGCCGATGGAGGCCTACGATCGCTCGATCGACAAGGAGGAGATGGCGAAAAAGCTGAAAATGCTCGGCTTCGATGTCGAAGCGCATCAGGCGGCGCACGCCAACAAGCCAGCTCCTGCGATCCCCATCGCAGAGCCGGCAACCGGCTCCGTGCGTCCGGTGGGCGATGTCAACAAAGAGAAAGGAGCCTGGGTGGTGAAGCCGAAAGAGCCGCCCAAGGCAGGCGATGCAACCCCTGCGGGCAATGCTCCAGGCGTGCAGTGGCGTCGGCCTAATGGCTAAGCGTCGCGTCAGTTGTGTAGGAATATGCCACCTAGGCATTGACCTCTTGGTCGCGTAGAGTCCGCTTCTATGCGCCTTCGCGGTTATTCGCCCAGAGAATCTGTTGCCCTAATACCAAAATCTGTTGCCCAACTACCAACAGCCTCGTCGTTTCGCCATGGTTTTACGATCATCGAAATCATGATTTCGCTGACGGTCATGACCGTGGGGATCATGGCCGCGATGAGTACGATCGCGACGATGCAGGGGGCAAGGCAATATACGTCGGAGTTGATCCGCTTGCAGGCGATTGCCAATGCGGTGAACGAACGATTGCTGAGCATGCCGGCGACGGATATCGCCATTACGGCCAACGCTCAGTGGACATCGTTAGGCAGTTCACCGGTATCGTTCGCGACTTTGGAAGCGGCAGGCATCATCGACAGACGTTCTGGTGTCCGGGATTCGGCTCAGCTGTGGGATGTAAAGAAAAATGACGAGCTTCCTGGCGTCTACATTAGTTATTATCGTGGTGTCGGGCAGCCTACTTACGATGTCAATGGCGTGAAGGAAATCGATCCTAGTACAGGTTATCCCAAATTCAATCCGGCTCGTCCCGGTTTGATGGATGCAGGTCAGACTTGGAGCGTTAATGCGAACGCCCAACTTTTTCCGAATGGGGTGAGATTATTATCAACTTTCCTTGAGGATCCCTTGGATCCCGATGCCTCCAAACGTAATCCCGTGGTCATTCGCATACGGGTTGTAAGTGGCGATGGCATTGTTGAGTTATTTACCGCACGGACATTGGGGTAACACATGCGTCATAGGCTCGCGTTAAGTCTGGTCGAAGTTGTTATTGCGATGACGCTCTTCGCAATCGTGCTCTTCGCCGTGATGCAGGCAACCACTGCCGTCATACAGTATGGTGCATTAGGCGAAGCCGAGGATGATCTCAATCGTAGCGGTGCATTTGTGATGCGTGCCATTTCGGATGACCTCTACACCTCGGGCTGGAATGTACCTAGCGGATTGGCGTTGCCGACAGTTTGGTCGGCTCCCGCGACCAGTCCGCCGACGGATCCGCCAACCCCTCCGGGTGATCGTGAAGTTACCTATTATCCATATGCCATAGCACAAGGTGTTTCGCTGGGTTTAGGGAATCTGTCTGGCTATCATAGCCAAGCGCCGTCGGTTTATAGCTGGTTTGACCAGCAAGATTCTCTGCGGCAGGAGCGCCTCAGGGCGGCGCTGCCAGGATTGCCAGCGGATTTTACGAACTTTTTTTCGCCCGCTCGAGCGGCCTTCTTGAACAGCTATTTTGCGCGCAGTGTCTCGTTGGTTTTTGTGAAATCGATGGTCGATGACTGGTCTTTATCGCCGACGCAAAAGAGTAGAGGATTGAATAATTTCCGGCGCATTGATTTCAAATCTGCAGAGCCACGTTACCCCGGCGATCCGCGTTCTACAACGGATGCTCAATGGGCCACCCCCGGTAATCAAGATGCGTTGGGAGTACTTTACGGTAGTCCCTGGGGTTTCGTATTGAACAGCGCCGGTAATCCGGAACTGGCCCGAAGGGCTGTGAGCCCAGCTGGAGTAAGTTCCTTAACGGCTGTATCGGATCTAACGGGAGATGTTGCGCCATACGGTGTCTTGATCGCTGCCGGACGTTTTGATCCCACCGCATCGAGTCAGCTGCAGCCGATGTGGGAGACGATTACGGCGCCGAATTACGCTTCCGCCGTCCAACCTCCGCTTCGTGAGTACGTCTACTGCGTCGTTCCATCTCCCTTGGGAGTTGGGCGGTTGGTTCGAGCGCATCTCGCGGTTCCCGCGGGTGGGCCCGCAGCTGCAGACGCGGTGCAGACTCCCAATGGGATCACCATCGGGACGGTATTATCCGGAAATGCGACCGCGGAGATGGTTGTCGACTCAGTCTTGAGCGATGATGTGACCAGGGTGGTTTTCGAAACATTCCGGACGCAGGATCCTGGCACGGTTAGTCCGCTTGCGATCAACCAGGTCCGTATGCGTCTGTACCTCGCCCGGGTTGTGGAATCCGCAAACTCCGTGGTGGTCAAAACCGTAATCGACACGGTGGTCACCATGCGTGCCAGAAACACCGCGCCGCAGATAGCCGCAGATATCACTCTCGTGCCTTCGCTCACCGGCGGCTTTCACTATTAATATGCTATTCAATAGAGGCTCATATGAACAAGTCGATTAACCGGACCGCCCGTCGCTATGATCATCTGCGATCGGGTAACACCCTCGTCGTGGCTCTTGGCGTGTTGGTGGTCGTGGTCGCGGCGATCACTCTCAGCAGCGTAGGTGCGACCTCGACGTTGATTGAAGTCAAGGATGGTGGTGCGCGCCTCCAGGCCTTGGCTGCGGTCGAGGCGGTTCTCGCCCGTCACGAGCGACTTCTTCTCGACCGTGCGGATGTCGGGACCTTGGCTGATTTCGGAACTACGGAAACCCCCCTGGCTGTAGACAATAATTACGGCTTGGACATGGTCGGCAATTGCTCGGTACGCTGGAAAATCGAGCCGTGCCGTACGCAAGACGTCAATGATAGTATTCCTTTCATTATCAATCCGCCGCCCACCGGAATGATTGATAATCCGCTGGCCCGATTGAGCAGCACCGTTCATCGAAAGGTGAATTCGGTCAATTTCCTGTTCCGCATCTCGGCTGAAGCGACGGTTCGTCCATACACCGATAAGCCGCCCATCGCCATCGCCCAGGGTGCTCGCTATGCGGTAGCCATGAACACGCCGCTATTCCGCTACGTTATTTTCTACGCTCAGGACGGTGCTATGGGCGATCTTGAGTTTTCCCACGACCCATCAGTGACGATCCAGGGCAACATCCACTCCAATGGTGCGATCTACATCGGCTCAGGAACCTGGGTCAACCATTGGGGTGCTGCAGCAGGTCCCAGTGGTGATACCAAGCTTGGCCCTGACAGTGAGGGGAACCCCATAACTATTACCGGCGTAGACGGGATTTATTGTCTGAGCAAGCCACTGATTTTTGGCGCCTTGAACAATTATCCAATGGGTGGCATTGCGCCGCCGTGGTATAATACATGGGATTGGCCAAGGGCCTATACGCTCATTGATGCACCGACGCCGCTCAGGGGTGCAACCTACATCATCAATCCCAAGGGCATCTTGGATGCTGGGATGATGCATACCAATCCGGGCACGTCTGCCGGCAACCAGCGACAGATTAATGACATCGACATCTATTCGGGCATAGATAGCGGTACGGATTCCCGTGATAGCGAACGCATTCTCGCCCGTAAGTGGGCGACGGCTTCGCCGGGCTGGTTTGCCAAGAATGCCCGCAGTTCTGAGACTGATGGGAACACGATTTCGTTGAGTCTGAACGACAAGGGTACGGACAGGGTCGATGCCAGTTCGCGACCCTTCGAGCCTGTGAAGTTGACCATCGGCGCGACGCCGGAGTTATCAAGTCCGGTTCAGACCGTGAATGCAAATGCTACCCATACCGAGACCCCGGGCTATTATTTTTCACAGGCGATCGGGGGCATTTCCACGACTAATCTGACGGGTGACGGATGGACGGTAACGCCCCCCGTGCCTGCGCCTGCGCAGGTTGGGCTTGCCATACGTGAACGTCCGATGCCCGATACGACACTTTGGCCGGGGACGGGTAACACCATGCTGCCGATGTCATCGTCAGATCCCAATTTCATGCCGTATGCTTATGGCAAGCATTGGTATCCAACCCTCAATCCCTTCTACCCGACTTGGGTAACGCACGGCACCGGCAGCAACTTCGCGAACAACTACGCTGCCTGGGGATACAATAACAATGCTGGCTGGAGTGATGGTATCAATGTCACTACAAGTCCTGCCGCTCAGACCTATCTCGGGAGCGGAAAGTTGTTGATGAGTTCGGCATGTCTGCCGGGTAACCCGGCAGTGACGAACATCGCCACCGACGATCAAACCTACTACAACAACAACTGGCAGTTTGTGCATCTGCGCAAGCCGGCACCACTAACGACGACCGCAGGTGCCTTGGTCGCTGGCGTCAATGCCAGCTTGTTCATCGAAGATACCTCGCTGACCGGCAGTAATCTGCCGGGAACCTCACGTCACCGTCTGCAGGGGGCGCCAGCGGCAACCGCCGTGGTAGGCACTATGAATTGGGCAGGCACGGCTGCTATCAACGCCACGTTTGGGACCGCCGCAGTACAGAACTACTCCATGCGCTGTGAGGGTTTCGTTGTTCCCGAATTTTCTAGGACCTATACTTTTAATGCTGCCGTAACCAATGGCGTACGGATATGGGTGGATGGTCGTGTGGTCTATCAACAATGGGGCCCTGTGGCCGCAGAGACAACGCCGATCCTCTTGACTGCTGGTAATCCGTATCCGTTTGTGGTCGAGATGTTTAACGATACCCCGCCGGTGTCCCCGGCGGTGGTCCTGCAGGTCCGGTGGAGTTGTGCCGGTCTGGCCCTGGAGGTCATTCCCGCCACCAGTTTGTTTCAGCGTACGAACCAGTCTTTCACCAAGGCGAATTGGACAAGCTTGGAAGTTCGTCTGGATCCGAACATGCTCGTTGGCCCGAGCACGCTCAAGGCCGGGATCATGGTTCGTCCAGCCGGCGGGGGATTGTCCCCGTATCTCAGCGGACGCGAATCGTACCTGATGTTGGGCTACAGTCCCACCCGTGGGGTCTTCACTGAGCGCCGCCTGCAGCCATCGATGGTCACGCGGAGCACCGCGACGGCCTGGTATACCGGCACGGGGGCAACTCTGGATGGTGTGGCTGTACCGGCGACGGGAATCATGAATACGGTCACTCCGCACACCGGGCCGTCCACTATGAATGGTGTGACGACAAATCACATCATAACACGCGCAGCTAAAGTGACCGCATCGTATACGGTTGGCGCTCCAACATACACTTCTAGCGGTCCGTCCTTCATCCCCACCAGTTCGACGCCGGTCACTCCGCGCACCGCCACGGTCTCGATTGACGGACGTCCGGTGACCATCACTTACGGCTTTGTCAGTGCCGATGAATCTACTCCATCTATTGATTGGACGGTGACGGGCAAGTATGTCGCAACAAAAACGGCATGGATTCATCAGACGGTGAAATGGACCAATACCAACGGCAATGCGAATTTTCCGACGACTATGAATGGTATCGCCAACATCTATGGTCCGAACAACTCGACGACGACGACGACAACACTGCCTTCGTACGGAATCGGAAATGGCATTTATGCGAGTGCCACGAGCCTCACTTCCACCCCGCAGCTATACTCTAGACCCAGAAGTAACACCAGTCCGCTTTTGAGCGCGAGCAGACGTCACTATGCTAATTCGGTTTATTCCGAGAATGACCCTGCCTCAGGTCATGATTTGGCATTTATTGTCGCACGGTTGAATGCTCTGACCTGGAATGGTCGCAATGATTGGACTGCGGCCCCGGCACCGACAGCCCCGGCCAATCCACCGGATACGAGCGGAACCGTAGTCCCCGCCACCGTGCCCAACCCGGCAGTGATTGCTAACCCATTCCCGGGCAGTTACACATTCGCCATTGCCAACACCGCCCTGACTCTGGATGTCTCTGTGAATAGCTGGATCACTTCAAGTGGCATTTGGTTCGATCCCGCCAATGCGAATTGGACCACGCCTGCGACCCAGACGCTGACCAACGTCGCTAAAAATGTTCCTTGGCTCACTGCGTGGACCACTGCCGGCTTGACTCCGCCTGTAACCGGATCGTTCGCCCCCAATATGTGGGTAAACCAAGGACATCCTGCGGCTCCTGCCCTGTTTCCGACAGCGCTTCAGAGTATCGTGGGTACCCCACGCTTCACGGATGATCAGCCGGCGGTATTGCCGACTTCTGACGATAGACAGGAAATTTGGCTACAATTAGAGAAGACTGTGGTTGCAGGCCGTGATATCGTGACCTTCAATTATTCTCTCGCTCCTGCGCCAGCCGCGGGTTCGACTTTCACGCCCACCTACGTTCCGGTGACAGATGTCAGCGGTAATCCACTCACGGCTGATATCACGGGATGGAGCGGCGATCTGCTGATGGGGCCATGTCTGCAAAGCGGCAGCATGACGATTCCGGCCACGGCATTATTTACCAATCTCGAGGTTGGTAGTGCCGATCCGGGATCGATCAGCGGGGTCTTCGATGAGAATGTATGGGATGTCATCTTTCCCGGTCGCAATGCCATGAGCGCATATCTCGCCAGCCAATATCAGGTCTTCTGGGGGGCTAACGATATCACTCAGGATTTCTTCACGTATCAGGACACGGTGTTCAATGGCCGTACAGCCACCGAGGAGGGTTACGTGAACCCCCGGGAATTCTGGAGCCAATCGCGGTGGTGGGAGGATGGTACGGAAAAAGATAGGACGCCGACTGCCGGTCCCGTTTATAGCCAATTCGCCACTGAAAATCGACAATTGTGGGCTCGCTCGACGTTCTTGACCTTGGATATGGGGCAAATCCAGGCATATCTTCTAAACACAGACTTGACCCAGGCGCTAAATCCCTCGATCACGGCCGCTCGTCTGGCAAAAACAGGCCCATCACTTTCCCAATCCTTCAATGGGCTGATCTACGCGGCGCGTACCAACCGTTATCCATGGAATCCAACCCCGGGTTCTGCGAATCCATTCTCGGCCAATCCCGCTTCAGGGCTGCCGAATACTGCTGCCAATACCGGAGCTGCATCCATGCTTACCGCGGCCAACATGGCGGGTGCGTCCATGCTCCATTCTAACATTCATAAATTGCAGCCTTATGCGATCGGTTATGGTCCAGGTAACGACATCTCGGCAGCGCCACCATTCAAGCCGCAGCATTTTCATCATGGAGTGCGTTTGCTCAATGGCGCGGCGATCACCTGGGGTGTGACGGCAGGAGACGCTTTCGGAAGCGGGAAAACGACGATCGTCACCCCCAATCAATTATTCATCCAAGGCGATTTGAATACCGTCAAGACGGCGGTTCGCGTCGGTGGCGCCAGTACAAACACCCCCAAAAATACACCGCTCGCGGTCGTCGGTGATCAAATCACCTATCTTTCCAACGCGTTCGGGCCAAGCGCGACCATCACCACTATCGCTTATAATACGTACACCACGAAGACCACGACCACCACGGCTTACGGCATTACCAGTGTAACTACCGCATTTTCCGGCCCGCAGGTCCCACCCCCCGCAACCACCACGGTCAGCACGGTCACCGTCCCCAGCCCCGTTCTTCCCCGAGCTGATACGTCTCGGCTCAAAGGTTTTGTCCGTTATTCATCGGCGCTTACTGCGAGTAATTATCTGCCACCGATCCTGTTGAATCCCACTGCGACGGCAGTTCAGGCGACAACCACAAGCTATGTTGCGGCCATGATCACGAATAATCAGCCCACCACGGCCGCACGTGTTCTTGAAGGACAGGGTGCGCCCTTCATCGACACCATGCAATATCTCGAAAAGTGGGGCCCTTCATCAACGGATGTTGGAGCTGCGACGGTTGACATTCCTGCCGCGACTATGGATTATACGGGTAGTCTGGTGGTCATCGACAGTCGTCGTTACACAGATGCCTTCCTTTTGGATGGTCCACGCACGGCGGGTCGTAATCCGTTTGGAACTATGGGCTGGAATGCGCTGACCACTTGGGGGGGTAACGGTACCGCCAGTGGTCCGCTCAGCGGTTCCGTCCCGAGCGTCTACAGCAGTCCTGATCGAGTCTTAAGGTTCAATCGTGATCTGTTGACCGACGAGGGCACTCCTCCGTTTACACCGAATGGCGTTACCTCCACCGGCCTGGGTGGTTGGGCACGAATCGTGAAATAAACGAGCGTTTCCAGCAGGAGAAACAAGACGACCCAGGACCTCAGTCCTGGGTCGTCTTGTTAAACCTCAAAAACGCACTTCCCCACTCGTAGAACGAGCGAAGTAACGAGGCTCTTTAGTTCATGTGTTGCCTATACGAGAGGCTGTGGCCCAGCCCGCGCAGCGATCAATGGGGCAAAAATGGCGGCC
>JBIILZ010000128.1:0-10255 GCA_044338255.1 Planctomycetota bacterium | reverse complement strand
TGCCCGCCAGCAGGCTGGGGGTTGTGAGATTCCGGGGGATGAGACTCCGGGTCGAGGTGACGGGTGCGGTAGGATGGTCCGGTCAGGGGAAGGAGTCGGCCACGTTCGAGGACGCGGTCGAGGATGGCTTCGGCGAGGTGATCTTCGTGGAGCACCTGGCCCCATTGGTCGAGGCTTCTGTTGGTGGTGAAGATGATGGGCCGCCTATCGAGGTGGCGGCCGTCGACGACGCCATAGAGGACGTTGGCGGCGTCATCTGCAGGTGGTAGTCGAGCCCTCGAATCCTGGAGAATGCAATTTCATCAACAGCGTCCGCGAGGGTGCCGACATCGTCCGTGCCATCGATGCTCCTGCGATCCGTCTGCTCGCCGATCTCTTCCATATGGCCCGCGCCGAGGAGACGCCGGCCGATCTCGCCGCGGTCTGCGACCTGTTGGCGCATGTGCATATTGCCGAGCGAGAAAGCCGAGCGCACCGCCGCCGGCGTCGCCGGTGACGATTTCCGCCCGTGGTTTGCCGCCTTGCGCGCCGGGGGTTATGACCAGCAGGTGTCCTTGGAGTGCGGAAAATTCGACCTGCTCACGGAATTGGAGCCAGCCCTGGCCGAGGTTCGCCGGCAATGGGCGCAAAGCACCGTGCACATGACGGCCGCGGCATGAACCAATGCCAACGCCCCGGCCAGATGGCCGAGGCGTTGGAGTGTAGGCGCGAAAAAGTCAGCTTACTTGTGCTGATCGATGAACGCGCGCAGCTTCGGCTCGGGCTGGAAGCCCATGGTCGTGCCGACGACCTTGCCGCCTTTGAAGAGCAGCAGGGTAGGGATCGACTGCACTCCGTATTCCTGGGCGGTGGCCGGATTGTCATCGACGTTGAGCTTGCCGATCGACACGTTGGCGGCCAGTTCGGTCGAGAGCTTTTCGATGACCGGGCCGATCATTTTGCAGGGACCGCACCATGGGGCCCAGAAATCGACGAGCACCAGCTTGTCAGAGGCGATGACGTCGGTGGCGAAATTGGCGTCGGTAAATTCTTTGGCCATGATGAAACTCCTTGAGGACGATAAGGGAACCGTAGTGGTGAGGATGCCGGTCGCAACCCAGGCAGATACCCATCGATGGGTGGAAGTCGGTTAATGACCCGCCAAGGCATCGACACTGGCATCCAGGGTCAGATTGAGGATCAGCACAAACAAGGCCAAGGCGGTGCAGGGCACGATGACCGGCCACCACGACAGCGAGAGGGGCGTCAGGGTCGCGGTCACACCACTGATGATGCGCCCGAAACTATGCGCTGAGCCGGCGCCGACACCGAGGTAGGCGAGCAGGCTTTCCAGTAGGATCAGCTTGGGCAATAGTAGCGAGCCGTAGGTGAGGACGGTCGGCCACGCCCCGGGCAGGATATGATGCCACAGCCGATGCCAGCGCCCGGCACCCATGACGATCGCCGCCTCGACATACAATTCGCCGCGCAGTCGCAGGACCCTGGCCCGGACCACGCGCGCGATGCCTTGCCAGAAGAGCAGCCCCATGGCCGCGAAGAGCACCCATAAGCCCCACGGCTTCAAGGCCGCGACGAGGACCATGATGACCAGGATGGCGGGCATGCCGGCGGTGACTTCGGCACTGCGCATCAGCAGATTGTCGATCCGCCCGCCGGCCATGGCGGCGGTGGTGCCGACGGTGGTGCCGAGGGCGACCGCGACCAACGCCCCGATGCCGGCGATCGCCAGGCTGGTGCCCAGGGCCAGGCATAAGCGCAAGGCCAGGGGGCGCCCGAGCTGATCAGTGCCGAGGATCCGCAGTTCGCCGGAGTGGGTGCGCGCCAGTGGTGGCAGCAGGCGATCTTCGATGGCCGTGCGATCGGCATCGCTGGCCGTGGCCCATTCGATGAGGCTGGAGGGGCGGTGCGCCGACGGACGCAGGCCGAGGAGGCCGCCGGTGCAAAGGATCGCCAATAAAACCAACAACGGCCAACGCGGCATGGGCCTGCAGGATCAGCCGTCGATGCGCTTTCCAAGGGGCAAGGTGCGCCCATGCTGGCAGCCATCATGACCGCCAATCCCAGCCAGCCGATTACCGTCCTGCCCAGCCTGCTGTCGGCGGATTTCACACGTCTGGCTGAGGAGCTCGCGCACTGCCAGGCGGCCGGGGCCACCAGCCTGCACCTCGACGTGATGGATGGGCATTTCGTGCCCAACCTGACCTTTGGGCCTTTCATCGTCGAGGCCATCCGCCGGGTCACCAGCCTGCACCTGGATGTGCATCTGATGATGACCGATCCCTTGCGCTATATCGATGATTTCCGCAGTGCCGGCGCGGATGCCCTGACCATCCATGTCGAGGCCGTCGGACCACGGCTGATGAGCGAAGCCATCGCCCGCGTGCGCGCCACCGGCGCCGATGTCGGTCTGGCCTTCAATCCCGACACCGATCCGGAATTATGGTTCAAGCATTTTCCGCACGTTGATCTGGTGATGTTCATGACCGTCTATCCGGGTTTCGGCGGACAATCTTTTATTCCCCAGGTGCGACGCTTCATCCGCGCGGCACGCGCGGCATTTCCGCAGTTGCCGATCCAGGTCGATGGCGGCATCAACCGTGAAACGGTGCCCCTGGTGGTTGCCGATGGCGCGACCCGCCTGGTCTGCGGCAATGCTTTTTTCAAGAGTCCCGATCCCGGCGCGTTTCTGCGCTGGGCCGAGAGCGTGCGATGATGCGTGAACCTCACGCGCTGGCCACTTACTCGCTGGCCACTTATGCTCTAGCCACCAGCGAGAGCCGTGGTCGGGTTTACGATCATCGCCATGATCCTGATCGCGACGAGTTCACCCGCGATCGCGATCGCATCGTGCACAGCCGGGCCTTCCGCCGGCTGCAGCACAAGACCCAGGTGTTCACCGCTGATCATGGTGACCATTTCCGCAGCCGCTTGACCCACACCATCGAGGTCGTGCAGTTGGCGCGCTCGGCGGCCCGCCGCCTGCAGCTCAACGAAGACCTCGTCGAGTGCATCGCCCTGGTCCACGATGTCGGTCATCCGCCTTTCGGTCATCAGGGCGAGACGTTGCTCGATGAGCTGCTGCAGGGCCACGGCGGCTTCGAACATAACAAGCAAGGATTGCGCATCGTCGACCAGCTCGAGATCTGCTATCCCGAATTTCCCGGTTTGAACCTGACCTACGAAGTCCGCGAAAGCATCATCAAGCATTCCGCACACTATGATCGTTCAAAGGTTCCGGAGCGGTTTTCGCCTCAGGAAGCGCCGTTGCTCGAAGCCCAGCTGGTCGATGAGATGGACTCGATCGCCTATGATTGCCACGATGTCGATGACGGCCTGCGCGCCGGCTTGATTGATCGCCACGGTCTCGCCGAAATTCCGCTGTGGGCGGGAGCTTGGGCCGAGGCCGTCGAATCCTCGCCGCGGGCGACTCCTGAGCGCCTGCTGATCGATCGCGCCGTGCGCCGGATGCTCGACAGCTTGGTAGTGGGACTCGTCGAATATTCCTCAGCCAGTCTGCAGGCCAGGAACATCCGCACGGTCGCCGACGTCCGCGGCTGTCCCGAGCCGCTGATCTCTTTAGCGCCGAGCTTGCGCGAGGCCAAAGAAGTCCTGGAAGCGTGGCTGTTCGCGAACCTCTATCGCCATCACCGGGTCAATCAGACCTTTCACCGGGCGAAGCGCATCCTCCGTGAATTGTACGGCTTCTTCACCGACAATCCCGATACCTTGCCACCGGATTTCGCGCAACGCATCGAGATCACCGGCGTGCAGCGGGTGGTGGCGGATTACATCGCCGGCATGACCGATCGCTTCGCTCAGGACGAGCATCAGCGGCTTTTGCGCTGATCGCTGCTTTTCGCTGCTTTCCTCCGCTTTCCGCTAAGATCAGCGGGCGTTGGCGGCCGAGCGGTCCTCTTCGAGGTAGTAGTCGCCGCTCAAGGTCGTGACGCGGCGATCCCACTTGCCGAGGAATTGCGCCTGGGTGGCGGCGAACAGCGGGCTGATCTCGATCTGCGCCGACGGCGGCAGGTTCAGGCTCACGCCACCGGCCTGCAGCCAACGGCAGTACTGCTGATGGGCCATGGCCACTGCCGTCGCCGGGCTGTCGGTGCCTTCCTTGTTCTTCACCGGCGCGAATTCATCGTCGCGGTTGATCGCCAGACCGAGGCTGATCCTGGCTTCGGGAATGAGGTCGAAGATGAAGCGTTCACTCTTCCATCCTTTGACTTCCTGGATCTGCCCGTCGACCCAGGCCTTCAGCGGCTTGCTGCTGCGATGCAGGGGGATCTTGTACTGCTGATCGGCGAGGCGTCCGAGGAAGGCCACACTCCAGCAGTGCATCGCCGGTGAGCCCCAGCGATAGATCAGTTCGCCCTGGGCATCGCGTGAGCGAGCCTGCTCGGGGGTGACCTCGGTGTATTCGACGATCACATCATGGCCGTCGACGTGGACCAGATGACCGACTTTTTCATCGGGGCTGACCTTCTCGAGGACCTTGGTCACGACATCGGCGTTTTCGCTGGTGGCGACGCCCACGAGGTCCACGTCATCGACGGGCACGAGGATGTTGTCGACCTGGATGTAGATGATCTGGGCTACACCTTCGCGGCGCAGGCGGGCGAGGTTGCCGGACTTCACCAGGGCGGTGAAACAGCCGCCGTGGCCATCGGGATTTTCGAGCAGGCGCCCGGGGCCGCTCATCAGCGCCCGACCCTGCTGGTCGAGGCTGGGGACGGTGCCCTGGCTGAAGAATCGAACCTGCTCCGGCTTGAGGCCGAATAATCCGTTGACGTTGAAGAAATCGCGGGTTTCGCCGTCGGTCATGGGCGAGGTCATGACTAAGAAGGGGACGTCATGGCCGATGCGTCGCGAGAGGCTGAGGACCTTTTCCGCCTGCAGCTGGTAGATGCTTTTCCCGGAATGCGGGGCCACCGAAAAGCAGCCCTTGGGGGCGCTCGTACCGAGGCGTGTGCCCTGGCCGCCGGCGACCATCAGCACCGCGACTTCGCCGGCACGATAGGCGGCTTCGCCGATGCGCTCGAGTTCGGCCCGGCGCTGAGCCCGTTCATTGAAATCGATGACCCTGCTTTTATCGACAGCCCCGCTCGCCGGCGGCGAACTGTGATGCTGCAGTTCTTCCCAATCGATGTCGGCGAGCCGTGCTAAGAAGGCGCTGCGTTCGGCCGCCGGCAGTTGCTCGATGCCGGCCAGAAGATGGCCTTGTCCGTGACGGGTGAGAAGTTCGGCGAGAGTGAAGACGTCGGTCATGGTAGCTGATGCTCTCCATGACCGACGCTTGGCAATCGAGTTTACTTGTTGCCGAGGACCAGGCCGTTGCCAACGAGGTAGCGATAGCTGTCGATGACCGCCTGCAGCATGTCGGTCTCGCAATTGTCCAGTTCGACCACGCACCACGTGAGGACGGCCGGGTCGGCGGCGGTGGCGGCGACGAGAGCCTTGAAATCCTGTCGGCCTGTGTCGTCCTTGAGGTGCAGATGGATGCTGCGGTTCTTGAGCAGCGCGACTATCTCGCTCGCGGGATTTTCGGTAGCGTAGTTTGCCGCCCAATACGTATCGATCTCAAGGTTCAGGGCCGGTGACTGTTCAAGGGAGCTGGACGGTGATCGGGGCAGGCATGGATGAGATCCTCGAAGGGCAACCGCTGCAGGCGGGTGCGGGTGCGGAAATCAAGCCGCATGGAAGTTAATGGAAGCGCTTTCCACTGTGATCCACAGGAATTATGGACATTTCGCATGCAAACTCCCACCATAACACGACTTTGCGCCCTGCCGGAGGCAGCGCATACTGGCGCTAAGGTCGATGTCCGTACTACCCGCCGCCACTCTCTCTGCCGCCGCCATCGAGCTGCCTAAGCCCAACGTCGGTCGGCGTTATGTCGTCGGGGCAATGCTCGGTCGTGGCGGCATGGGTGAGGTCTGGCAGGCGCATGATCGTCTGACCAATCAGGCCGTCGCCCTCAAGCGCATCCGCCCGATGCGCCTACGGGTCAAGACCGAGGTCGTCAATGAAACTCTGCGACTGACCCAGGAATTCCGCCTGCTGGCGAGCCTCCATCATCCGCACGTCATCGGCGTCCTCGACTACGGCCTCGACAATCAAGGCTGGCCGTTCTTCGCCATGCGCCTGCTCGCCGGTGGCTGCAACGTCACGCTTGCAGCGCTCAAGCAGAACCGGGCTGGACGGCGGCGCTTCATCCGCCAGCTGTTCGATGGCCTAGCCTATCTGCATCGCCGGGGCGTGCTCCATCGCGATCTCAAGCCGAGCAACGTTCTGGTGGTTGGCGAACACGTTTACATCGTCGATTTCGGCTTGTCGATCACCGCTACCGAAGCGGCCCAGGTCGAAGCGCTCGCCGGGACGCTGCAGTACCTCGCCCCGGAACTGCTCGATGGTGCTCTGCCCAGCGAACGCAGCGATCTGTACGCCGCCGGCCTACTGGCCTATGAGATTCTCACCGGGCGCAGCGCCTTCCGCTCCTCCAGCCGCAATTCGCTGGGCCATGCCATCCGCACCCAGGTTCCCGATTTCACTGCCGCCGAATTCGGCGATGGCCTGGGCAGCCTGCTACGCCAACTGCTGGCCAAGAATCCTGCCGAGCGGCCCCAGGATCACGCCGCCATCCTCGCCCTGCTCGATGCCTTGTTGGCCGCCGAAACGCGGCCGGCATCAGCAGCGGAGGGAATCCCTTCTCGACGGATGGCGGCGACGGTCGCCGGTCGCGATGGCTTTGCACGCGCGGCGCCGCTGGTCGGGCGCGATCGCGAACTGGGCGAACTCATTCTCGATCTGGTGGCGGCGCTCGACGGCAACGGCCGCTCACGGATGGTCTTGGGCATGGTCGGCTCGGGCAAGACCCGGCTGATCGAAGAGCTGCGCGCGGTCGCCCTGGTGCGTGGAGCCCTGGTGGTCTCGGGACGCAGCGCACCGGAAGGCGCCCTGCCGTTCGCGCCCTGGCGGGCGGTCCTGCGGCTTCTGGCCCTTGAGCAGGAGCCCGATGATCACGCGGCGGCGGTACTTCGTCCGCTGGTGCCGGATATCGAGCTGCTGCTCGGACGGACGGTGCCGGCCCTTCCCGAGCTCGATGCCGGTGGGACCCTGGCGCGCCTGGCGACGGTGATCACCAACCTTCTCCGCTATCAGGGGCGGACGGTGGTCCTGGTGATCGAGGATCTGCATTGGGCGGGACCGGAATCCATCGACTTGTTTGCGGTCATCGCCAATGCCACCAATGAGCTGCCGCTGCTGTTGCTCGGTTCGGCTCGTGCTGAAGAGGTCGAGGACATCATCGGTCGCTCCGGTGTAGGCACGGTGACCACGCTCAAGGCCCTCGATGCACGTGCGCTCGAGGAGCTCGCCGCTGGCACCATCGGCCAGGCCGGGCGCTCGCGGGCCCTGGTCGAACTGGTCATTCGCGAATCAGAGGGCAATCCGTTCTTCGCCGTCGAAGTCCTGCGCGCCCTGGTCGAGCGCGCCGGTGGCTGGGACAAGGTCGAGTCGGCACCGATCCCCGATCAACTTCTGGTCGGGGGCATGCGGGCGGTGGTCGCACGCCGGTTGCATCGTCTGTCGGCGGAGGACCGCCGGCTGGTGGAATACGCCGCCATCGCCGGTCGTGACCTCAATCTGACGCTATTGTCGATGCTCGTGCCGAGCGCTGATTGGAGCGGATTCCTGCATCGCGCCACGGAGCAGTCGCTGCTCGAAAGCCGCGCCGGCGCGTGGTCGTTTATCCACGAGCAGTTGCGCAGCGCGCTCATCGAGGTCATCGAGCCCATGCGCCAGCGCGAGCTGCACGGGCATATCGCCGAGGTCCTCTCGCGGGTCGCATCCGCTAACTCTAATGCCAACGCGAACGACAGTGCCGCCGAACTCACCTATCATTGGCGCCACGCCGAGAACATCGTCGAGGAATGCCGCTGGGCGGCCCGTGCCGGTGAGGTCGCCTTGAATGTCGGCGCCTATCGCCCGGCGTTGACCTTCCATGAACGGGTCCTCGAACTACTGCGTTGCCATCCCCAGGAATTGCAGCCCATCATCGATGCCACCGCCGCCTTGCGGATCCGCTTCCTGGCCGGCGATGCGGCCTTCCGCGCCGGTGATTTCCCGGCGGCGCTCAAACACCTGCAAGAGGTCTTGCGCAGCGCCGCCCGGCCGCTGCCGGCAAGCCTGCTCGGCCGTCTGCCGGTGCTCATCGGCAATCTGCTCGTGCAGTTCCTGCATCGTCTGCCGGGCGGCTCGTTGGCCTGGCATCTCAGCCAGCGCCGGCGTACGCAGAGCTTGCTGGTGGCCCGTACCTGGGATCTGCTCTCACGTCTGCATATCTATGCCGGTGATGGCATCGCCGTGCTGGTGTGCGCCTTGCGCGCCACCAACCTTTCCGAAGCCGGCGGCAAACCGCTCACCTATGCGCACGGCATCCTCGCCTGTTCGGCGGCGGTCGCCGGACGCTGGCACATCGCTCATGGCTATTTCCAGCGCACGCGTTCCCTGGCGGCGCACGACCCTGTGGGCCTCGTCGATGTCCTGGTCATGGAAGCGGTGAGTTTTCTGGGGGCCGCACGCTTCGCCGAGACCATCGCCTGCCTGCGGCAGGCGCGCAGCCATGCCGAGAAGGCCGAGTATAGTCTCGGCCAGGGGCAGGCGCTGACTATCGAGGGCGTCTGCTATGGCTACATGGGCGACGTGCAGCGCATGTACGAGGTCAACCGCGAAGCCCTCGAAGCCATCCGCCATCACAGCCATGGGCATCAACCCGGCTTCCGTTGCGGATTGGCGCGCGCCTTGATCCAGTTGGGGCGTTTCGCCGAGGCGCGTGCTACCTTGGAGCGGGCGCGCCAGTTGGCGGCCCCCGATGACCGCCTGGCGCGGGCCCTGGTGGCGGCCAGCCTGCTGCTGGTCCATCTGCGCGAGGGCGATCTCGAATCTGCCGCGCGCGAAGATGTGTTGTTGCGTGAGCTGATGGTGGGGGTGACGGCGATCCCGTCGCCGTGCGCGCAATTGATCGAGGCCCCGGCCGAGCTGATCATCGCCCGCTGGCACGAGGCCCTTCAGCATGGCGACCCGGTTGGAGACCTGCCGCGACTCGCGCAGGAGCGCTGGAAGATCCTCGCCAGCTGGTCCGGACTCTATGCCATCGGTTGGCCTTTCGCCTGGTGGTTCCGGGGCCATCATTTCTTCCTTCGTGCCCGTCAGCCGGAAGCTTGGATCGCCTGGGAAAAAGGCCGGGTGATGGCGGTGCAGTTGGGCATGCCGCTGCACGAAGGCATGCTCGCTCTCTCGTTGTCGAAGCACGGCCCGCGTCCGCAGCAGCGTACCCATCGCCAGCGCGCGCGGGCGGTGTTCCTCTCAAGCCAGGCCATCTGGCACGCACGGCAAATCGAGGATTACCACGAAAACGACGAGAGCGGCAGCGCCAACAAGAGCGTGGTCTTCGACTCGGCCAGCAACACGCGCACGGCAGCCTACCATATCCCCACCAAGCGCGTCGAGCCCGATCGCAAGTGACCCCGTCGGACTCGTCCGGCCCACGGTCCGGCCCGACAGAGTCCCAGGCCGCAGGCATTGCAGCTCTTCCCTGGTTGCGTTTCCTGGCTTTGACTTACCGTCTCACCCCCTGCCCGCCCGGGTAGCTCAGCGGTAGAGCAGCGCTTTCGTAAAGCGAAGGTCGGAGGTTCAATTCCTCTCCTGGGCACCAATCATAAACCTCGGCTCTGCCGGGGTTTATGTGTTTTAAAAGACAGTCCGAAAATCGTTAAAAAGTAGCCTTGCACACTATTACGGCTCTACCGACTTTCCAGTGGGTATGCTCACTCTTTCCAGTGGGTATGCTCACTTCGGAGCCATGTCCAATCCCCCACAGAAGAACATAATGGCAATGCCAAAGGATTCCGCGTGACGGTATCCATGCCCAGCCCTCTGTATGGCCAACGCCGTTTCCTTTAACCTAAAGCCGGCGATAGCTCGCTTGGCTAATCGTCGGTAAGTGCGGTGCTGTCAGCATGCTGCCAGTTCCTACGCTCGATGATATTCTTCACCCGCAGGGTGAGTCTCCGTCTGCCGGACTGAAAGGTCAGAACGACACGTTTGTCGTGCAGACGCCAGGCGGTGTTTTTCATGTCACCTACGATGCCGATGCCGAGGTCAGTCACCTTGGTGGCATCGTTCCTTTCGCTCAATTTATTCAGGCGAGTGGTTTGTTTGCTGGCTGGGTTGCTGATGCGCCTCTGACCTATGC
>JBIILZ010000127.1:0-10280 GCA_044338255.1 Planctomycetota bacterium | reverse complement strand
GCGGCAAAGCGGGCGGATAGCGGGAGCTATCTGACCGTTTTGCCAACGCCGGAGATGCCGGACGAGACCGAGTCAGCCGACCGAATCTATTCCCGACAGGCTCCTAGGAGAGCTGAGGTTCAGATCAAAGGGTCACATGCCATTAAGACGGGGACTCAAACGGTTACTTCAGAATCCAAGTTTTGAGTTCCTTGACTGCCGTTCCGAATGGACCTAGTTGATAGACCGCCGCACCTGCTGGTGAAAAGGTAAACGACGCGAACGGCTCAGCGATCATCTGATCGAGATACGCCGTCGGCCCGTTGCCGGTGCTGACGTGCGGATTGAATTTCTCGCCAGCTCCGATTTGCTCGAATGTGGACACGTATTGAATGATGGCCGCGTCGATCGTCGGATCATCGTGGGCTGCGGTAAATGCGCCGATGGGTCCGCTCCTCAGATTGAACGGGGCCGCGGCGGCAATGATGTCCGCTTGCAGCTTGAGGATCTCCGGCGTTGGCTTGGCGCAGATGCCGGCGACTCCCAGCCCGCCACCAGCGGGGATGTAATAGCGCTTAAAAGCTTCCAGCTTCATCTCGTTCACGTCGGCTGCAGCCAGAACCTTCTCTACGGCGGCATAGAGCTTGTCGAGGTCAGCCGTGCGAACGAAGCACTGGATCATCGTGATGTGCGGCGTGTGCTCGGCGTCGAGGGCGAAGCTTTTCGGGTAGTCTTTCAGCAGGCGGGCGTTGTCGGCCGCGGCGTGCTTGAGCATCGTCGCGTCCGGCTGGAGCAGGATGTCGATGGCGGTGATCTCAGACGGGAAGACCAGCTTCCAATCGTCCTTCATGCTGACCACGGTCCAGCCGTCCTTCTTGGCGTGGTCCTCTAGTGCAGATGTAAAGTAACCATATTTGACGTCAGGTAACCCGCGCGCAGGACCGTAAGCAAACTCACGCTTCGCATCATCATGCAGCACGAGCAATTCGAACCGTGCGCCACTGCCGCTGTGCGTATATTCCAGCATCTGCTGGTCGCCGACGGAATTGCCGAAGGCGGCGATCGGCCGGCGACCGATGTGCTGGTTGATGCCAACGGGCTTGTCGGCCTTGTCGTCGTTGAAGTTCAGCGCCGGCAGGCGCACGAGTACAGCCTTGCCGTCGCGCAGTTCGAATTTCGTCTTCATGCTGCTGCCGACGACCTGTTCCGGCGGGATGCCGTAGGCCGCTTCCGTCCACACGCGCATGAACTCGATGCCGCCACCGGAGACGATGAAGTTTTTGAAGCCGTTCGTGCGCAAGTAAGCGAGCACTTCAAGCATCGGCTGATAGGTCATGTCGAGGAAGCGCTTGCCGGTGGTCGGATGCTTCGCGGTCGCGATCCAGTCCTTGACCAGCTGCGCAAATTCGTCGGTGGTCATGCCGGTGTGCGTGGCCATGAAGAGCTCCATCAATCCATGGTCGCCGCTGCTTTCGAGCGCGGCCTCCAGATCGCCCTTGAGGATCGAGGCAAACGGTTCCTTGTCCTTCCACTCGGGGTGCTGCGGCGCGAGCGCCTTCACGCGGTCAGCCACAAAGTAGAATTGAACCGGCACCGGCTGTTCGCTCCACAGCGTACCGTCGTTATCGAACACCGCGATACGTTCGGGGATTGGCAGGAAGTCGGGCGAACCGGGCTTGGTCACCTTCTCGACGAAAGCGATGATGGACTGTTTGGCCGGGCCGTCATTCCACGATGGCAACGGGTCGGCGGCCTGCGCCATGGTGGTGAATGCCAGCACGATGAAGAGTGCGACGGCGATGAGGGTCTGTTTCACGGATCGGTCTTCCTGAGGATAATCGTCAGCAAGTGCACAGGGGAAAATCGGAGCGACGGTTAATGCGAGACCGATGAGCGGCATGCACTGCCGTCGCTGCGGTTGGCTCCTGTTAAATGAAACGGTCGCTGATACCAAAACTGCACCCGCCGTCAGGCGACGGCGGGTGCAGTGCTTGCTCAACGAAGCTCAGTTACTTGCTGGCCTTAGACATCTCTTCGATTTGCTGCTGCATCTTGCTCAAATTGAAAGACCCTGCCGTCTGGCTGGGCGGGTACTCGATCATGGTCTTGAGGAA
Organism: Planctomycetota bacterium; assembly: GCA_044338255.1. GTDB lineage: Bacteria > Planctomycetota > UBA11346 > UBA11346 > UBA11346 > CAIUVD01. The sequence goes on along the minus strand of JBIILZ010000127.1, from coordinate 8,187 downwards.
CTTTCCGACGATGTCCGTGGCTGGCGTGATCAGGAACACGCGATCGAGCCACCAGTCATTGTAGGTCTGCGCATTGTGCTGGGCCTTTTCCAGTGGATCGCGGCGCAGGTTGAACAGCAGCGGGGCGCGCAGTTCGACAAACGGCTCGCGCCAGAGGGCTACCGTTTCGGCGCGATTTTCCATGTAGACGACCTTCCAGTCGCCTACGCGGGCCGCGACGATCTCGCCGACATCGTTCACATAGATGAACTCTTTGCGCGGCGACTCTTTCGCTTTGCCGCTCAAGTAGTCGAGTTGGTTATAGCTATCGAGGTGGTTCTTGTAAGTGCGTCCGTTGAGCTCCACACCGACGAGGAGCTTTTCCTTGATGTCCGGCGCACCGGCGACTGCGGCGAAGGTGGTCAGCCAGTCTTCGTGCGCAACGATGCCATTGAGGGTGGTTCCGGCCAGAAAATGGCCGGGCCAACGTGCGAAGCACGAGACGCGGTAGGCGCCTTCCCAGTTGGTGTTCTTTTCACTGCGGAACTGCGTGGTGCCGGCATCGGGCCAAGTGTTGTAGTGCACACCATTATCAGTGGAATACTGCACAATGGTGTTGTCCGCGAGGCCGAGGTCGTCGATGACCTTGAGCAGTTCGCCAACCTGCAGGTCGTGTTCGACCATGCCGTCGCTGTATTCGTCCTGGCCTGAGATGCCCTTGTGCTCAGCTTTGACATGGGTGCGAAAATGCATGCGCGTACCATTCCACCAGCAAAAGAACGGCTGGCCGGCCTTTGCCTGACGGGTGATGAAATCCTTCGCGGCGGCGATGGTTTCATCATCGATGGTTTCCATGCGCTTCTTGGTCAGCGGACCGGTGTTTTCGATCGTTTGGCCGCCCTTGCCGTCAGCCTTACACTTCAGCACGCCGCGGGGACCGTACTTTTTGCGGAATTCGGGATCCTTCGGGTAGTCGAGATTCTCTGGCTCTTCTTCGGCATTAAGGTGGTACAGGTTGCCGAGAAACTCGTCGAAGCCGTGCATCGTCGGCAGATGCTCGTCACGGTCGCCTTGGTGATTCTTGCCGAACTGACCGGTGGCATAGCCCTGGCTCTTCAGGACGGTGGCCATGGTCACGTCAGTCTTCTGCCAGCCTTCTTTTGCGCCGGGCAAGCCGACTTTGAGCATGCCGTTGCGCAACGGGACAGAGCCGCCGATGAATGCGGCACGACCTGCCGTGCAGCTCTGCTGCGCATAGTAATCGGTGAACGATACACCCTCTTTGGCGATGCGGTCGATGTTCGGCGTTTGGTAGCCCATCATGCCGCGGCTGTTGAAGCTGATGTTCTGGTTGCCGATGTCGTCACCCCAGATCACCAGGATGTTGGGTTTCTTGACTGCCGGCTCAGCGGCGCTGAGCACGGCGCCGAACGCGACGAGCGCGAAGGCGAGACGATGGAGGAAGCGCATAGGATCCTTTCGTGATGGTGGCCGTCAGGGAGACGGGGAAGCAACGGGAGTCGAAGTGGTGGGTGCAGGTCGCGCGAGCAACGCCGCCCGCCCGCCCGCGGCATCGCAACCGCAAGCGCGTTTGGCTGGAACCGCCGGGGTGCTGACGTTTGTGGTCGCTGCTGGGGGCACCTGAGCAGGGGCTGGCTGCGTGGCGTCAGGCGCAACTGGCGGCGCCGGGACGGGCTTTGGGGTGTCGATCTCAGCCGCGCCAAGCGCGGTAACCAACACCAGCAGGATGATGAATTTGTTCATGGCTTTCTTTCGGGTCTCTTCACGCAGCGGAAACCGATGTGCGAGGCGCCGGAATCATAGGCGGTGCCGCGTCGGGCGGCGGTGCGGTAGCTTTCGCAGTACGAAACATGGCAGAGGAACGAGCCGCCGCGGGTGACACGCTTGAGGGCCTCGGGCTCATCGGGATCCCACGGCTTTTCAGGGCCGAGCGGATTGATGCTGAGTGCATTGGCGCCGGCAAGATAGGCGTCGGCGCGGTACCAGTCGCTGCACCACTCCCAAACGTTACCGGCCATGTCGTGCAGCCCGTAGCCGTTGGCCGGATAGGTCGCCACCAGCGAGGTCGAGCCAAAACCATCAGCCTTCAGATTGGTCGTAGGAAAGGTCCCCTGCCAGGTGTTGACGCGCGTGCCGTCGGTGTCGCTGATGGTCTCATCGCCCCAGGTGTAGCGTTTGCCGGCCAGCCCGCCGCGAGCGGCGTATTCCCATTCGGCCTCGGTCGGCAGACGCTTGCCGGCCCAGGTAGCATAGGCCACCGCGTCGTCCCATGAGACCTGCACCACCGGATGCTCGGCGCGGGTGGCGATGTCGCTGCCGGGACCTTCGGGATGGCGCCAATCAGCGCCATGGACCCAACTCCACCATTGCGAGTAATCCGCGAGATCCGTCACCGGCGTGGTCGGCGGTGTGAAGACCATCGAGCCGGGAGTCAGGGCGGCAGCGTCGGGCTTGGGGGTGCCCGGCGGCAGCTGCTTCTTCATCTCGTCCCAATCGACTGGCTTTTCAGCGGTGGTGACATATTTCGTGGCGGCAACGAATTCCGCGAACTGGCGGTTGGTGATCTCGGCGCGGTCCATCCAAAAGGCGGAGACCCGGACCTGATGCACCGGGCGCTCACTATTGTTAGTCTTTTGCTGATCGCTGCCCATGGCGAACGACCCGCCGGGAATGAGGACCATACCCGCGGGGGCAGCGTCACCCTCGGCGGCCCAAACGGCTGTCATGCATACCAACAGGAGCACCGCAGATTTCATGAATTGATAACATGGAAAGTGGCGAATTTTGTCAACGCTGATGCAGGCATTTCGGTATCGTGATCTTCCCCCGAGACGTTAACACCGGATTAATATTATATTTACGGAGCCTGACGGCGGATGGCCGCGATCACCTGCTCGGCGGCATCGACCCGGGCATCGGCAGCGAGCACGCAGACCCCCGACAAGCGCGTGCGCCAGGCGGCGAGGAAGCGCAGTACGCCACGCACGTCCTCTTGCGGATCGCTGACCAGGCGCTGCTTGAGGGCTTCCGGGACCGACAGTGCCGGCAACTCGTTGTCGAGTTCGTCGGCGGTGGCGGCATCGGGCAGCAAGAGGACTTCGGCGAGCACCGGTACCGTCACCTCGCGCATGGTCTCCATGACCTCGCGGAAGGTCAGCGGATCGTAGACCGGCTGCAAGGTGAGGAAGTCAGCGCCAGCGGCGATGTAGGCCTGATGCCCATGGTCAGCCGCGGGGACGCGGACGCCGACGGCGAAGGCGGTGGCATCCTGATGATTGCCGGCGCGGTTGCGGCCGCGGTTGAGCATCGACACCAGCCACAGCAGGCGCATCGCATCCGCGCCCGCCTGGCTGTCGCCACGGCAGACGAAGACCCCGGCATCGATGAGCACCGTGCGGATGCCGAGCAGATGGGCGGCGATCAGCTTATCCTCGGCGAGCGCGAGCGTGGTCTCCCCCGCCGACAGTTCGAGTATCGCCGGCACCGCGCAGACCTGCGCGAGATGAGCGAGGTTGGCCACCAAGCGGGTGCCGCGCACGCTGCCGGGCCAGCCTGCGAGCAGGCCGATACCGGCCGCGCCGGCGGCCGCCAGACGCGATAGCGCACTCTGCGCCTCATTGCCGGGCAGGCGGCCGGGTACGAACCCGAGCACCGGAAATGACCCGTCGGCGAAGGCTTGCAACAGGGCATGCGGCGGACGGACGGCAGCCTCGGTCGGCACGACCACCGCCGCGTTCGCCGCCGGCGTCACCACCGCTCCACGGATCACCGCCACCGCCTGGATGTGGCGCGGCCCAACTCCACAGCAACCGCCGACGATGCCCACGCCATCGGCGACATAACCCCGGACCTGCGCGAGCAGGTAATCAGGCCGCAGATGATAGGTCAGTCGGCCATCGGCGGCCCGCGATGGGAAGCCCGCATTCGGTCGCGCCAGCACCGGCAGGCGCGTGGCCCGCACCAGGGCCGCCACCAGCGGGCGCAAGGCGCGCGGACCGGCGGCGCAGTTGATGCCAATGGCGCTCGCGCCGCCGTTCTCCATGGCCTGGGCGAACTCCGCGAGATCGGCGGCGTCGAGATGTTCGCTACTGCGCGCCACCAGCACCGGCAGACGGCTGACGCGACGGATGCCGGCCAAGGCGGCGCTGGCTTCGAGCGTCGAGGGCATGGTCTCCAAGGTGAAGCCATCGACCTGGGCATCGGCGAGGGCCAGGGCGATCTCGGCCACGGCATCGCTGGCGGCGGAGGCTTCCAGTTCAGCGCCGACGACGCTCCCCAGGGGCCCGATCGAACCGAGGATGAACACCGTCCGGCCGGCCCCGGCGGCGGCTTGACGCGCCAAGCGTACGCCGGCGGTCAGCAGGCGGATCAGCTCTTCGCGATCGCGGCGGCGGAAACGGTTCAAGGCGAAGGTGTTGGTGGTCAGGACCTCGGCCCCCGCCGCGAGGTAGGCGCGATGGATCTCGAGCACGAGGTCGGGGTGGTCGCGATTGGCCTCGGCAACCGCGGCCGGGGCGATGCCGCGTGCGATCAGCTCGGTGCCCATAGCGCCATCGAGCAGCATCGCGCCACCGCGACCATGGATCTCCTGCAGGCGGCGCGCTAAGGGCGAGACGCTGGCAATGGTCCCCGAACCCACGAGGTGCCGTGAGAGCAGGGTCGCGATCCGTTCGCTGAGCGCCGGCGGCAGATCGAGGCCACCAAGCAGCCGCGTCACCGCCCGGGCATCGATGGCGTCGGTGGTGCTCGTCAGCCGTTGCGCCGCCGCCACCGTCGATTCGAGGAGGATGGTGGTGGTCAGGGCACCGACGCCGCCGGGGACCGGGGACAGGGCGCCGGCGACCTCGGCGACCTCGGCAGCGACATCGCCGACGGTACTGGTCTTGCCATCGGCGGCGGTGATGCGATTGATGCCAACATCGATCACCGTCGCCCCGGGCTTGATCCACTGCGCGCGCACCAGGCCAGCCTTGCCGACCGCGACGATGACCAGATCGGCCCGCCGGCAGTGGCTGGCGACATCGCGGGTGGTGATCTGGCAAAGCGTCACGGTGGCCCCGGCCGCAGTCAGCAGCTGGGCGATGGGCTTGCCGACGATGGTCGAGGCGCCGATGACCACGGCCTCCACGCCGCGGAGCTCGGGCATGGCCTCGCGAGCCAGGGCCACCGCCGACAAGGCGGTGCATGGGGCAAGGGTCGAGGTCCCGGCGAGCAGCAATCCGAGATTCGCCGGGCCGACGCATTCGACATCTTTGCCGGGGGACAGGCGGCTGTGCAGGGCGAGGGCGTCGAAGCCCTCGGGCAACGGGCTCTGCACGATGATGCCGTGCACGCTGGGATCGACATTGAGCTGCTCGACGGCCTCGAAGAGGGCTTCCTGATCGGCGCCCTCGGCGAGGGTCACGTTGCGATGTTGGATCCCGGCGGCGGCACAGGCGGTGGCCTGGTTGCGTTGGTACACCGACCAGCCGTGATCGGCGCGCACCGTCACCGCCGCCAGGCACGGCTGCAGACCGCGCGCCGCCAGCTCCTGCACCTGCTGAGCGAGGGTCGTACGACGACGATCGGAAACAGCCTTGCCATCGATGATGCGTGCGTTCATGCCCGCACGGTGGCGCGCCCAGGGCCGCGTCAACTAGTCGCGTCCTCTGGTCTCATCCACTGGTCACGTCCACTGGTCGCATCCTCTAGTCCCAACCACCGGTCACATCAACTAGCCACATCCACCGTCCGTCCCGCGCTTGCGAATGGCATCCTGCCCAGACTCTTCCAAGCCCATGGACGCCATCCTTACCTTCCTACAACTGCGACCTTTCGTTCCCGCCGATCTGCTGGTGGTGCTGGTCCTCATCATCATGGAAGGACTACTGTCCTGCGACAACGCCGTGGTCCTGGCCCTGCGCGTCAAGCACCTGCCTCCCGAGCAACGTGCACGGGCCCTGCGCTACGGCATCATCGGCGCCTACGTCTTCCGCATCATCGCCCTGATGCTGGCGACCTGGATCATCTCGCAGTGGTGGCTGAAAATGCTCGGCGGCACCTATCTGCTATGGATGGCGGTGAAGCACCTCACCAGCCGTCCAGAAACCCAATTGGATGCCGGGAACCCGACGAAGACGCCCCATTTTCTGGGCCTGTCCCCCTTCTGGTCAACGGTGATCGCGGTCGAGCTCACCGACATCGCCTTTTCCGTGGATTCCATCGCCGCGGCCGTGGCCCTGTCGAGCAAGCTGTGGGTCCTCATCGTCGGCGGACTGTTGGGGATCTTGGCCATGCGCTTCGCCGCCCAGGGCTTCCTGACCCTCATCCATCGCTTCCCGCACCTCGAAGGCGCGGCCTTCGCCGCCGTCGGTGTGATCGGCCTCAAACTCCTCGTCGAAGTCCCCGTCGATCTCTTCGGCAGCCAACGGCAGTTTGCTCCCGGCACGACCTACAGCAACGCAGCGCAATACCTTACCGAGGTCGAGCGGCAGTGCCCACCGCGTTTCCAGCTGGCGCATACGGTGACCATCAATACCGCCGCCGCCCCCCCACCGGATCCGGCGCTGATTACCGATGCCAAGGAGTTCCGACACGCGCATTCGGCCTGGAATCTCCACCTCAGGCCGTTTTTCGAGATCGAAGGCTGGCTCTCGAGCCTGGTGGTCTTCGCCATCTTCCTCTTCGGCTTCCGCCGAACGGCGCGCTGAGCGGTCACCTTTCACGCACGAACTCGGACTTGCCGAGAGCGAAAATTCGAGGGTATGATGACTGAATGCAGCTGCGTCGTCATCTTAATCGCCTAGGAGCCTGTCGGAGATAGGCTTGGTCGGCTGACTCGGTCTCGTACGGCATCTCCGGCGTTGGCAAAACGGTCAGATAGCTCTCGCTATCCGCCCGCCTTGCCGCCTTGGATCTGCCGGACGATACCTTCGCCATCCTCTGGCGCCTATCTCCGACAGGCTCCTCGTCACGGTATTCCTTATCGCCCTGGTAGTACTGAGTCTGGTGGCGACGGCGGCGGCGTGGGTCGCCCGTTCGCGAGTAGCCGTCGTCGTCAAGCATTCGGTCCCCTTGCAGACCGCGACCGCCGCCCTGCAACACGAACTTGAACAGCTCTCCGGCATCCTCGATGACCTCGGCGCAGCCCAGTCGCTGGCCGAGGTCGCGACCAGCCAGAACAGCTACCATACCCTGCTCGCGCAACACCAGCAAACCGTTGCCGAGCTGGCCTCTTTGGGTGAATCCTCCGAAGATTCGCTGACGATCGCGGAAGCCTCCTTCGGCGCCATGCAAACCCTCGCCCAGGCACATATTGCCAGCGAAGCCGAGATCACCGCCTGCCGTCAGCTGACGGCGCAAGACGTCCAAAACGCCATCGCCGCCGCGAACACCTGGAACAAGACCGTCAGCGCCGTGCAGGCCACCGCCCAGCAGGCGGTTTCAAGCGCCTTGTCGGCGAGCACGGTGGGCAACGAGCGCATCAAGCGGTTGTTGGCGATGCGCGAGCAGACCGCGCAGGCGAGCGCCCTCATCGCCCAGATCACGGCCACCGAAAGCCGTCATAAGCTCAGCCCATTTACCGACCGCATGGCGGCCGTCGGCGATTCCATCCAGAGCAATCTGCAGCCTGAAGAAGCACTCTCGGCACGCATGACGCCGCTGCTGCTCCGCCTGCAAGCCGGCATCAGTGGTGATGACGGGCTGCTCGCCGGACGCAAAGCGCTGCTGGCCCTGCCGGCAACCGCCGAGGCCTCCGACCTGACTGCCGCCCGGGCGGCGCAGCAAATCTGCGTGAAAGAGGTCCTCTCCGTGGTCGAGGAAGCCCGCAGCGCGATCGGAGAAACCATCGACGACCTGGAATTGAGCGTGGTCAACGCCAATCGCACCACTGGCACCGCCCTCGACCATCTGTTCCAGGCCGTCGCTCTCAGCGGCGAGGCCAGCCAGATGGGATCGCTGGTCCGCGCCATTGCCACCGACGCGGCGATGCTCGCCGAGGTCACCACCCCTGCCGAACAGCAGCGCCTGCAGCTCAATCTCGGCAATCATCTCGACGAGCTCGCCAAAGTTCTGAAGACCATGGTGTGGAGTCTCAAAACCTTGGCCGGTCCAGTCTCAATACTCTGGCCAGTTGTTGGGGTTGGTGTAGCGGTCTGATCAGGTTTGGCTATGGTGCAGGTGTGCCGGTCGGAGGGAGGAACCCAG
>JBIILZ010000126.1:0-10290 GCA_044338255.1 Planctomycetota bacterium | reverse complement strand
ATGTGGCCTATTTCCACCCCAATAAGGGAACCCGATGACCGGAGAGCCGTATGCGGGAAAACCGCCCGTACGGTTCGGAGGGAGGGGCGGCCCGCAAGGGCCGTCCCTACCCCTATCCAGGAACGCCTCCCAGGAGCCTATCTCCGACAGGCTCCTAGCGCGTGCGTGGATCGAGCCACGCCAACAGCAGATCGGCGACCAGATTGAATAGCACCAGCAGGGCGGTGTAGAGCAGGGCCGCGCCACTGACTACAGTCCAGTCCTGAGCAAGCGTGCCTTGCACGAAATAGAATCCCAACCCGGGCAACGCGAACAACGCCTCGACCACCAGCGAGCCAGTGAGCACCGCCGCTGCTGCCTGTGCGAAGTACGCCACCACCGGTCCGGCGGCGGGGCGCAGGGCATGATCGAATAGCACCCGGCCCTCGCTGGCGCCCTTGGCCCGCGCCGTACGGATAAAGTCGAGTGAAAGCTCGTCGATGACGCTGGCACGCGTGAGTCGTGCAACCGCCGCCGCCAAGGGCAGGCCGAGGGTCAGCACCGGCAGCACCAGGCCCATGGGGGTATCCAATCCGCCCGCCGGCAGCCAATGCAGAGTGAGGCTAAAGAATAGCAGCAGGCCGGTACCGAAAACGAAATCAGGCGTCGAGATGCCCAAGGTCGTGAGCACCCGCATCAACCGATCGCGGCGCCCGCCACCAAGAGCCCGGCTGCGCGCCGCCAACAGCCCCGCCCAGCCGCCGAACAGCAATGCCACCAGGAGCGCACCACAGCCGACGGCCACTGACACCGGCAGCGCCGCCGCCAGGAGTTCCCCCACCTGCTGGCCGCGGGCTAATTTCAGCGAGACGCCGAAATCGCCGTGGCAACGTGCCCACAACTCGTGGACGTACTGGCTGAAGAAACCTCCACCATGTCCGTAGAGCGCCTGCAGGCGCGCCACCGCCTCGGGCGGCAGAGATTTATCACCCGCGAGATCCGCCCACGGATCGCCCGGCTGCAGACGCAGGGCGACGAACACCGCCAGATGGGTCAGCCATAACACCAATAAGCCGTCCAGCAGACGACGACGGAGGGCGGCCAGCATTGCGCCGCAACCGTATGCCGACGAACCTTGAATACCACCCCGCTGCCTGGCTTTCACGGGCAACATACCGCTTTCACGGGCAACATACCGCTTTCACGGGCAACATTCCGCTCTCGCGTACCACCAACCGCCGGCTCCGCGCATAAATGGTCGTTGGTAGTTTGAGCTCGGCGCTGAATGCTGGCCGCGCATGCTGCCAGCCCCTGTTTGCCCGCTCAGCGAGACCGCCCTCATCGACGAGGCCGCCGTGGCCCTGGGTCAGGATCTCGGAGAGTTCATGGAGCGCGCCGGCCTGGCGATCGCCCGCGAAGCCCAGCGCCTGGCCGGTGCGGGGACAATCCTGGTGGTCTGCGGCCCCGGCAACAATGGTGGCGATGGCTACGTTGCCGCCCGCTTGCTGGCCCAGGAGGGTCTGCGCGTGGCGGTGTGGCCGGTGCTCAAGCCCGCCAGTCCGTTGTGCGAGCGTCATGCCCGCGGCCTGCCCGCCAACGTCGAGCGCCTGACCCAGATTCCCGCGGAAAAACCGGCGCTCATCATCGATGCCCTGCTCGGCGCCGGCTCGCGCGGCAAACCGCGCGAGCCGCTCGCCAGCGCCCTCACCGCCCTGCGCGCCCTGGCCCAGCAGGGCGTGCCGGTGCTCGCTGCCGACGTCCCCAGCGGTCTGGGTTCGGAATTCGTCCTGCCGGCGACGCGCACCATCTGCCTGCAGGTCGCCAAGACCGAACTGCTCAAGGCACCTGGCGTCAGCGAATTCATCACCGTCGACATCGGGGTGAAACCGGCGGCCTACCTCGAAGTCCAACCCTGCTGCCTACGGCGTTTCCCGCTGCTGAAGAAGGACGGCCACAAGGGCACCCACGGCGAGCTGCTGGTGATTGGCGGCGGGCGTTTTCCCGGAGCCCTCGAATTCGCCTGCCGTGCCGGCGTGCTCACCGGTTGCGACCTGGTGCGGGCGTGGACGGCCGGCGTCTCGACCTTGCCGCCGACGGTGGTGGTCCACCGCCAACCCGGCGAAACGCTGACTCCCGAAGACCCAGAGGACCTCACCCCGCAGCTGGTGCGTGCCAGCTGCGTGCTGATCGGCCCCGGCCTAGGCCGCGACAAGAACGCCCACGATGCCGCCCGCCAGGCCTTCAGCCTCGCCAATGAGATGGGCGTGCCGGTGGTCCTCGACGCCGACGGCCTCACCGCCTGCGCCGAGATGGTACGGGCGCTGCCCGAAGGCGATGGCCGTCTGCTGCTCACGCCGCACAGCGGCGAGGCGCGGACACTCTACGGGCGCACGCCCTCGGATGAGGTCGCGCATGGGTTTGCCCGCCGTGATCGCGTGGTGCTGGCCAAAGGCCCGGTCGATCTGGTCACCGACGGCTGGCGCTGGCAGAAGAACCCCCGTGGCAATCCACGCATGGCCGTGGGCGGCACTGGCGATGTCCTGGCGGGCCTCGCCGCCGGGCTGATGGCGCGGGGCGCTTTGCCGTTTGATGCCGCGCGCATGGCGGTGCTGTGGCTGACGACCTGTGGCGATGAACTATGGCTCGAGCAGGGACCCTGCTATGACGCCCTTACGATTCTTGATCGGCTGCCCGCGACTCTGCGTAGCTATCTATCGGCTTTGAAGATGTGGCCGCCGGTCTGATTCCGCGACTGGTTCCGCGGCTGATCCCACGGCAGGGCTGCTTGTTGAGGCAGCTGACGAAGACTTGCATGACGGCGATTTCTAGGTCATGTTTGGCCAGAGAACCGTATGGGCTACGTCGTTTTTGCTGTGGCCGTATTGCTCGCCTTGGCCCTGCTGAGCCGCTTGCTCAACCGTTACTCAGAACCAACGTCGTTCGCGTCGCGCGCGCTGCTGCACCCGGAACTCGAAGCCCCCCTGCCAACCGGTACCGGCAGCGATGATCAGCTTCCCGATGCCAAGTCGGCGACTCCCAAAGCATACGGCACGACGGTGAAGATGCAGTCCATACCCGGGGCTCCCAACAACGACGTCTCGACCGAGCAGCAGGTCTCTAAATATGGCACGGCCACCATCACCCGCCGCACCGGTCGCCGGGTGAAAACCGACCGCCACCTATCAGAGGCGATTCGTACGGAGACGGTTCGGCAAGCCGACCCCCACGAGCAGCCATCCGAGCCGCTCTCCCGAGCCTAGGAGCCGGTCGAGAATAGGCTTGGTCGGCTGACTCGGTCTCGTACGGCATCTCCGGCGTTGGCAAAACGGTCAGATAGCTCTCGCTATCCGCCCGCCTTGCCGCCTTGGATCTGCCGTACGATACCTTCGCCATCCTCGGGCGCCTATCTCCGACAGGCTCCTAGTCCGCATCGCACGGTTGCTCTCGATTCAACCTGCGCCCTGCGGTGACACGCGTGAAGAGCCGCAGTGGAACGCACGTCCGCAACCCACGCGCCATAGAAAAAATTGCCCGAACATGCCGGTCTGCGCGGGGCCGACATGAATCCCGCAGCCGTGATTTTTTTCGATTGCCCAGCGGATATCCCAACCACCCGCGGGGGTAGCGGTGATCCTGACGAGGTGGGCATTCAAGGGCAGATTCCGGCAGGTCGCCGCCGCCACCGCCCAACTGGCGCGTTGCCGGTCGGCTTCCGACGCCGGTGCCACGACTTCTTCGTCTGAGGTCGGCCAGCTTTCCAAAAGGCCGGCAACGGTGATGCGATAGGTGTCGTCAAAGTTACGAACGACCAGCTCTTCCCCCACCCGAGCACAGGTTTTTTCGGTGAAGTCATAAAAAACGTCCGGTACGCCCGCCGCCGTTGAGCGATAGGCCAAAACAACCAGGGCCTGGGCGTCAGCCGCACTGGTGATCAGTGGACTGTCCAGCAACTGCCACGGTTCGCTGGCGCTCAGGCAGATGGAAAAAGCGACCATGAGGACGAAGAGCAAGCGCATGGCCAATGAACGTGCCACGGGCGCCGGGGTTCAGCGCTTGTGCCGGGATGCGCCGACCTTGAATCCCAGCCATGCATTGCCTGTATCTGCACGGTTTCGGTTCAGGTCCCAAGACCGCCAAGGGCGTCGCGCTCGGTCAGCGGCTCGCGGGCCACGTGACCTCTTATGACATTCCCGATCTGGAGGGCGGCTCGTTCACCGAGCTGACCATGGATGGCATCTTCGCGCGCGTCGAAGCGGCGCTGCGGGCCTTGCCCGAGGATGGTCAGCCGGTGCTGGCGATCGGTTCTTCGCTGGGTGGGTATGTGGGCGCACACATGGCCGCCAACGGGCGCCTCCCGCGGGTGGCGGGACTGCTGTTGATCGCGCCCGCCTTCGGCTTCACCGCCCATTGGGCCGAGCGCCTGGGAGCTGCCGGCGTCGAGCGTTGGCGCAGCCAGGGAAGCTTGCCCTTCTACCATTTCGCGGCCGATCGCGAACTGCCCCTGGGTGTCGGTTTCTATGAATCATGCCTGCCGCTGCCGGAACTGCCCGGACAGGCGCGGCAGCGCATCACCATCGTCCATGGCCTCCACGACGAGACCGTCGATCACCGTCGATCGGCACGCTATGCCGCCGAACGCACGCAGGTCGAGCTGCACCTCGTCGCCGGTGATCATCGCCTGACCGAACCTCGCCATGAGGATTTGATCGCGTGGTGTGCGCAGGATCTGCTCACGCGTTTGGCGGAGCCGAGGGTCTAGATGGCGGGAGTCAGCCGTTTCGCCCCCAGCGCCACCGGGCGCGCGCATCCGGGGACGCTGCTGGCCGCCCTGCTGTGCTGGCTGGATGCCCGCCAGCGCGGCGCGCGCTTGGTCCTGCGCGTGGAAGATCTCGATCCCGAGCGCTGTTCACCGGCCTTGGTGAACGGGCTCATTGAGGATCTGGCGTGGTTCGGCCTCGACTGGGATGCGCTTGAGATCCAGAGCGCGCATCGTCAGCGTCACGAGGCGGCACTGGATACCCTCGCCGAGCTCGGCGTCCTCTATCCCTGCAACTTGTCGCGCAGCGAACTGCGGGCCCTCGGCCGTCCCGGCCCCGATGGCGCGTGGATGAGCGACCATCGCCATCGTGGGCAACCCTTGCCAGCGGGCGGATGGCGGGCCTGTGATTTGCCCCTGCGCGTGCGTCTGCCGGGCACGCTCGCCGATCCCGTGGTGCGCCGTCGCGATGGCGCGATCGCTTATCACTTGGCGGCGGTGGTCGACGATGCCGCGGTCGGCGTGACGCGCATCGTGCGCGGTCGCGATCTGGCCACGAGCACCGCCACCCAGGTCGCCCTGCAGGAATTGCTCGGCCTGCCGACGCCGACCTATCAGCACCACGCGCTGCTCCTCGATGGCGACCTGACCGATCCCGGCATCAGCGGAAAATTCGCGAAATTCCACGGTGCGGTCGCGGTTCCCGAGTTGCAGCAGTCGCTGTCCGCCGAGGTCCTTTGCGGGATCCTGGCGGCGGCGATCGGTCTGCGGCCCACCGCGCAGCCGCTGACCCCGCAGGCCCTGCACGACGACTTCACCTGGGCCGCGGTCAGTGAGCACGACGTCACCATGCGCTGGACCGGGAGCACCCTGGAGGTCGTCTCCGCACCCCAACGCGCAGCCGCGGTAGCACCATCAGCGGGGACCTATGCCTGGCTGACGCCGGCAGCGCCGGCAGCGATCGCCATTGCCGCCATGCCGGCGCTGGCGACGGCCTTCGATCGGCCCTTACCGAAGTTGGACGAGGCGCGCTTCATGCGCCTGCTGAATCCGAGGGGCGAGACCGTCGATGAGCTGGTGGTCGAGCGCATCGCCTCCGATCGCCTGCACCTCATGCCGCACGGCGGCCCTGGTGTGCGCCAGGCGGTCGATGCCTGTTTGCAAGCGCACGGTCTGCAAGAGCACAGGTTGCCGCCAACCAGCGGCGGTGAGGACGCCTCGCTCTGGGCGGCGCTGGCGCAGGCCCCCTCGCCGGCAGCGGTCGCCTGGCTGTTGGCCAATCCCCATGCCGAGCCGCCGTTTGCGCGCGAGTTCCTGCGCCGGCCGCCGCTGATCCTGATCACCGGGCCGGCGAATGCCGGCAAGTCGACCTTGCTCAATCACTGGTGCGGGCGGCGCCGGGCGCTGATCTCCGACATCCCCGGCACCACCCGCGATCTGGTAGCGGCCGAGACCCTCATCGATGGCTGGCGCGTGCGCCTGCTCGATTCGGCCGGCCTGCGGCCCACCGACGATCCCCTGGAGCAGGCCGGCCAGGCCCTGGTGGCAGCCGCTCGCACGCGCGCCGATGTGGTCATCTCGCTCTGTCCGCCGGGGGCTGATCAACCGCAGGCGGCCGGCGATCTGGTGGTCTGGGGCAAGGCCGATTTACGACCCTCTTTGCAACCCTCATTGCAACCCTCTAGGCTGATAGTTGCACCTGACGAGGGCCCCCCGCCCCTGTTGTGGTCGGCCAACGAGGCCGCCGCAGGACTGGCGCGCCTGGGCCGCGCGGTGCGCGAGCGCCTGGGGTTGCCCGCAGGGCCGAGCGGGTAAGCTACCTCCCCTTAACCATGATCGATCTCGCTGCCCTCCGTGCCGACCCGGCTTTCTTCCACCAAGCCTGGGCAAATCGCGGCCTGAGCGTCGATGTCACGGCGCTGCTGCAGGTCGACGAAGCCATCCGTCAGCAGAAGTTCGCCGCCGAGCAGAAGAAGGCCGAACAGAACCTCGCCTCGAAGAACATCGCCGGCATCGCCAAGGCCGGTGGCGATGTCGCCAGCGCCAAGGACGCCGCACGGGCCCTCGGTGATGAAGTCGCGGCCATCGATCGCGCCCGCGAACAGGCCGAAGCCGCCCTCCATCAGCAGCTCCTCGGCCTGCCCAATCCCTGCCTCGCGAGCGTGCCACTGGGCAAGGACGCCAGCGACAATCGCGTCGCCGGTGAGTGGGGCAGCAAGCCGAGTTTCGCCTTCACCGCTAAGGCCCACTGGGATCTCGGCCCGAGCCTGGGGATCATGGATTTCGAGCGCGCGACGAAGATCTCGGGCTCTGGTTTCGTGGTCCTCTCGGGCCCCGGCGCACGCCTGGCGCGCGGCCTGGTGCAGTGGTTCCTCGACACCCACGTCGATCAGCACGGCTATACCGAATTAGCGGTGCCGTACCTCGTCAATGCCCAGGCCATGCAGGGCACCGGGCAGTTGCCGAAATTCGCCGATCAGCTCTTCGCCTGCAAGGATGATCCGCTGTACCTCATCCCCACCGCGGAAGTGCCGGTGACCAACCTGCACAGCGGCGAGATCCTCGAGACCAAGGATCTGCCGCGCAAATACACCGCGCATACGCCGTGCTTCCGCCGCGAAGCCGGAGCCGCCGGCATCGGCACGCGCGGCATGACCCGCGTACACCAGTTCGACAAGGTCGAGGTCGTGTGGTTGACCCGCCCCGAGCACAGCGAGGCCGACCTTCTGACGCTGCGCGGCCACGCCGAATCGCTGCTGCAGCAGCTCAGCCTGCACTACCGCATCCTCGAACTGTGCACCGGCGATACCGGCTTCGGCAGTGCCAAGACCTATGATCTGGAAGTATGGAGCCCGGGCACCAACGGCTGGCTCGAAGTCAGCTCGTGCTCGACCTTCACTGATTTCCAGGCGCGTCGCGCCGGCCTGCGCTTCCGCGCTCTTGGCGCGGATGGCGCGGACGGCAAGCCCGGCAAGCCGCAGTTCCTGCACACGCTCAACGGTTCGGGTCTCGCCTTGCCGCGCTGCCTGATTGCCTTGATGGAGACCTACCAACAGGCCGATGGCAGCATCGTCGTGCCAGCGGTACTGCGTCCGTATGTTGGCGGACTCGAACGACTCACAGCTCAACGATGACCGTGGAGCGTGCCTCCGGGAAGCCCGGGCGCATGTTCCTTTTGCACACCATGTACGCCGAACGACCCAGGGGGTGACCGGATGCTTCAGATGACCACCATGCCAAGGCTGCCGACCAGCAGCCGCTCCGCCACTGCACCCGCCACTGCACCCGCCACTGCACCCGCAGTCTGCCCGGTAAGCGCATGAGCGACCCGATCAAACACGAGTGCGGTCTCGCCATCGTCCGCCTCAAGCATCCCCTCTCGCACTACCGCGAAAAATACGGCTCGGCCTTGTGGGGCTTGAAGAAGCTCTACCTGCTGATGGAAAAGCAGCGCAATCGTGGACAGGACGGCGCCGGCATCGGCGTGCTCAAGCAGGGTGTCGACTACGGACTAGCCTATTTCAACCGTCATCGCGAAGCCGGGGCCTCGTGCCTCGACAAGGTCTGGAAGCACGTCCATGGCGAGATGGAGCGCCTCGGCAAGGAGCGCCATATCGACCCCAAGGATGATGCCGCGCTGTTCCGCCATTATCCGTACATCGGCCAGGTCTACCTCGGCCATCTGCGCTACGGCACCTATGGCGGCCAGACCACCGAGGCCTGCCATCCCTTCGTGCGCGCCTCGAACTGGCCGACGCGCTACCTCACCGTCGCCGGCAATTTCAACCTCACCAACCACGATGAGATCTTCGATCTGCTGGTGCGTCTCGGCCAGCATCCGATCGGTTCCGCCGACACCTCGACGGTGATGGAGAAGATCGGCCACTTCCTCGATGTCGCCAACGAGGCGCTGCTGCGCAAGCTCACTGCCCAGGGCCTGCATGGCGCCGAGCTGGTGGCGAAGATCGCCGACGAGCTCGACGTGCCGCGGATCCTCAACAAGGCCGCGCGCACCTGGGATGGCGGATATTTCATGGCCGGCGTCATCGGCCACGGCGCGACCTTCGCGCTGCGCGATCCCAACGGCATCCGTCCGGGATTCTGGTACGAAGACGACGAGGTCATCGCCATCGCCAGCGAACGCGCGGCCCTGGCCACGTGCTTCAACCTGCACCCCGAACAGGTCCGCGAGGTCGCCCCCGGGGCGGCAATCATCATCGCCCATCGGGCCTCGCCGACCGGCGTGTGGGCCCGCGAAGTCGAGATCCTACCGCCCGCCGAGCCGCGTCACTGCACCTTTGAACGCATCTACTTCTCACGCGGCAACGACGCCGACATCTACCGCGAGCGCAAGGCCCTCGGCCGCGAACTGGTGCCAGCGCTGCTCAAGGCTATTGATCACGATCTCGAACACTCGGTGATCAGCTACATCCCCAACACCGCCGAGAGCGCCTTCATCGGCCTGCTCGAAGGCCTCGAAGCGCACCTCGCGGAATGGAAGGAGTCCGAGATCCTGCGTCTGCAGGGACTCAATCTGCTCACGCCCGATGCCCTGCGCCGGATCCTGGCGGTGCGCCCGTGGCAGGAAAAAGCGATCTTGAAGGACGCCAAACTGCGCACCTTCATCGCCGATGATTCCGGTCGCGATGAGCTGGTCAGCCACGTCTACGACATCACCCGCGGCGTGCTGCGAGCGAACGTCGACAATCTGGTAGTCATCGACGATTCGATCGTGCGCGGAACGACCTTGCGCCAGAGCATCCTGCGCATGATCTCGCGCCTCGAGCCGAAACGCATCGTGGTCTTGTCGTCGGCGCCGCAGATCCGCTATCCCGATTGCTATGGCATCGACATGAGCGAGCTCGGCCGCTTCGTAGCTTTCGAGGCGGCGGTGTCGCTGCTGCGCGAGAGCGGACGCAGCCACATCCTCGACGAGGTCTACGCCGCCTGCCGCGGTGAAGAAGCCAAGGCCGCCGCCGGTCTGGGCGCGGCTCCGGTCAATCACGTCAAGCGCGTCTATGCGCCCTTCTCCGACAGCGAGATCAGCGCCCGCATCTGCAGCCTGGTCACACCACAGGAACTGGTCGGCAAAGTCGAGGTCGTCTATCAGACCGTCGCCGGCCTGCGCTGGGCGATTCCGGAATGTACCGGCGACTGGTATTTCACCGGCGATTATCCGACACCAGGGGGCTTCCGCGTGGTCAATCGAGCGTTTATTAATTATATGGAGAAGAGGCAGGGGAGATCGTACGAGGCTCGGGGGTAGGGAGAGGTGGTTGATGGGGGCCAGGGGCCAGAGACCAGAGGCCAGAGACCAGAGACCAGAGACCAGAGACCAGAGACCAGAGACCAGAGACCAGAGACCAGAGACCAGAGACCAGCGACCAGCGACCAGCGACCAGCGACCAGCTTTTGAAGCTCGAAGCTCGACTTCGGTTTACGGAGTTGCCTTAACGCAGCCGGTGTCCTTCTCCTCGCCAGCATCCTGATCGTGCTCGGCGTCAAGGCTGCCCGTGCCGGGGGCACGGCGCTGCGCGGCCTTGACCCCTGCGCGC
>JBIILZ010000214.1:0-2779 GCA_044338255.1 Planctomycetota bacterium | reverse complement strand
CACCCACACGCCAATGGTCCCTTCGCCCGCAGTGAAGACAGGCTGACGCGCGCAGGGGTCAAGGGGGCCGGATTCAACGGACTGATCCCCGCCCACGGGGTCTTGATTCGCTCGTGGCATCTCCTAGATCTACACCGAAAAATGTTTCGACAGGCGTGGACCATCCTGATCGGCATAGGTATTGCCGCATTCACCATACAGACGCGTGCATGGCTGCTGGAGGAGCTCATAGGCCATGGCGGCGATCGGCTGGCCGTGGCGCAGGATCAGATCGTCGGTGTGCGGCCGGACTTCGAGGACCGCCGGCAGGCCGACGGTGCGGCCGTCGCGCAGACCCCAACCCGGATCGAAGAAGCCGGCATAATGGGCGCGGAAATCACCGGCGGTAGGATCGTACGGGACCATTTCGCAGGCCAGATCGGCGGGCACCGCGACTCGTTCGCGGGTCACCAGAATGTAGAAACGATCTTGTTCGAGGTACAAGAAGCCCCCTGCCGGACGGCTCACCGGTTCGAAGAAATCCGCTGCCGCGTGCCGCCCGATATGCGCCAGGACCAGGGGTTTGTGCGTGCGCTTGGCGACGAAACCGACGGTCGGGCGTTCGAGGTCGGCACCCATCACCAGACGACCGTCGAAGAGATGGCTCGCCGGCGCCGGCGTGCCGGCGGCGGTGAACAGCAGAGGCTCGACCGCATGGCGCGCGGCGAGGGCCGCCTGGCCCCACACTTTGCGCTCGCGGAAGACGATGATCTGGTTCAACGCCACCCCCGCCTGGGCGACGATGTTGAAGCTGCGGGGAATCAATTCGATCCACAGTTCGCCATGATACCCCAGGGGAATGCGGTCATAACGCGGACTGCCATCGGAGAGCACGCGGGTCGCCAGATCCACCCGGCCGGTAGAAGACTTGCCGTTGGCGTAGGCCTCGATCCCCGCCGGCAGGGCCAGTTCTTCCTGCACGCGCACGAGGTACACGCCACCACGGGCCAGGCACGCCGGCTTGCTCAGATCGATGCGTTCGAGGGCTAGCTCATCGACCAGGCTGCGCACGCGCTCGCCGGGCACCGGCAGGACCGAGCCGGGCATGCGATAGGCCTCATCGGATAAGCGCAGGTCGAGACTCGCCGGCTGGATTTGTCCGGCCGCCAAGGCCGGCCCGCGCACGTGTCCGGCAGCAACCAGTGCCTGCAGTCCGTGGGAGTCGAAAGTGCCAGTGGCGTTCAGCGCGTCGATCATACGCGGCGGACCATAACGGCCTGCGCAAAAACGCATGCGCCGCCTTGTCCCCACCTTGTCACCGCCTTGTCCCCGCCTTGTCACCGGCAGCCCTCCCGCAGGGGCGCTCAGCCCAGGCGGAAGACCACCGTCGAAATCGCCAGACACACTTCTTTGCCGGGATTTTCGTAGATATGACGGCGATGACCGGGGAATTGCACGAGACAGCCGGCGGGAACCTCGACGCGGTCATCCTCGATCTGGAGCACCGCCGTGCCTTGTTGAGTGCAAAAAAATTCCTGCGCCCCCAGGGGATGCGGGCGGCCGATGCTGCGGCAGCCGGGCTGCAAGGTGACCTGATGAATCTGCACGCCCTTGGAGCTGATCGGCGAAAGTAGACGCGCGACATAGGCCCCACCTTCGGCGCGATACTCCTGCATCTCGTGGGGCATGACCTTGTAATGACGATGCTCCGGCGGCGGGGCGAGGAGTTCGTCGATGCTGATGCCCAAGGCCTTGGCGACGGCGATGATGGTCGTGACGCTGGGATTGGCTCCCGGCTGCTCGAGGTTGGCGACGGTCGCGCGCGGCAGGCCGGCGGCTTCGGCGAGCTCGGCCTGGGTCAGGTTGGCCTGCTTGCGCTGGCGCTTGAGGTTATCGGCTAGGACATCCATGACGGACTCTAGATGAGGTCGGCAAAAGCAGAATCAATTCCCATAAACCAGCAATGTGTGCCCCGAATTCCCGTACAACGGGCTTGCTCAGGTGCCGCGCAGTGGCTTAGGATGTAGGGGAACCTTCACCATTGGAACTCCCATCATGGCCGTCACCCTCCCTCCTCTTCCCTATGCCACCGACGCCTTGGAACCCCATTACACCAAGGAAAATGTCGAGCTGCATCACGGCAAGCATCACAATGCCTACGTCGTCAAGCTCAACGAGCTGAAGCCCGATGCCACCGATGCGGCCCTGGTCGACATCGTCAAATCCAGCGAAGGCGGGATCTTCAACCAGGCCGCCCAGATCTGGAATCACACCTTCTTCTGGCACAGCATGAAGGCCAAGGGCGGCGGCAAGCCCACCGGTGAGATCGCCGCCGCCATCGACCGCGACTTCGGCTCCTACGATAATTTCCGCAAGGAATTCATCAACGCCGGCATGACCCAGTTCGGCTCCGGCTGGGCTTGGCTGGTCAGCGAAGGCGGCAAGCTCAAGGTGGTCAAGACCGCCAATGCCGACACCCCCTTGAAGGGCAGCGCCACGGCGATCATCACCGCCGACGTCTGGGAACACGCCTACTACCCGACCTACAAGAACCTGCGTCAGAAGTTCCTTGAGACCTTCCTCGACAGCCTGGTCAACTGGGATTTCGCCAACGCCAACCTCGCCGCTGCCAAATAAGCACGACCTGAAGAGAGCGCTGGTTAACGGTTTAACCGGTTGGACATAGCCGGCCGCCCCGGCCATACGGGCGCCCTGTACGCTCCACGTCTCTCGTACTGCCGACGCTGTCGAACAGCCAATGCTGCCGTGGCCCCGCACGTGAATACCCACGGGCCGGGCC
>JBIILZ010000125.1:0-10428 GCA_044338255.1 Planctomycetota bacterium | reverse complement strand
CCAGAGACCAGAGACCAGAGACCAGAGACCAGAGACCAGAGACCAGAGACCAGAGACCAGAGACCAGAGACCAGAGACCAGAGACCAGAGACCAGCGACCAGCGACCAGGGGCCAGCGACCAGAAGCCGCCATCACCCGCCCACGGACCCTGGTCCAATATTACTTCGCCGCGTCCTGCTTCTGCAGCGAGGCGTCGATGGCCTTTTCAAGGCGGCTGACGGCCTCGTCAGCCTTCAGCTCAGCCTTGACCTGGGCCCGGTCGGCAGCCGCCTTGGACACCGTCTTGGCGATCTGATTGGAAATTTCAGCCTGCTTTTTCGGATCGATGACCATCCAGACATAGAGCGTGCCGTCGCTCTTGTCGCGGTACATGTCGATGCGCTGGACGCCCGAGGCCGAGATGTTGGTGATGCTCTGGCTGACCGTGCGGCGGACTTCATCGGCGCGTTCGGCACCGCCGGGCTCGCCGCCCTGGCTGTAGAAATTCTCGACCAGGCTCTTGACCTTGGTCTCGATCGACTGCGCGATCTTCACCCGGCCATCGTTTTCGGCGAAGGACATCTGCTGCGGCAGGCCGCCGATCGTCGAGCGGGCGGCACCGGCGGCGGAGAGCGTGTATTTTTCGTCGTAGGTGGGATTCAGCACCCACTTCGGCAGATTCTGCAGGTCGCCCTGAGGCTGGATCACACCCGGGGCGTTGGCCTCGGGACGTTGGTTGTCGGTACCGCAGCCAGCAACCGCGAGCACGGCGGCAACGGCACTAAGGGACAGGACGGAAGCGCGAACGATCGACATGCGGAGTCTCCTGGGGGCGCGACTATGTCCGATCGCCCCGGCACGCAAAGGAGCGACTTGTCAGTGGTTCGCAGTTCCCCTGGGGGCGCGGGCGACCCGCCCGCGTTCGAGATCGCCTGAATCGCGGGCGAGTCGCCCACGCCCCCAGGCTCCTAGTCGCTCAATAGGACGACAACGACTGATCGATTTCGTCTGCCCAGGCGAGGATCCCGCCCTCGAGATTGACGACATTGGTGAAACCGTGCTTTTTCAGGGTTTCCAAGGCCTTCATCGAGCGCCGGCCGGACTTGCACTGGCTGACGATGAGCTTGTGCTTCCACGGCGCCAGTTCATCAAGGCGCTGGGCGATCTGACCCAAGGGGATATTGACGTTGCCGTCGATCTCGCAGATGCCGAGCTCGAACGGCTCGCGGCAATCGAGCAGCAGGTGCTCGGTACCGGCCTCACGCAGGGTGCTGTATTCGCTGACGCTCATTTCGCGCACGACTTCCTCGGCGCCCTCACCGCGCTTGAGTCCACAAAACTGCTCATAGTCGATGAGCTGAGTGATGCTTGGCGTGGCTGAACACAGCGGACAGCTCGGGTCTTTGCGCAGCTTGAGCTCGCGAATAGTCATATTTAGAGCGTCGTAACGCAGGAAGCGCCCGACCAGGGTCCGGCCGATGCCGGTGATGACCTTGATCGCCTCGGTGGCCTGGATCATCGCGATCATCCCCGGCAGCACGCCGAGCACGCCGCCTTCGCTACACGATGGGACTTCGCCCGGCGGCGGCGGTTCGGGGTACAGGCAGCGGTAGCACGGACCCTTCTTCGCATCGAAAACAGTAGCCTGGCCTTCGAAGCGGTAGATCGAGCCATAAATGTTGACCTTGCCGAGCATCACGCAGGCATCGTTGACCAGATAGCGCGTCGGAAAGTTGTCGGTGCCGTCGATGACGATGTCGTACTTGGCGACGATCTGCAGGGCATTGGCGGAGGTGATGCCCTCCTCGTAGATCTCTACCTGGACCCCGGGGTTGAGCTCGGTGATCGCGCGCTTGGCGCTCTGCGCCTTGCTCGTGCCGACGTCCTGGGTGCGGTGCATGATCTGCCGCTGGAGGTTCGAAACATCGACGACATCGAAGTCCATGACCCCAATGCGACCGACGCCGGCCGCTGCCAGGTACATGGCCAAGGGCGAACCCAGACCACCGGCGCCGATCAGGAGGATCGAGGCTTTCAGCAGTTTTTCCTGGCCGTCGACGCCGAACTCGGGCAGCGTCAAATGACGGGCATAACGCAGATATTGGTCAGACGTCAGGGGCATGGCGAACTCCGCACCGCCCGGTCGGCATGACCGGGGGGCGAAGAAGTATGCACGGATGATGCCAAGGGGAAGTTCCGGCCCCGGAGTGCCCGGCGCTCCCAGGGGAGGCAGGTCTGGCCTATACCGGGGTGACGCCTTTCTTGAGGATGATGTTGCCGTACTTGGCCAGCTCACCGGTCATGACCACGGCGAAAGCGCTCCTGGCGCGCTCGTAGAAGGCGAGGCGCTCGATGCGCGTCACCGGTTGATGGTCGGCGGCATGGCGCTTGATCGGCACCAGATAGTCGCGCTCGACCTGGGGATCGAGGGTGTCGCCGGCAACGGCGGCCATCATGCCCAGGTGGTCCTTGGCGTACTGATCGAGGACGAACAGCGGCAGGATCGCATCCAAGAGCACCGGAATGCGGATGCCGTCGGCGCGCAGGACCCGAGGATTGAAGGTTTCACCGGGAAAATGCGCATCGGCGAGGACGATTTCATCGCCATGCCCCATGCGGCAGAGCACCGCCAGAAGTTCAGGGGACAGAGCGGGCGAGATGCCTTTGAGCATGATGGTTCCTTGGGCTGCGAATTTAACAGATCATATATCCGCATCTAGCTAAAAGCTGCCGGCTAACCCATTGCCGCCGCGGCGAGGAGCGGACTATGCCGACTATGCTTATGCCCATGCTTCAGCCCGCGCTCCGCCTCGCCCTCTTCCTGGCTCTCGGGATGGTCACCCTGGCGACCCTGTCCTCGTGCGCCAATCGCACCACCGACCGCTGGCAGCCGGAGCGCAAAGGTACGACCTTCGCCGTGGTCTTCGTGCCGGTCGATACCACCCCCATCGATGCCCTCTTTCCCGAGGCCTCGCAGCAGTTCGCTTTTGACCTCGCCAATCGCGTCAACTTCCTCGGCCGCGATGCGCGTGGCTGGGTCGCCGCCGATGCCCCCCGCGCCACCTCCGCGCTGGTGGTGCTCCCCGTGGCCGACTGGACGGTGAGCACGCGTCTGCTTACGCTTGATCTCGGTCCCAGCCCGTTCGGACCGCAGTGGGTGGCGAAGGTCGAGATGCGTGTTGCCGATTCCTCGGGGCGTGAAGTCTTCCGCAAGACTACGCACGGCACGAAGGTCGACGAGGTCTCACCGAAGCTGATGTCGCCGGCCGCGAAACCGCAATCGCAGGCGGCCTGGAGCGCCTGCGGCGAAGCCGTCTCGGCACTCATCGAACACCTCAAGTTACGCAATGAGATCCCGCTGCCGCCGGTCGTGCCCGCTGTGCCCACCGTCACAGAGTTGGTCAAAGTGCAGCTGACCATCGCCAGCACACCCGACCATGCCGACGTGCTCATCGACGGTAAATTCCGCGGCACGACGCCTCTGGCCGTGACCCTGCCCTCGCTGCCGGTGGAGATCCGCATCGAACGCCAAGGACGCCAGCCGTGGATCCGTACGTTGACGCCGGAAGTCGGCATGCAGCTGGCACCGGCCTTGGAAGAACTCGCTCCCGCGCCAGTTCCAGTACCAAGCCCAGTACCAGCCGTGAGTCCATGAAACTCGCCATCCTCTGCTATCCGACCTATGGCGGGTCGGGAGTCGTCGCCACCGAGCTCGCGATCCACCTCGCCGAGCGCGGCCACGAAGTCCATGTAGTCTCCTCCGAACAGCCTTTCCGCCTCGACAAACCGCGGCGGAATCTGCTCTTCCACGCCGTCGACCAGAGCGAATACCCGCTCTTCCGCCATCCGCATTACACCCTCAACACCGCCAACAAGCTGATCTCGCTGGTCGAGGATTTCGGCGTCGAGCTGATCCACTCGCACTACGCGATTCCGCACGCGGCGGCGGCGTGGCAGGCGCAGACGGTGCTGCGCGATTGCTTGCGACCGACCGGCAAGGGCTACACCGATGTGAAGATGGCCTGTACCCTGCATGGGACCGACATCACCCTCATCGGTCGTGAACGCAGCTACTACGAAATGACGCGGTTCTCGATCAATCGCCAAGACCTGCTGACCACCCCCAGCCGTTGGCTGGCGGAAGAGACCGAGCAGCATTTCCACATCGCCCCGGGACGGATCCTGGCGATTCCCAACTTCGTCGACATCGAACGCTTCAAACCCGATCCCCAGCAACCGTGGCGCGAATGCCTGGCGGCAGCCGATGCCCGGGTGATCACCCACGTCTCCAATTTCCGTCCGGTGAAACGCATCGAGGAAGTGGTCCGCGCCTTCAGCGTCATCCGCAAACGCATGAAGGCCTCCTTGGTCTTGGTGGGCGAGGGGCCCGACCTGCCCAAGGCCGAGCTCCTTGCCCGCGAGCTCGGCATCCGCGATGACCTGCGCCTGCTCGGCAATCAGCGCCCCGAACCCATCCTGCAGGCTTCCGACCTGTTCCTACTACCCTCGGTCGCGGAATCCTTCGGCTTGGCGGCACTCGAAGCCATGGCCTGCGGCTGTCCGGTGCTCGGCTACCGTGCCGGCGGTCTGCCGGAGGTCGTCATCGACGGCGTCACCGGCCTGCTCTGCGATATCGGCAAGGACATCTGCCTGGGCAGCAAGGCCGCCGATCTGCTCGAGGACGCACCGCGTCTGGCGACGATGCGCCTCGCCGCCCGCGCCCAGGCCGAGCGCTTCGCCCCGGCGGCGATTGTCGACACTTATGAACAGGCGCTGTTGCGGACCCTCGGCAAATAAGACCGTTTCGCTAATGCGGTAATACGTCGCTCCGCGACGCGGAAGACGCGACTCAAGTTTACGATGTCGCTGCCGATACTACGGGTCTCTCAGGGCTTGGGCACGGCGTTGGCGTGGCTGGCTCCATTAAGGAGATCCGCGTTCACTTCCGCGACAGCCGTATGAGCGACCAACCCATGACTCAAGAGGAGATCGACGCCATGCTCGCTGGGCTATCCGGCGAACCTGCGGCGGCGTCGAAATCCGCGGCTCCGGCCGTGTCGGCAGCCAAGCCGGCACCCAAGCCGCCGGCTCCGGCAGCGCCCCCGGCGCCCTTGATGGTCGATCAGGATGAGCTCGACCGCCTCATGGCGGACCTTGCCGGGGAAGGCAGCGAGGTCGAGCCGGCGGTCGCGGCCGCGGCGGATGCCGCCCCCAGCGGCCCTTTGGGGCAAAACGATATCGACGCGATCCTCGCCGGACTCGCAGCTCCCGCCGCCCCGCCTAAGCCTCCCGCCGCCGCGCCCAAGCCACCCGCCAGCGGCCCCTTGGGGCAGGACGACATCGATGCCATGCTCGCTGGACTCGAAGCCGCCAGCTCACCGGCACCAGCTCCAGCTCCAGCTCCAGCCAAGCCCGCGAGCAACGGTCCCTTGGGCCAGGACGACATCGACGCCATGCTCGCCGGGCTCGAGACCGCCAGCGCACCGGCACCAGCACCCGCCAAGCCCGCGAGTAACGGTCCCTTGGGCCAGGACGACATCGACGCGATGATGGCGAGCCTGGGCGTCGGCACCTCGGCGCCGGCGGATGTCACCAAGGCCGCGGCACCGGCGGTCGCGGCCGCACCTTCGTCGGCAAACGGCGACGACCCCCTTGGGCAGAACGACATCGATGCCTTGCTGCGGAGCATGGAAGCGGTTCCGGAAGCGGCACCGGCAGCTCCAGCAGCCGCGGCCTCCGGGGCCATGCCCGCGGGCAAGCTCGGCCAGGACGATATCGATTCGCTGCTGTTGAATCTTGGCGCCCAGCAGATCTCCGTGGGAGCGACCGAGATCGATGCCCTCAAACTGGCGGGGACTCCCGGCGAGGTCTCGAAATCGGGACTCAGCCGCGGCTCGCTGGCGCTGACCAGCGAAGACCTCACCGCCCTGGTCAGCAAGCATGCGGCCGCGCCCGCCGTCGGCACCGATGCCGAGGGCATGATCGATCAGGAAGACATCGACGCCCTCGTCAAGCAGCTCGGAGCGGTGAATGCGCCGGCAGAGGCCGGTGCCAAGCCGTCGATGACCGAGGAGCTGGCCAAGCACGATGCCGCCATCGACGAATTGCTGGGCGGACAGAAGCACTCGGCCAATGCCGTGACCATGGACGCGATCGATGTCCGTGGGCTGGATCGCGGCACTCCCGGTGGCCATGCCGGTCCGCTGCACAGCACCGCTCCGACCTTCAATGTCCCGGTGCTCACGCCACCGGAATTGCGCGGAGCGCGCTGGCTGCTGGCGGCAGCGGTGCTGCTGCTGAGTATCTGCGCCGGGACCCTGGTGGTGGTTGCCGGCGCCCTGCGCACCTTGGGTGGCGAGCTCGCCCACGAGCGCCTGGCGGCGCTCGAACCCGGCGAGGATTACGGCGACGATTACAAGGCCGCGGTCGCCCGCCTGACCGCACCCGATGAGCAGGAAGCCGCCAAGGGGGTGCTCTTTCTGCAACGGCTGAAGAAGCGTTACCCCTCGCACGAGGCAGAAGTTTCCTTGGTCCTGGCGCGGCATTTCCGCAGCCTCGGCGCCTGGCGCGAAGCCAACCGCGAATATGCCAGCCTGCCCGTGGAATCCATCGACGATGATCCACGCGTGAGCCTGGAACATGCCGATACTTTCCGCCAGCTGCACGACTTCGAGGCCGCCCGCCGGCAGCTGTACAACCTGCTCGCCAACGAGGCCCGCCATCTCGCGCCGACCACGCCGCCACGTCCGGCCGACATCAGCGAACGCAATCGCCGGACCCTGATCGAAGGCCATCTCATGCTCGGCCGGCTGCTCGATACCATCGACGAAACGGCCCTCGCCAGCGCCGAGGACGGTCA
This sequence comes from Planctomycetota bacterium, assembly GCA_044338255.1. Lineage (GTDB taxonomy): Bacteria > Planctomycetota > UBA11346 > UBA11346 > UBA11346 > CAIUVD01. The sequence goes on along the minus strand of JBIILZ010000125.1, from coordinate 3,589 downwards.
CCATGCCGAGGACGCCGGCAAGAGCGTGAGCGAAGCCGGCCATGGCGCGGCGGACTCCGGTCATGCGGCGGGTCATGACGCCGGCGGAGGACATCACTGATGCGCCTGATCACGCTCCTTCTGGTGCTCACTTCCGCCGTGAGCAGCGCTGAACACGCCGAGCACGCGGGGCCGACGAAGGTCCCGCCGACGGCTGAAGCCAAGCCCTCGGCGGTTGAAGCCAAGCCCTCGGCGGTTGAAGCCAAGCCCTCGGCGGTTGACCCCAACCTGCAGCCGACCTTGCCACCCGAGCCGCGGATCTTGCGTCTGGCCCCCGCCGGCAATGTCCATAACAGCGAACGTGTGATCGTCGACCGCGTCGGCCTGGCTTCGGACATCGAAGCCCTAACGCGCTCGGTGCAACGCGTCGAGAAAGCCCTCGGCAACAGTACCGGCACCGGCAATGACGAGGACGAACCGCATGTGCCTGGTCACGTCGCCGCCGGAGCCGCCGACGGCCCGCCAGCCGCCCCGGTCACTTCCGAGCGCTACGGCCAAGCCCTTAGCGCCGTGCGTCGGGGTGGCGACATCCTCATCGACGCCGATCTCAAGGGCGAGCCGCTCGATGTCGTTCTCAAGGAGTTGCTCAAGATTTCCGGCAGCGCATTGGAAGATGCGGTCGTGCCAGGAATGAAGCGTAGCGTCGATCTACGCGTGCGCGGCATCCCCTGGCAGGCCTGTCTCGATCGCCTGCTCGGCCAGGCCGGCCTGTCGTGGCGCCTCACCGGCAGCGGCGCCGCCGAACGCATCGCCTTGACCAACGCCCCCGACAGCGAGGACGACGAGCGCGCCGGCGAGCGCGCCCTCGAGCGCGCCGCCTCCGATGGCGATTCGGCCTTCGCCGCCGAAGCCCGCTGGCTGCTCGCCAATCGCCGCCTGAAGGCCGGCGAACCGGTGGAGGCCATGCGTCGCTTCAACGACCTCGTGCAGGTCATGAGCCGCAGCCGCGAGCCGGCGGTGCGCGTCTGGGTGCAACGCAGCATCCGCGGCATCGGCGATTGCATGGCCGGGCTCAAGCAATGGTCGGAGGCGCGTAGCGTCTACCGCAACTACATCGCCCGCGCCGTCGACGGCGATCCCGATGTGCCGCAGGTCTACCTCGCCGCCGCCGAGGCTGGCCGTCGCCAGGGCCTGGCCAAGCAGGATCCGGTGGCCTTCGATGAAGCCGTCGACGACCTCCATGCCCTGCTCGAGAAATTCGGCGACGATCCGCACCGCAGCGAAGTCCCGACCGCGCGCCTGATGATCGGCGGCCTGCTATACAATGCCCAGCGCTGGCTCGAGGCCGAGACGCAGCTGGGCAAATACGTCGCCGAGGCCGGCGGACGCAGCAATGACACGACGCGCTTTCAGCTCTCCGACTGCGCTTTTCACCTCGCCCACTATGATGTCGCCCGCGCCGGCTTCGAGGATCTACTGCGGCGCTACCGCGCCGGCACCGGCGACGCCGAGAAGTCGCTCTACGAGCAGGCGGCCCAGGCCATCGGCGTGTGCTACCTCCGCGAGCCGCAACCGCGGTTCGTACATGCGCTGTTCGCCTTCCAACGCGCGCAGAGCGAATTCCCCAAGTCCAAGCTCTCCGCCGATCTGCTGCTCAACATCGCCCGCTGCTATGCCGAGATCGAGCGTGAAGACGAGGCCGTCGCCGCCCTCTGGGACATGCTCAAGATCGAAACCCCGCAGGCCACTGACGAGGGTGCGAGCACGACCGACCAGGCCCGGGCCCAGGAACACCTCGACGAGTCCATGGGCCAGCTCCTCGGGCGCATCAGCGAATACCCCGGACCGGTGCGCGCCAAGGCGCTCTTCTACATCGCCCAGGCCGGTCACCGTCATGCCGAGCGCGAACGCGCGCAACGTGGCGTGCTGGCGGCGCAGGCGATCGGCAACTACGAACGCGTGCTGTCCGAGAAGCCCTCGCCCGAGCTGCGTGATGCCGCTCGGGTCGGCCTCGCGCGCGCATGCTTCCTCGCCGGTAATGACGAACGTGGCGAGCTGGAACTGATCAACGCGCTGAAGGACCCCGGCCTCGGCGATCGCGACCGAGCCTATGCCGCGCGCCTGCTCGGCGAGCATTTCCGTGCCCAGGGCAAATCGCGCGAAGCCATCAAAGCCTTCCAAGGAATCGTCGAATGAGACCGTCACGCGTCTGCTGGGCACTGGGCCTGTTGGCTCTGGCCAGCGCGGTTTTCTGCGAAGACGGCGCCCCTGCCCTACCGCCGCGCCCGGTGACCATTCCCCTGCCGCCGACGAACCTTCCTCAGGTCATCGATGATCCCGATGAGCTGCTGCTCCATCAGCTCGATCGCCTCGTCGAGGAACGCGATCAGAGCATTGCCGCTCTGCCTACCGCCGGTGATGATCGTCTGGGGCGTACGCCGCGCATCGAGCTACGCGATCCCGCCGCCCAGGAAATCCTCAGCCAACACGCCGCCGCGCGCGCCGCCCTGCGCCTAGCCCTCGAAACCGCCGCCTCGCGGGCCGGTCAGGGCAGCAGCGATGTCCTCGATCGCGGACGTCCGCGCGGCCAGGCGGCGCAGCTCGGACCGTTGTCCTCGGCCAACCAACTAGCGGTCGCCGAATGCTACAAGGATCTCGCGAGCACGTCTGACGGTACCCCCGGCGACATCGCGGCCGGGCTGAAGGCGCTGGCGAGCATCGATGCCGGCCAGCTCAGCGATAACGAGCGTCCACGCCAGCTCTACCTGATGCTGTGGTTCCAGCTCGAAGGGATCCGCAAGCTGGGCAAGGAGGCCCTCGCCAGCGAGCGCGCCAACCGTCTCAAGACCGCCCGCGATACGCGCACCGAACTTGCCAATCAGTATCCTACCAGCGCCCTGGCGCAGACTTCCGAAGCCTTGTTCGCCGGATTGGAGGCACCATGAGAATGCTCACCGCCTATCAGGAATTGCACCAGTACTGTGCCGGACTACTCATCCTGCTGGCGGGTGACGATCCCGACCCCAGCGAGGTCGACAACCATTTGTCGATCCTCGCCAACCTGCAGGCCGCCATCGCCGTCGAGCCGCTGCCGGGCACCGATGATGAACGACGGGAAGTCCTGCAGGCCGCCAAGGATTGCCTGCGCCTAGTCGCCGCCGTCGGCACCGCCGCCACGGAATGTCGCGATCGTCTGCGGTCTGCGCATCATGTGGATGAACGGGCCCACCAGGCCTTGAATGCGTACAGGGCCAATCCGAACCATGATGAGGCGAGGTATATCGATCTGCAGCGGTAAGGGTGACCTCGCGGGTGCCTGGCCACTGGGGTCCCTGGCCACTGGTCCCTGGCCCCTGGCCACTGGTCCCTGGCCCCTGGTCTCTGGTCCCTGGCCCCTGGCCCCTGGTCGCTGGCCACTGGTCGCAAGAAGCCAAGAATCCAGCAGCAGAGACCCCCTGGTCCCGCATGCCGCCGACGCGCTCGTTGTTGGACATAGCCGGCCGCCCCGGCCATACGGGCGCCCTGTACGCTCCACGTCTCTCGTACTGCCGACGCTGTCGAACAGCCAATGCTGCCGTGGCCCCGCACGTGAATCCCCACGGGCCGGGCC
>JBIILZ010000035.1:0-33619 GCA_044338255.1 Planctomycetota bacterium | reverse complement strand
CTATTTCCACCCCAATAAGGGAACCCGATGACCGGAGAGCCGTATGCGGGAAAACCGCCCGTACGGTTCGGAGGGAGGGGCGGCCCGCAAGGGCCGTCCCTACCCCTATCCAGGAACGCCGCCTAGGTGCCTAACTCCGACAGACTCCTATTAAAACATCCGACTCAGGCTTGAACGACGCCACCGCCGGCGGCGGCCTGCTGGGCGCCTTCGGGCGCTTGCAGCATCATCCGACCCGGTTCGAACGGGATCAGCGGCAGGTTGGCATGCATCGCGAGGTTGTTGATCTGGGCCATGATCTTGCCGGCGCCGAGCACCAGAAGATTGGCGAAGAACGGGTGATTCTGATTCTTAGCCGGCTCGAAGCTGGACTCGGTGGTGAACAAGAAACGCCAGCCGCCACGGGCGAAAGGCTGTTCGTTCTCGCTCAAGGCGAGTTGAAATGCGACGATCGCCGTATGCATGGTGCCATCGGGACTCGAAGGCAGGAAGTGCAGCTGACCACCGGCCTTGATCTCGTTCTTGCCTTCCTTGTTGGTCGGCTGTTGGAGCATGATGCCGTCAAGAAAATCGCGGCTGATGTCGAATTGCATGGGTTGTTTTCCGCACAGGAGTGAATTGGCCAAAGGGCACTGGCCAGACTCTCTAACTCCTTTCGTCAATCCCGCAATGCAGTTGCGAAGCCTCAACCACGACCAGAATCACGCCCCCCGGTGCAAACCGTGGTTGTCCGTGCGTACTTCTGCAAGTGACGCCATTGCTGTGAAAGGTTTTCCCACCACTCACGTCAATGGCCCGTGAACGTTTCGACCCCGTGAGGATCTCATGACTGACGTGCCCAACCAGGCCGTACCCACCTCCACCCCTGGGCGCACCGCGCTCATCGAGGCGGATGGTTTGTGCAAATATTACGGTAATTTCACCGCCGTTGAAAATGTCTCGTTCCAGGTCCCCGCGGCCTCGGTGACGGCCTTCCTGGGGCCCAACGGCGCCGGCAAGTCGACGACCATGAAGATCCTCACCGGTTTTCTTGCACCCAGTGCCGGCAGCGCGCGCATTGCTGGCTTCGATGTCGCGACCCAGCGCCTCGAAGCCAGCCGTATTCTCGGTTACCTGCCTGAAAACGGCCCGCTCTATCCCGACATGACGCCGCACAGCTATCTGCGCTATGCTGGCGAGGTCCGTGGTATGGGCGGCACCAAGCTGAAAGAAGCCCTCGATCGCGTCGCCAGCCAGTGCCGCGTCGAAGAGGTCTGGCACAAGCCGATCCGCAAATTGTCGAAGGGTTTCCGTCAGCGCGTCGGTCTGGCGCAGGCGATTCTCCATGATCCCAAGGTCCTGATCCTCGATGAGCCGACCTCCGGCCTCGATCCCAATCAGATCCAGCTGGTGCGCGAACTGGTGAAGGTCCTGGCCAAGGACAAGACCATCCTGCTTTCGACGCACATCCTCCAGGAAGTCGAAGCCATGGCCGATCGCGTGGTGCTGATCTGCGACGGCAAGGTCCAATTCCAGGGCACCCCGGCCGAGCTCGATGCCGGCAAGGGTCTCGATGCCCGTTTCCGCGAACTGACGAAAGGAGCCGCAGCATGAGCGCCGCTCTGAATCCCGCCGCGCTCAGCGCGGTGATGCGCCGCCAACTGTGGAGCCTGCTCGGCAATCCGCTGGGCTATGTCTTCATCCTCGCCTTCGTGCTTGCTGCCGGGGCGACGCTCTTTCTCTTTCAGGGCGATAAGTATTTCGCCCGCAACATCGCCGACCTTGGGCCGTTGTTTACGGTCATGCCGCTGTTCCTGGTGGTCCTGCTGCCGGCCCTGGCGATGGGCGCGTGGGCGACCGAACGCGAACAGGGCACCGAGGAACTGCTGCTGACCATGCCGCTGTCGATCCTCGACGCGCTTCTCGGCAAGTATCTGGCGGTGGTGGCCTATTTCACCATCGCCCTGGTGTGCAGCCTCTCGAACGTCATCGTCCTCGCTTGGCTTGGTACCCCCGACTGGGGCTTGGTCTTCGCCAACTATCTCGGCTGGTGGTTTGCCGGCCTGGCCTTCGCGGCTCTCGGCCTGCTCGCCAGCGTCTTGGTCTCGATCCCCGCCATCGCCTTCGTCGTCGGCGCGATCTTCAGCGGCATCGCCCTGTGGGCCGCCGCCGGTCTCGACTGGTTCGATGCTTTCAATCGCGGCGTCGTGCCCTTGGGCAATGTCAGCGCCGCCCTGGCCCTGGTCATCGCCGCCCTCGGTACTGCGACCCTGCTGCTCGCCAGCCGTCGCTGGCGGCCGAGCAACAACGGGCAGGTGGTCGCCCAGGTGCTGTCGCTGATCTTCGGCTTGGCCCTGCTCGCCAACCTCTCGCGCGGAGCGGTGAAGTTCGGCGTCGACGCCGACGTCACCAGCGAAGGTCTGGCCTCGATCTCCCGTACTGGCGCATCGATCCTCGGCGAAGTCCAGGAGCCGGTCCTGATCACCGCCTTCATCAGCGCCGAGCTGCCCAATGAGCTGGCCTTGAAGGGCAAGGAAGTCATCGACAAGCTCAAGGCCCTCGAACGCGTGCATCCCGGCCGCATCATGGTCGACATCAAGCGTCCCAAGGATGCCCTCGACGCCCTCGGCGCGATGGCCAGCCGCGAGTTCAACCTCAAACCCCGCAAGCAGGTGGTCGACACCGTTTCGGGCAAAGAGAATGCGGATGTCTTCCTCGGCGCCGCCGTCACCTCTGGTGGCAGCACCCAGCTCATCGACTACTTCGATCCGGGCCTCTCGGTCGAATACGAATTGATCCGCGCCGTCCGCGCGGTGGCCGCGCCCAAGAAGAAGGTCCTCGGCATCGCTGCCACCGACCTCGACATCAATGGTGGATTCGACTACCAGAGCGGGTCGATGACCCAGCCCTGGGAGATCGTCAACGAGTGGAAAAAGCAATACGAGGTGCGCGTCGTCAACTTCGATTCGGCGGTCGCCGCCGAGGTCGAGGTCCTGGTGGTGCCGCAGCCCTCGACCTTGACCCAGCCGCAGATCGAGCGTCTGCATGAGTACATCTGGAACGGCCGCGCAGCCCTGCTGCTCGAAGATCCGCTGCCGTACTTCTCGGCTGCGCAAGGGCGGATGGATCTCATCCCCGGCCAGCCCAAAAAGGGCGGCAATCCCAATGCCGGCCCCGATGCTGGCGGTCCGCAGAAGGGCAACATCCAAGCCATCTATCGTGGCCTAGGTCTCGATTTCGATCCCGGCGTGGTGCTCTGGTCGGACTACAATCCGAGCCACGAATTCGCCGGCCTGATTCCGCCGAACTTCGTGTGGACGAACAGCGACCAGGATGGTGTGGCGCGCAACAACACCGTCACTACCGGCATCAGCGGCTTGTTGATGCCGTTCCCCGGCCAGATCCTGATCGCTAAGGACAAGCCCTCCGCGCTGACGGTGACGCCGCTGTTTACGCCCACGCCGCACGTCACCTGGGGTCGTGACCTGATCAGTGACATGATACAGCCGTCGATGTACGGTGGTGCGCCGCAGCTCAAGGAGCCCAAGCATACCTTCAGCGGTGATCGTAACCAACCGGCGCCGATGGCGGTCGAAATCAGCGGCACGATGGCCTCGGTCTTCCCGGTGATCGATCCCAATGCCAAGCCGGCGGACAAGAAGGCCGATGACAAGCAGGCTGATGACAAGAAGGCCGATGACAGCAAGGCGCCCGCCGCCGAGCCGGAAAAGAAGGTCGGGGTCGCTTCCGCCAAGCCGGTGCACGTGATCGTGGTTGCCGACGTCGATTTCGTGAACAACGAATTCTTCTCGTTCTACCGCAACTCGGGCGGGCGCTTCAACGAGGACAACCTCAAGTTCCTGCTCAACCTGCGCAACGTGCAGCTCGCCGCCAATGCCGTCGATGCCCTGTTCAACGACAAGGCCTTCCTCGAACTGCGCAACCGCCGCCCGGAACGCCGACCGCTTAAGCGCCTGGAAGACCAGCTCCTGGTGACCCAGGACGTGCTGCGCAAGGCCGGTCAGACGGCCACTGTCGAAGCCGAATCCGCGAGCAAGACCGCCCAGCAGTTCTTTGATGCCGAGTTGGCCAAGCTTGATGCCCGCAACGATATCGACGAGAACGCCAAGGCCCATGAAAAGGCCATGATCCAGATCCGCGAACAGCGCAAGCTCGACCTCGCGGTGGTGGCTGTAAATCAGGCCAAAGAAGCGCGCATGCGCGATGCCAAGATCGAACAGCGCCGGGCCCTCGACGGCTATCGCGATCGGGTGAAGTGGTTGGCCATCGGCGTCCCGGCAGCGGTCCTCGCCCTGCTCGTGCTGATCGTCTTCCTCCGCAAGATCGCTGCTGAATCCGCCCACATTCCCACCTCCCGCAAGCGCGCCTGAAGGAGCTGAACCATGCGACTCCCGATTGTTCTTGGCGTTCTCGCCATCGCCACGACCCCTCTCTGGTTCTACCATCCCGGTGGCCAGGCCACCGCCGAAACCACCACCGCCAAAACTTTTGGCGAAGTGGTGCCGGCGGAATCCATCGCCAGCCTGCGGGTGGCGACCTGGGACGAGGCCACCAGCGCCGCCCAGGTGCTCGAAGTCAAGAAGTCCAACGGGGTGTGGTCGATCCCCAGCCATTTCGATTTCCCCGCTGACGGCAACACCCGCGTCACCAAGGCCGCCGTCGGCTTCCTCGGCGTCGAGCGTGGTCGCGTCATCACCACCGATGAGAAGCGCTTCGAAGAACTCGGCGTGCTCGATCCGCTCGACCCCGTCAACCTGACCAAGAAGGGCCAGGGCAAGCGCTTGACCATGACCGATGCCAGCGGCAAGACGGTAGTCGATCTTATTGTCGGCAAGTACGTCGAAGGCGCCCAGGGCCTCTACTACGTCCGCGAATCCGCCGGCAAGGAAGTGACCACGGCGAAGGTCGATCCGTGGGAACTCTCGACCAAGTTCGTCGATTACGTCGAGACCGATCCGTTCAAGATCACCAAGGATGATATCCGTTCGGCGGCGATCGCCGATTACTCGGTGGACGAGTCCACCAGCACCGTCGTGCCGCGCAGTGAGACCAGCTTTTTGCGTACCGGAGCCGGCCAGGACTGGGTTGCCGATGGCAAGACCGCCGTCCCCGCTGACAAGCGCGTGGCCAAGACCGCGATCGACAATCTCGTCAACGAGATCAACAGCCTGCGTCTGGTGGGCGTGCGTCCGTACGCCAAGGAATGGCTGCAGGCACGCGGCTTCTACCTGACCAAGCAGGGGCTCTACGGCAACGAGGGCTCGCTGGCGATCACCACCAAGGATGGCCTGAAATACTGGCTGTTCTTCGGTGAGTTGGCGTTGGATGACGCGGCCGACAAGGCTGCCGAGAAGCCCAAAGCTGAGGCCAAGGCCGACGACAAGAAGGGCAACAGCCGCTATCTGGCGGTGTTCGTGCAGTACGACGAGAAGGCCGACGAAGTCAAAGCCGCCGCCGACAAAGCCGCAGCCGAGAAGGCCGCTACGGCCAAGCCCGAAGACGCGAAGCCGGTCGAGGACAAGAAGACTATCTCTGGTGCCAAGCGCGCCGAGCTCGCGCAGAAGCGCTTCTCGCAGTTCTTCTACGTCATCAGCGACGAGACCTTCAAGAAGCTGCGCCCAGCGCTCGAAACTCTGTTCGAAGCCAAGCCCGCCGAGCCCATGGCCGGCACCACCGGCAAGACCAACAGCGTGTGGCTCGACGAGCACAGCAAGCAGCCGGGAGTGAGCGTCACCGCCTCGGGTCTGCAGTACGAAGTCCTCGCCAGCGGCCCAGCCACTGGTGTCAGTCCCACCGATGCGCAGGAGGTGGAAGTGAAGTACAAGGGCACGCTCATCGACGGCGCCGAATTCGACAGCACCAAGGGTGATGCGACGGCGACCTTCGGTGTCACTGGCGTGATCAAGGGTTGGACCGAAGCGCTGAAGCTGATGAAGCCCGGCGACAAATGGAAACTGACGATTCCGCCGGCCCTCGCCTATGGAGAGGCAGGCAGTCCGCCGAAGATCGGCGCCAATGAGATCCTGCAGTTCGAGATCGAGCTGCTGAAGCTCAAATAAAGGTCGCTGAGATCAGATGCAAAAACAGCCGCAGGGAGACCTGCGGCTGTTTTGTTTGGCAAGGCTGCACTGGTCAGCTGGCTTCTCATGGGGAACGCGCTGTCGGTGGGCTTTCGAGTTGTTGGCTACGTTAGTGGCCAGAGACCAGGGACCAGAGACCAGGGACCAGAGACCAGGGACCAGAGACCAGGGACCAGAGACCAGGGACCAGAGACCAGCGACCAGGGACCAGGGACCAGCGACCAGCGACCAGCGACCAGAGACCAGCGACCAGAGACCAGAGACCAGCGACCAGGGACCAGGGACCAGCGACCAGCGACCAGTGACCAGAGACCAGAGACCAGGGGCCAGCGACCAGCGACCAACAAGGGTCAGTGCGTCCCTACGCCGTAGCCGCCATGCTCGGCTGCGCTGCCTCTTCGCTCAAATGCTCGATCGCACTCGCGCAGATGAAGTCATGCCAGCGATCATCCAGCGGTCGCCATCCCGAACCGCTGAGGATCGCCTCGAGGGCTGCGGCACTGGCGACGAGGTGCGTGGGAATATGCGCCTCCTCCCAGTTGGGCGCATCGCCGCGTTCGGCCCAGGCCAGGTGGATGAGCTTTCCTGCCGGGCGCTGCGGATCGTCGCTGGCACCTAGCACGACGATCGGGGGGCAGAGATGGACCGGGCCGGCGGTGCCTTGATCATCAAGGCGGAAAATCCCGGCGGCTTCACAGAGATACTGGGGCATGCGACACCTCGTGTCGAAGCTTCACGCACAGCCTGTGCCGAAATTCCGAACGACTGCCTCGACGAGACCCTCGACCGATGCTCCATCAGCAGTTGCAGCTACCGGCAGACCATGGGCCTGGAGCGTGGCGGCGGTCTGCGGACCGATGGCGTACAACCGGCAGCCGGTTTTCAGCCATTGCTCTAGGAGTTCTTTGCCGGCCACCCCGAGGAACCGTTCGACGGTCGCCGACGAGGCGAAGGTGATCGCGTCGACGCGCTCGCTGGCGAGATCGATCTCTGGGGCCATGGGCACGGCGGTGTACGCCGTCGGTGCCGTCACCGTCCACCCGCCCGCGCTTAGGCGCTCGCGCAGTACGGTGCGGGCATTGTCGGCCTGGGGGATGAGGATCGACGCCGGTGCTGCCTGCGCCAACAAGGTGCTCGCGAGGTGCGCGGAATCAGCCGTCTCGGGAAGGACATCGGGGTGCAGCCCGTGTGCCTCCAGGGCCCGCGCCGTCGCCGGGCCGACTGCCGCCAGACGCGTCTGGGCCAGGGCCCGGGCATCGAGGCCGAGATGGCGCAGGCGATTCCAGGTAAACTCGACGGCATTGGCCGAGGTCACCGCCAGCCATGCGAAGCGCGACAGGTCGCTCAAGGCGGCATCGAGTGCCGTGCAATCCTCGGGCCAGGCGAAGCGCGCGAGGGGGACTTCCAACACCGCCGCGCCGTGCGCACGCAGGCCATCGGTGAGAGTGCTCGCCTGCTCGCGGGCGCGGGTCACGAGGATGCGCTTACCGAACAGCGGATGGCGCTCGGGATGGTCGAACCAGCGGATCTCGTCGCGATAGCGCACGACTTCACCGATGACCGTAATCGCCGGCGCGCCGAGCCCGGCGGCGGCGGCCTGAGCCGGCAGATCGGCGAGCGTGGCGGTGACCACGCGTTGATGCGGCAGGGTGCCCCATTGGATGATTGCCGCCGGCGTCGTCGCCGCCCGCCCGGCGGCGATCAGGGCCGCGCAATTTTCGGCCAGGCGATGCATGCCCATGTAGAGGACGATGGTCTCGACCTGGGCGATCGAATGCCAGGCGAAGGGCGGTTCGGGTTCGCCGGGTTTGTGCTGCTGATGGCCGGTGACCAGGACCACCGCGCTCGAGGCCGCGCGATGGGTCACCGGGATCCCGGCATAGGCCGGGGCGCCGATGCCGCTGGTGACACCGGGCACGATCTCGAAGGCCAGCCCGGCTTGCGCTAGGGCCACGGCCTCCTCGCCGCCGCGCCCGAACAGGAACGGATCGCCGCCCTTGAGACGCACCACGCGACGATGGCGGCGTCCGGCGTCGACGAGGATGCGATTGATCTCCTCTTGCGGGGTCGAGGTCCGCCGCCCGCGCTTGCCCACGTAGTGGCGTTCGGCGTGACGCGGGGCGAGGGCGACGATCTCGGGATTGACGAGGTAATCGTAGATCAGGCAGTCGCAGACGAGCAGCCGTTCGCGGCCGCGAGCGGTCAACAGTCCCGGATCACCAGGACCGGCGCCGACGAGGGAAACGAGCGAGGTTTGCATCGGGCGTGGATCCTGCCGTCAGCCGCGCCCGGCTCCAGTCCCCGAAAATCCCCTAGCCCCGAAAATCCCCTAGCCCCGAGAATTCCCTAGGCAGTCGTGTCGTTGGGGATGCGCGCGGCTTTTTCCAGCGGCTCGAGCAGTGGCAGTTCTTCGCCCACCGCCGCCCCGAGTTCGGTGAACTTGCGCGCCCCCGGCAGCACGCGGGTCTCAAGCGAGCCGACGGCCTGGTTGTAGCTGCTCACCGCCCCGTCGAGGGCTTTGCCGACCTTGCCCAGATGGGTGGTGAAGGCGCGGATGCGTTCGTGCAGTTCCTTGCCCAGTTGGGCCACGACCTCGGCATTTTTGGTCAGGCGTTCCTGGCGCCAACCATAGGCGACGGCGCGCAGCAGGGCGATCAAGGTCGTCGGGGTGGCGAGGATGACCTTGGCCTCGACGCCGGCTTCGATCAACGAGGGGTCCTGTTCGAGCGCGGCGCTGAAGAACGTCTCGCCGGGCAGGAACAGGACCACGAATTCCGGACTCGGCTGCAAGCGATCCCAGTAACTCTTGGCGCTGAGGCTCAGCAGGTGGCCGCGCACTGCCCGCGCATGGGCCACGAGGTGGGCCTTGCGCGTCACCTCGTCGGTGGCTTCAAGGGCGTCGAGATAGCCCTGCAGGGGGGCCTTGGCATCGACGGCGATGGCCTTGCCGCCGGGCAGGCGCACGATCAGGTCGGGCTGTTGGCGCACGTCCTCGACGGTGGTCGAGGTCTGGGTAGTGAAATCGCAGTGCTCGAGCATGCCCGCCAATTCGACGACGCGCTGCAGCTGGATTTCGCCCCAGCGTCCGCCGATGCCGGGGGCGCGCAGGGCCCGGGCGAGGGTCGCGGTTTCGGTGGTCAGCTGACGTTGGGCGCTGACCAGCGACGAGACCTGTTCGGCGAGCGCCGCCTGGCCGGCGGTGCGCGAACGTTCGAGGTCGGTAAGCGTCACCCCGACCTTGGCGAGGGTCTCGTGGATCGGTTTGACGAGGGCCTCGACGGCGGTGCGGCGGGCCTCGAGATCGTGGCTGGCGCCTTGCTGCAAGGTGCTGAACGACTGTTTGGCGAGATCGAGGAAGGCCTGGTTGTTGGCCTGCAGGGACTGCGCCGACAGGGCGCGGAAGGCCTCACCGAGGCGCTGGTGGCGCTCGCTGTCGCGCGCCAGTTCGGCGCGGCTTTCAGCGAGCAGGGCCTCGGCGGCGGCGGCGCGCGCGCCGGTCTCGCGCAACGCCGCTTCGCTGACGGCGTGATCGGCGCGGGCGCTGGCTTCCGCTTGCCGGGCCTGGGCGGCGGCGGCTTCGGCGCTGCTTACGCGCTCGCTGAGTTGCACGCTGCGGCTGCGCCAGATGGCGGCGGCCACGGCCACGCCCAGGCCGCTGCCGACGACCACTCCCAGGAGCAGGGCGACGCCATCCATCAGGCGCTCGCTCCCGCAGAAGTTCCGGTCGCGAGCGGCTGGGTTTGCCCGGTGAGATCGCGGAAGACGGCTTCGAGCGACAGTCGCTCTTCGAGCAGTTCGCGCAGGCCGCCGTGGGCCTCGGCCAAGGCCACCAGACGCGAGCGCGCATCCAAAGGCGCGGTCAGGCTCAGCCCATCATCGATGCGCTCGACCTCGCCAGCCCACATCTCTTGGCCGAGCGCCGCCTGCAGGGCCTCAAGGGAAGTCAGGTGACGCAGGCGGAGACGCACGCGGGTGCTGCGCGTGGCCCGGGCCTTGAGGGCGGCGATCGGTTCTTCGACGATCACCCGCCCGCGATGGATGACGATCACGCGCTGGCACACCGCCTCGACTTCGCCCATGATATGCGTCGAAAGCAGGATCGTGTGGCGCTCGGCGAGACGCTTGATCAGGTCGCGGAAATTCGCCACCTGCGAGGGGTCGAGGCCAGAGGTCGGCTCGTCGAGGATCAGCAGTGGCGGTCGGCCGAGCAGGGCCTGGGCCACACCCACGCGTTGACGGTTGCCCTTCGATAGTTTGCGGATGTGGCGGAGGGCGTTCTCGCCGAGCCAGGCGGCCTCGATAGCCTCGACTACTTCGCGACGGCGCTCGGCCTTGGGCACGCCCTTGAGGCGCGCTACGTGGTCGAGGTAGGCGGTCACGGTCATGTCGAGGTACAGCGGCAACTCTTCCGGCAGGTAGCCGATGGCCTTGCGGCAGGCCAGCGGATCGCTGAGCAGATCATGGCCGGCGATCGTCGCCGCGCCCGAGGACGGCGCGAGGAAGCCCGTGAGCAGCTTCATGGTCGTCGATTTGCCGGCGCCGTTGGGCCCCAGGAAGCCGACGATCTCGCCCGGTTCGAGGGTGAACGAGACGTCGTGCAGAGCCTGAAAGTTGCCGAAACGCTTGGTGAGATTGGTGGCGCTGAGGATCGCCATGGCCGATCAGGTCTCGCGCAGAAAGGTGATCACGGCGTTGCGCACTGCCTCGGGTTTTTCGCGGTGCACCGCATGACCGGCATCGGCGATCAGCTGCAGCCGGCTATTGGGCAGGGCGGCGGCCATCTCCTGCATGCGCTGGCAATAGGCGCGATCACTGTCGCCGGCGATCAGCAGCACCGGAATCGTCAGCGTGCCCAGGCGCGGCGCGAGGTCTTCCATCGCTCCATGCGAAAGGTGACGCAGGACGCCCGCTAGGCACTGGGGATCCTGGTTGAGGCGCAGGCTGCGCAGGGATTCCTCGACTTCGCGCGACAAGGGCCGGGCGGGGCGCAAGGCCGGGCTCGCTTCCCACCACGCCGTGAAAGGGCTGATGCCGTCCTCTTCGAGGATCTGCGCCAGGCGTTCATCGCGTTGCAGGCGCTGGGCCCGCTCGCGGGGATCGGCGATGCCCTGTCCGGAACTCACCAGGATCAGGCGCCGCACGCGACCGGGGTGATCGAGCGCCAGCTGCAGGGCGACGCGACCGCCCAGGCTGTACCCCAGTAGGTCATCACCACCCGTGCTCGCGAGGTGCGGAACGATGCCGGCTGCCGTCGAAGCCAGGGTCGTCCCCGGTGGGCAGGGTTTGGCGCCATGGCCTGGCAGCACCGGGCAGCGCACCCGCAGATGGTTGGCGAAGAACTCCGACCAGACCTGATCGGTTTCGGTGAATCCATGCAAGGCAACGAGCATGCGCCGGAGGATAGCCTGCGACCTGGGTTTGAAAGGTCGTAGGGGCCGACGCTTATTCAGCGCCGTCGGTACGGTCGTTGGCCGCCGCGCCGACGGCGCTGCTGATGCCGAGCGCGCCGGTGGCGTCGGTGGATTTCTTCTTCAACTGTCCGCAGGCGGCATCGATGTCGGCCCCGCGTTGGCCACGCACGGTGGTGTGGCCGCCGTGTTCACGCACGAGGGCGTCGAAAGCCAGGACCTGACCATGGAAAGGCCGCTTATGCGGAGTTTCCATCACCGGGTTGTAGGGGATGAGGTTGATGTGCGCCCCGAAGCGCCGACCGACGTCGGCGAGGCTCTCGGCATGGGCCGGAGTCATGTTTTTATCGGCTAATAAAACATATTCCAAAGTCATCCGTCGACCGACCTTGGTCGCATACTCGTCCATCGCCCCGAGCACATCTTCTAGCGGCCAGCGGCGATTGAGGGGCACGATCTGACTACGCGTCTCATCGTCGGCGGCGTGCAGGCTGAAGGCCAGGGTCACCTGGGGTTCGTCGGTCGCCAACTGGCGGATGCGTTTGGGCACGCCGCTGGTCGAGATCGTGAAGCGCCGCCGGCCCATGCCCAGACCCTTGTCCTCGCCGAGCACGCGGATGGTCTGCAGGACGTTGTCGTAGTTGAACAGCGGCTCGCCGGAACCCATGAAGACGACGTTGGTCACCGGCCGACGCTGCTGATGGTAGAAGATCTGCCAGGCGATTTCGCCGGCGGTCAGATCGCGTTCAACGCCATTGAGCCCCGAGGCGCAGAAGGTGCAGCCCACCGCGCAGCCGACCTGCGACGAGACGCAGATGGTGTGGCGATCGGCGGTGGGGATCGAAACGCATTCGACGAGCTTGCCGTCTTGCATGCGTAGCAGTGATTTGACCGTGCCATCGCGGCTCTCCTGACGTTCGTGCTCGACCCCCGGAAGGAGGGTGAACTCGGCATCGAGGCGGGTGCTGACGTCCTGCGGCAGGCCTTTGATATCGGCAAATCGCTGCGGCCCGGGAATCCGCCACAGTCCCTGGAACAACTGTTCGCCGCGAAAAGCCGGTAAACCGATCGCTGTCGCCCAGCTGCGCATCTGCGCCAAGGACATGCCGTAGAAATCAACCATGGGCGGACGATAGCCCTTTGCCAAACACCGGAAGCGCTGATCGCCTGCGAAGCTCAGCGGGTGGTTGCCGCTTTAGCCGGCAAGCTACTGTGATTGCCATGCCTACGTTGGAATGTTCCGGTATTGAACTTGCCCTCGCCGAGGAATGCATCCTTGGCCGTCATCGCGCTAGCGGGTTGCAGATCAAGGATGACGCCGCCAGCCGTCAGCATGCGAAGATCTTCGCCGCCGAGGGGCTCTGGTGGGTTGAGGATCTCAAGTCCGCCAACGGCACGTCGCTCAACGGCCAGAAGATCAGCGGACGCAAACGGCTGCGCAACCGTGACCAGGTCGGCATCGGCCAGGTCATCGTCATCTTCAACGACACTCTTAACGACACTGGCGAGGGCACCGCCGCCGTGGCGTTGGTCAAGAATCAGGAAGTGCCGGCGGTGGACATGTCGGCCCTGGTCGGCACCACCATCAGTGGCTACCGCATCGATCGCTACCTTGGGCGGGGCATGCTCGGGGCGGTCTATTATGCGCAGCAACTGAATCTTGAGCGCCCGGTGGCGTTCAAGGTCTTCGATCCCCAGCGCTGCGTGCGCGATGCCCAGCTGGCCAAGCGCTTCCTCGCTGAGGCCGGCAAGGTCGGCAGCGTCAGCGATGACGGTCTGGTGCAGCTCCACGAGAGCGGCGAATTCAACGGACTGCTCTGGTGCAGCATGGAATGGATCGAGGGCGATACTCTCGAAAAGCTCATAAAGCGGGATGGAACCGTCGATCCCGACCTTGCCTTGCTGATCGTTGACAAGGTCGCCAGCGCCCTGGTCGTGGCCCATGCTCGGGGCGTGATCCACGGTGATCTGCGACCGTCGCACATCATCCTCATGGGCGATGGCCGGATCAAGCTCACCGATGTCGGGATGATGGGCATCTTTGAAGAAGGCGAATTGCCCGCCGATGGCCCGGCGGCATTGGCCTGGTACCTCTCGCCGGAGGAAGCCACCGATGGCGCCTCCGATCCGCGCAGCGATGTCTACAGCCTGGGCTGCCTGCTGTTCCACCTGCTCACCGGCAAGCCGCCGTTCATCGGCGCCAATACCGGAGCGGTGATCGCGGCCCATGCCGCCCAGCCGATTCCGTCCCTGCCCAAGCAGCGTCTGCCGGCCAGTCTGGATGTGGCCATGCTCGATACCCTCCTGCAGGGCATGTTGGCCAAGAATCCTGCCTGGCGGCATGCGACGATGGCCGAGGTCCGCAACGAACTGCAGCCGATCCGTGATCAGCTCAGCGGTGAGACGGTGGCGCCCGATGCCCGCCCGGCACTGCATCGCAGCTCGGAGCGGGTCGCCAGCCCGCATCAGCCGACTGCGCCGCAAGCCGACGCCCGGCTGCGCAAAGTCCTGACCGGGGTGCTCGTCGGCGTCGGCGTCCTGATCTTGGTGTCGGTGTTCCTGCCCATGATCGGCACGTCGAAGACACGCGGCGCCGAGTCCGAAACGCAGCCCGAGCCGACACGCGAGGTCCATTCCACGACGCCGACTCAGCCGGCGGCGGCACCTGTGGCGGCACAGGTGGCGGCACGCGGGGCGGAGAAAGTTGCCGAGAGAAATTCTCTAAAAGCAGCCGAGAAAATGCCCGAGCCGGTTGCGGCCGAGTCGGCGCCAGCGGTCTCGCTGCGCGAGCCGTGGGCAGCCCTGCAGGCCGTTGTCGACCAAGCCCAGACCGCCAATGAATGGTCGACCGCCGAGCAGGTGCTGATGGCTTTTGTGCCCGAAGCCAAGGCCGATCCAGCTATCGCCCAGGCCGTGAACCAGCGCCAGCAGCAGCTCGCCAGCGACGGTGATGCCTGGTATCAGGCGGCCCTCGCCAAGCTCGCCAAGGGCGACAAAGGCGACAAAGGCGACACGCCGGTGGCTCTCGCCGAGCGCCTGCGCGGCATCGAAGCCTTACGCAACCAGGCCCTCGCGGATAATCGCCCCGATGCCGAGTCGCGGTATCAGGAAGCCCTGACCAAGCTCGTGCAGCGTCTGAATGCCGCCAAACGCCAGGCCCGTCAGGCCGTTGAAGCAGGTCGCGTGCTCGACCTGCCGAAGATCGCCGTCGACCTTGCGCCGGCATTCGCGCAGACTCCGGTGACGGATCTGCATCGGCAGTTTTCCCTGCTCTGCAACGAGGCCGCCGGCACCAAGCCGCTGTGGCTGACGAGCTGGGCGGTGACCAAGCCCAGGCTGCTCGCCGCTAAGGGCGCCAATGCCCTGGCCGCCGCCGCCGCCTTGCTGCTGGTCGGCGATACCGCCGAAGCCAAGGCCCTGCTCGCCAATGACCCGTTGCTGGTGAGCGGTGATCTGCTGCGTCGCCGTGAGGCGATCTTCGGGCGCAAGGCGGCGGTGTTGACCTTTGATGACCCTGATGATCTGCAATACATCGAAGTCTTCACCGGCAATCCGCGGATGTCCGGCGGTACGCTCACTGGTCCGCCCGGGGAAATTATCGCCATCGCCTGCGCGGCGCCACTGAGCGGCGCCGGCTGGGATATGGCCGTGGGCATCCGCCTCGAACAGGCTACCACTGACGGCCAGGCGGTGGTCTCGCTGGCCCGCGGCATGACTGCCGATGCCCAGGTGCGCATAGAAAAGGAGGCGCTCTTTTCGCGCGTGCGTACTGCCAGCGGTTGGCAGGAGACCAGCTTCGTGCGCCCGGCGTCGAAGATCCTCCGTCTGCGCCTGACCGAGCGCGCCGGGACGGTCACCATCCTGGTCAATGACCAGGTGATCCTGCAGGCGGCGAAAGCCACCGTCACGCCCGGCTCGGTTCTGCGCTTCGAAGCCAGCGGCATGCTCTGGGCGATCACCGACCTCCAATCCATCAGCGGCGAATAAAAAACGACGGGAGCCGCGCATCTGCGGCGTTGCCGAAGGCCTAGCATAGCGTGTGCTATGCGTCGGCCTTCGGCGCCTTGCATATGCACGACTCGCGTCGTTTTTTTTGGATATCGTTTGGTGCACGTTGGGGGAATTTTGAGTTTGAGTTTGAGTTTGAGTTTGATTTTGAGTGGATGGGATTGACGGGATGACCTGCGGTGCTTTTTTTTTGGGGATATCGTTTGGTGGGCGTTGGGGGATTTTGAGTTTGAGTTGGAGTGGATGGGAGTGGATGGGATGGGATTGACTGGATGACCTGCGGTGCTTTTTTTTTGGGGGTGTGATGTTGCCTGTTTTAGCGGTTACGCTTGGGGATCCGGCGGGGATTGGGCCGGAGATCGCCTGTAAGGCGGTGTGCGCGGCGGAGGTGTTGGCGTGTTGCCGGCCGGTGGTGGTGGGCTCGCGGGTGGTGCTGGAGGTGGTGGCGCAGCGTTTGGGGCTGGTCGTGCCGGAGCGGATCGTTGATGTCGTGCCGCCGGGGTTTGGGCTGGAGGAACTGGTGCCCGGGCGGATCTCGGCACTTGCCGGGGCCTGCGCTGCGGTCGCCATCGAGGAGGCCATCGCCGGTACGCGCGCCGGACGCTACGCCGCCGTGGTCACCAATCCCATCAGCAAGGCCGCCATCCTGGCCGCCGGGGTGCCCTTTCCTGGGCATACCGAATGGTTGGCGGCACGCTGCGGCGTGCAGGGCGAGATCATGCTCATGTACCATGAGCATCTGGCGGTGGCCCTGGCGACCTGCCACCAATCGCTGGCGTCGGTGCCGGCGACGCTCACCCCCGAACGCATCGTCGCCACCGCCCACCTGCTGCATGATGCCCTGCTGCGCATTCGCGGTCGTCGACCGCGCTTGGCGGTGTGCGGGTTCAATCCTCACGCCGGCGAAGGTGGTATGTTCGGGGACGAGGATCAGCTCCTAGTGGTGCCGGCGGTGGCCGAACTCCGCCGCGGCGGCCTCGACTGCGATGGGCCGTTGCCTCCGGATACGGCATTCACTCCTGCCAACCGCCAGCGCTATGACGGGGTCGTGGCCCTCTATCACGATCAGGGACTGATCGCCTTCAAGGCCCTCTATTTCGACACCGGCGTCAATGTCACGCTCGGTTTGCCGATCATCCGCACCTCGGTCGATCATGGTACCGCCTTTGACCTCGCCTGGCAGGGAACCGCGCAGCACCATAGTTTGGTGGCGGCGATCATCTTGGCGGCGCGTTTGACGGCTTTACCCCGGGCGACTTTTTGACATTTCTGTCAATAACTCGCGGTTCAGGCTGCCCCTGCCGGCGTAGGCTTGCGCGTCATGGCCGATGACCTTCCTGCGCGCGCGTTGCGCGAACCCCGCGCCGCGCGCAGCAACGACACGCCTACCGGCGGTCGCGAGCTGCCGCATAACCTCGATCTTGAGAAAGCGGTGCTGGCAGCGTTGCTCGATGGTCGCAGCGCGGTATCGATCCAGCGCGTACGGCCGCAGATCGAACATCCGTTGGCTTTCTTCCATCGCGATCATCGCATCGTCTACCTCGCCTGTCTGGAGCTCGATGACGGTAATCATTCGGTCGATCTGCAGGCGGTCTCCGAACTGCTCTCGCGCTATCGTTTCCAGGCGATGTTCGACAAGCTCAAACAGCAGACGCTGCTGTTTGAAGCCGAACAGCTCGACGCCCTCGGTCGCGAGCGTCTGCGCGACCTGTGGCGGCAGACGCCTGCCGACAGGGCCGATGCCTACGAGGACAGCGCCCTCGCCGCCATCGGTGGCTTCAACGCCCTCGGCGATCTCGCTCAGGCCTTCGGTCCGGTCGCCAGCCTTGAGCGCAATGTCACCCTGCTCAAGGATTACTACCTCAAGCGCAAGCTGATCACGCGGCTGCAATTGCTCTGCGAAAAAGCCTACCGCACGCCCGAGGATTTTCCCAAGCTCGTCGACGAGGGCAGCCAGGCGATTCTCGAGCTTGGGAAGTTCAACAAGTCGGCGCAGATCTTCACCGTCGATCAGGTCGCCGATGAGACGCTGGACAAGATCGTCGAACGACAGAACAACCCCAACCTCGGCATTCAGACCGGCATCGGCGATCTCGATGAGAAGCTCATGGCCCTGCGTCCGGGCGGCCTGTACATCCTCGCCGCGCGTCCGGGCGTCGGCAAGACCAGCTTCGCCCTCAAGCTCGTCGGCAATATCGCCGGTCATGCGGAGTCGCCGCACCGTGCGTTGTTCGTCAGCCTCGAAGTCGATAAGGTCGACCTGCTGAAGAAACTGGTATGCGCCGAAGGCGGCATCTCCTTCAGTAAGATCGAAAACGGCAGCCTCGACGAGGCCGAGATGGAGATGCTCGCCGGGACTCTCGCCAAGCTCAAGAACTGGAAGCTCGATCTGATGGATGTCAGCGATCTGACCGTGCAGGGTCTGCGCTCGGTGGTCAAACGGCGCAAGCTGGAGATGGGTGATCTCGATCTGGTGGTGCTCGACTACCTGCAGCTGCTCAATGCCAGCCGCCCGGACATGAACGAATACGAGAAGGTCAGCGAAATCAGTCGCGTGCTCAAGGTCATGTCACGGGAATTGAAGATCCCGGTCCTGGCTTTGTCGCAGATGTCGCGCGATGCCGAAAAAGGTGCGACCTCGGCGCCGCGGGCGCCCAAGCTTTCCGATCTGCGCGGTTCGGGCTCGATCGAACAGGACGCGGACGCGGTCATCTTCATGCACCGCGTCGATGCCGGCGATGGCGCCAAAAACGAAGGCGGCCCGGACACCTCGCGCAAGATTCAGATCATCATCGCCAAAAATCGTTTCGGTCCGCAAGGAATGGTGAACATGCACTTCTTCCCGGCGAAGATGAAGTTTGAGATGGCCGCACCCGACGACATGGAGGAGGACGAAGGCATCGCTGAGGTCCGCGCCGATCGCCGTACGCGCGAGAAAAAGCCGCCCGCCGACGAGGAAGATGTCTTCTGATGGCCAGTATAGTTGAAAGGGTGCAGGTTGTCGGCAGCAGGCGCTGAGCGCAGGCTGGTGCCGCTTCCCGGGCATTACATACTCCGAACATGACTCGCGTCGGCATGCGCATCGATAACTACACGCTGACCCGTCAGCTTGGAATTAATGCCTTTGGTCCGGTGTGGGAGGCGCGCGAATCGATCGTCGAGCGCTTGGTGAGCATCAACATCCTGAGCTCGGCGGATGAATACGAGATCGCCCGCTTCACCCGCGCCATCGCCCTCTTGTCGCGGCTCAACCATCCCCACATCGCGGTGCATACCGGTCACGGCTTCGTCGGTCACAAGCCCTACCTCGCGACCGAATACATGCACGGCCCGACGCTCGCCACCTTGATGAACCAGGGCGGGCGCATGGACGAGCGCAAGGTGCTGCAGATCGCCATGCAGGTCGCCGAGGGTCTCGGTCATGCCTGGGAAAAAGCGGCGGTGATCCATCGCAACCTCGGCCCGCAAACCATCGTCGTCGATCTCGCGAGCATGGAAGGAGAGCTCGAATCGGTCAATATCCGCATCATTGATTTCGGTCATGCCCTGGGCAAACGCCTGATCGATACCTATGATTCCGAGGCGGTCGCCGAAGAAGCCGCCTTCCAGAAGGCCGCCAACAAGGAGATCGTCGGCTCGCCGATGACCATGTCGCCCGAGCAGGTCGCCGGCGCGCGTCTGACGGTGGCTTCCGACATGTACGCCCTGGGCGTGACCATGTACCTGCTGCTCACCGGAGCTGCTCCCTTCAGCGGCACGGACGATGAGGTGAAGTCCAGCCATCAACGCCTGCAACCTCTCGAACTGCGCAGTTTGGTGCCGGGCCTGCAGGCCCACACCGCCGCCCTGGTCAAGCGTCTGCTGAGCAAGACCCCCGGCGCGCGTTTTGCTGACTGGGAGAGCTGTCAGCAGAAGATCCACGAAGCGTTGGACAGCATCGGGCGACGTCGGCAACCGCCCGCGACCGCGATTCATCGCAAGTCGCAAACCTTCGAAACGACCCCGGTGGGCCATTCGATCCCCATGGGACCGGAGATTTCCGGATCGACGCTGACGGTGCCGTCGAGATATTCCCAGAGCTATACGCCGAGCTCGCCAGTGCCGCAGTCGCCAGTGCCGCAGTCGCCAGTGCAGCAGTCGCCAGTGCAGCAGTCGCCAGTGCCGCAGTCGCCAGTGCCGCAGTCGCCAGTGCCGCAGTCGCCAGTGCCGCAGTCGCCGAGCTCGGGGACGAATCAGTACTGGGTCCAGCCAACCGGATTGAGCGCCGATGACGTGCGTATCTGGGCGACGCATGCCGCCAACCTGCGCCGTGCGGGAGCGGGGACGTTGGGGACGGCGATGGTCCCGGGTGCGCCAGCGGCGACTTCCGATCACCTAGCCCCGGCCGTGGATGACGGGTTGACCGCTGAGCAGCGTTTGGCGATGTGGATTCAATTGTTCCGTAGCCCGGCCATCGCCGATGCCAGTCTGAGCAAGGACGCAGCCGCCCAGTCCCAGACTCACTCCCCGTCCGAGATTCCTTCCGATGCCCACCAGGCGCTGATTCACAAGCGCAGCAACTCACGCGATGAACTCGCTGATGACCCGGTCGCTGCCGCTGATCCACGGGTGGAAGCTGAAGCTGAAGCTGAAGCGGACGCATCCGCCCCCGAAGCCGAGGCGCAATCCTTCGCTGACCTCTTCGACGAGTCGACGCCCACCGTCACGGTTCCGGACGTATCGCCCATCGACGATCAGGGTGTGGCGGCGCCTGCCGACAAACCGTGCAATCCGTTGAAGTCACGGTTCTGGAAGCAAACCCTCGAGATCCTCCGCGATGCGACCCTGGGCACGGTGCGTTATGAGGCCCTTCCCCAGCAGAGCATCACCCGCCGGGTGACGCGCAGCTTCATGAAACTGGTGTCCAAACGCGAGCCCAGCCGTGAGGAGATCCTCGCCCTGATTCTCGGTGGCAAATTCGAGGAAGCGGAAAAGCACATCAACAAGATCGCCCTCAGCATCAAAAGCGACAACACCTCGGGGCTGGACGACGGCGTGTGCCTGTTGCGCGCAAAATTGATGGGTTTGCGTGGTGATTTGCCGGGTGCCTTGGCGTGGGCTCAGCAGGCCATCCGGCTCAACAGCAGTGACCCCGGGGCCCTCGCCCTGGTCGGTGTGGTCCATCTGCAGCAGCGCCGGGTGCAGACCGCGGTCAGCGTCTTTGATGAGGTCGCGAAGCTGTATTCGCAGTCGTCGCTCGGTCCGCTCGGCCAGGCGGCGGTGCTCTTCCTTGGGGGGCTCGAAAGCAAAGCCGATCTCGCCATTGCCGAAGCCCGGCGTCGTCAGACGAATCCGGCGCTGATCAGCTTGCAGGCCCTGCGTTGCCGGGCGCATGGTGATGACGAAGGCGAAGCCGCCTTCATGCAGATGCTGCTGACCGGCACCAGTGCCGATTGGGCGATCCAGGAACGTCTGCGCGAAATCGCCGGCGGCTGACCACGGTCAGTCCAACCGCGGCGATTGCGCGTCGCTGCGTCAGTACTTGTTCAGCGGCGTCGGCTGCCGTGGTGCAGGGGCCGGTTCGGATTCGACATCGGCCAGCGCCGCCATCACTTCCTCTGGTGAATCGCAGACCCTGAACAGATCGAGATCGCCGGGGGTGATGTACTTCTCGTTGGTCTCCATCTGCAAGGAGATCCATTCCAAGAGACCCGACCAGAAGGCCCGGCCATAGAGGATCAGCGGAATGCGTTCGACTTTATGCGTCTGGATCAAGGTTGCGGTTTCGAACAGTTCATCGAGCGTGCCGAAGCCGCCGGGCATCACCACTACGGCGGCGGTGTGCTTCAGGAACATCACCTTGCGCACGAAGAAATAATGGAAGTCGACGCGGCTGTTGATCCAGCGATTGCCGCCCTGCTCATTGGGCAGGCGGATGCACAGGCCGACGCTGGTGCCACCGGCTTCGCCGGCGCCCTTGTTGCCGGCTTCCATGATGCCCGGGCCGCCACCGGTGATCACCGGGAAGCCGCGACCGACGCAGCGTTTGGCGATCTCCTCGGCGGCGAGGTAATACTTGTCCGTGGGCTTGGTCCGCGCCGAACCGAAGATGGTGATGCCCTTGGGCATCTCGCTCAAGGTCTGGAAACCGGTGGTGAACTCGCCCATAATGCGCCACATGCGCCAAGCGTTGCGGGCGGTCTTTTCACCGGTTTTGTCACTGCTATGCATGATATTTCCTCATCGGCAATTATACCCCAGATTCGGGGCGAAGTCGCGCCTGCATCAAGGCCCAGATGGTTTCGATATCGGCCTGCGTCACACCCGGGACGGTTTCGGCTTCGCCGAGAGTGCGGGGCTGCGCCCGCAGCAGTTTCTGACGACCTTCGTGGCTGATGGCCTGGCAGGTGGTGAGATCCAGATCCGCGGGTAAAGGCAGGTCGCGATTGCGCTGCAGGCGCTCGATGCGCGTCTGCTGGCGTTCGAGATAGGTGGCATAGCGCAAGGTGATCCACACCTGTTCACGCACGCGTGGACTCACCGTCGCCAACGCCGGAAGGGTACCGGTGATCTCCTCCAGAGGCATGCCTTCGCCGGCGATGCGGCGACCGAGCGCTTCCGGAACCTGGCGCAGGAAGCTGGCGACCTCGGTCTCGAGCCCGGCCACCACCGTCGCGCGGGCGGCATCGACCAGGCCGACCTTGGCCGCCAGCGGCGTCAGCCGCCGATCGGCATTGTCCGAGCGCAGATGCAGGCGGTGCTCGGCGCGCGAGGTGAACATGCGATACGGCTCTTCGGGGCAGCGCGTCACGAGGTCGTCGATGAGCACGCCGATGTAAGCATCGGCGCGCGAGAGCACCAGGGGCTCGCGGCCGCTGAGGCTCAAGGCCGCGTTGGCGCCCGCCATCAGGCCCTGCGCGGCGGCCTCTTCGTAGCCGCTGGTGCCGTTGATCTGACCGGCGAAATACAGGCCGCCGACGGTGCGGCACTCCAGTGCATGGGTCATCTGATCCGGGGCCACGACATCATATTCGACGGCGTAGCCATAGCGCAGGACGTGCGCCCCGGCGAGGGCCGGGATGGCCTTCAGGATGCGGTCCTGGACGTCCACCGGCAGACTCGTCGAGAGCCCGTTGACGTAGATCTCCTTGGTCCGCCGGCCTTCGGGCTCGAGGAAGATGTGATGCCCGCTACGATCAGCAAAGCGCACGACTTTGTCTTCGATAGAAGGGCAGTAGCGCGGACCGACCGAGGCGATCTGACCGTTGTACATCGGCGCACGGTGCAGATTTTCGCGGATCGCGGCATGCGCCTCGTCGGTGGTGTAGCAGGCCCAGCAGGGCAGCTGCGGCTGCTCGATGCGCTCGTTCAGGAACGAGAAGGGGATCGCCGGCTCATCGCCCGGCTGTTCCTCGCAGAGCTCCCAGCGGATCGAGTCGCCATGCAGGCGGCAGGGGGTGCCGGTCTTGTGGCGCAGCAGGCGCAGGCCGAGTCCGGCGAGCGCCGCCGACAACCCGGTGGCGGCGGCGTCACCCATGCGTCCGCCCGAGCTCTTGCTTTCGCCCTGGTGCATCAGGCCCTGCAGGAAGGTGCCGGTGGTGACGATCACCCGGGGTGCACTCAGCAGCCGTCCGTCCTTTAGACGGATGCCGGTGATGGTCTTCGGCGTCGTCTCGCTGGACTTTCCGCTGGACCCTCCGCTGGACCCTCCGCTGCATACGAGGTCCCAGGCCTCGCCCTGCACCGGGAAGACATTTGTCGTGGCTTCGACGCGCTCTTTCATCCACGTCGAATACGCGGCCTTGTCGCATTGCGCCCGCGGGCTCCACAGGGCCGGGCCCTTGCTGCGCCCGAGCATGCGGAACTGGATGCCGGTGGCATCGGTGGCCAGCCCCATGAGGCCGCCGAGGGCATCGATCTCGCGCACCAACTGGCCCTTGGCGACGCCGCCGATCGACGGGTTGCAGCTCATCTTGCCGATGGTGTCGAGGTTGCCGCTGATCAGCGCCGTGCGCGCGCCGAGGCGGGCAGCGGCGGCAGCGGCTTCGATGCCCGCGTGGCCGGCTCCGACCACAAGTACGTCCCAGATCATGCCGAGACTGTGGCTCGTGGGGCGGCTGGCGCCAGACTCAGCGAGGCCACGGCGTCAGCGGCATCACCGTAGACTCCGGCATCGAGGAGCCGGCCGGCCAGATCGAGTCCGATGGTCAGATCCGGCGCCCGGCCGCCGCTGCTTGAGGCCTCGGCGAGAGCGAGCGTCAACTGCGCTTCGCTACGTTCGAGATCGGCATCGATGCGGCGCAGGAAGTCGCGGTTCGCCTGCACCGTCGCCAGACGTTTGCGGGTGAGTTCGAGGGTCGCGAGCTTGGACTGGCGCACCGCCACGTCGCTGTCGTGGTCCTGCGCCAATTCCTGGACGCGGGTGAGCAGGGCCTGCTCATCGGTTTCGCCGATCACCCGCTGCAGTTGGCTCTTGGCGGTCAGCAGCCGCAACGCGATCACCAGCAGTTCGGCGAAGGTCTCGCCATCGGCGAGATCGAGGCGCTCCTCGCTGGACTGGCTGGCGCGCACCGCCGAGATCTTGGTCACCGTCACGCTCAGGCTATCATAGACTGCCCGCAATTCGGCCGGCAGCTCGGCGATCAGCCGCGCCACCACCGCGCCGCGACCTTGCTCGCGCTCGCGGGCGTCGATCAGGCGCTGGAAGCGACGGTTCAAGGTCAGCAGCAGGAGGTAGGCGGCTTCCAGGGCGGCGCCCAGGAACCAGAAACCGGGATGCAGGAAACCGATGACCACCGTCGTCGTCACCGCCACCGCATTCACCGGGATATCGCCCAATGGCCCCAATGGCCAGCGCAGCAGGAAGGCCTCGCGCAGGTAGCGCCACATAGCAGATCCTCTACCGGCCACCTTGTGCGCGCTGCCAAGATTGCACCAGGTTTAAGACCACCTCCGGGCTGGGGGCTTCGCCGGTCGAGCCGAGATCATTGCGCAAGCCGTAGCGCTGGAACTGCGTGAAGGGACTGTCGGGAGTCAGCACCGCGACATCGGGATTCGACGGCCGTAGGCCATGGATCAGCGCCCGTTGCTGGGCCGGCTCAGAGAGCAGGAACTTGATGAAGGCCTTGCCCGCCGCGCGTTGCGCCGGCGACACCCACGGCGCGTTCAAAATTACTGCCGGATGCTCATTCCAGAGGTTCTGCTGCGGGTAGACGATGCGCAGCTCGCCCCAGCGGCCCTCGGCGCTTTTCAGAAAGTCGATCGCCGTCGATTCGTAGACGTAGATGCAGTCGTAGGCCGATGGCCCCTTGAGGACGAACTCCTTCATCAAGGTCCCGGTCGAATTGGAGAGCCCGGTGACGCTGATGGCGAGATGCTGCATCCACGTCTGGAAGCCGGGGTCGAGGACCTGGGCGAGGGTCAGGCCGCGGTTGATGTGATGGTACTCATAGGCGTAGCCGACGAGGGTGGTCAGGCCGCTGTTGGATTGCGCGGGATGGGTGTGGGCGAATTTGAACAGGCCCCATTCGGGTTTCCGGGCGATGCCGGCCCAGCCGGTCTTCTCGTCGAGAGCTTGGCTGATGGTATGGAAATTGACGGCTTGATACTTGGCGGTGAAAGCCTCCAAGCGATCCTTCCACCACACGAAGGCCATCGGGCTCAAGGCCAGGCTCTCGTTCATCACGAAGGGGTCGCCGCCCTGGCGCACATCCCAGTCGGCGCGAAACGCGGCGAGGGCCTGCGACGAGGCTGGGGCCCAGACCTGGATGGAGGTGTCGCCGCGCACGATCGCCTGCCCGGCTTCAAACGAGCCCAGCGGCTTGAGGTCGATGGCGATGTCGGCGCCCTCAGGGGTATGCGCGAAGGCCTCTGCAGCCCATTCCATCCACTTGCGTTTTTCGGAGCCGTAGGCGACGCCGATCTTGATGCTGCCGGAACCCGTTGCCGAGGCGGGAGTGCCCGGAGCGCTGCTCGGGTCAGTGGCGGCGGCGCGCACCGGGATGCGTGCGAATTGCCACCAGGCACCATACAGGCACAGGCCGATGAACAGGAGGATGACAAAGACACCGGCTGGTTTGATAGTCGGACCGTCGTTCATAAGGAACCTTCAGTAATCAGTGATAATCGGCCGCCAGTAATCAGTGATAATCGGCCGCCAAGTGGCGGTGACGGCGTACAATCGGCGCCGCCGATGTCGCCATTTTTTAGCCGGCACGGCTGAAAAAAGCCACGACAAAGGAACTCTCTGTAATCAGTGATAATCGGCCGCCGAGTGGCGGTGGCGGCGTAAAATCGGCGCCGCCGATGCCGCCATTTTTCAGCCGGCACGGCTGAAAAAAGCCACGACAAAGGCGCGGGGGCGAGGGGCACAGCCCCTCTAGAAAAAAGTCGCGATATCGCGGAAGACGCTGCGAATGGAAGAGGCATCACCGCTGAATTGTTTGCCACGGGAAACCTCGGCGATGCGCTTGAGGACGTCCTTCTTGGCACCGGATCCGTAGGCGATGGTGAAGATCCGCACCCCGCCCTGCTCGACACCGCCGGCCGCTGCCGCCAGTACCTGTTCAAGGCTCGCTGTGCTTTTCGTGTCCTCCCCATCGCTGAGCACGATCAGCGCCGAGATGTGCTGCTCATGCTCGTCGCTGAAATCCTTCTGCGCTGCGAGGATCCCGTCATAGAGCGCGGTCCCGCCATTGGCGATGAGCTTGCCGGCGAGGGCCGTAAGCTGCGCCCGCCCGGTTCCCACCGGCACCTTTCGCGCCAGCCAGGTGGTCTGGTCATTGAAGATCAACAGCGAGCAGACGTCACGATCGTCGAGGCCGTCGATGAAGGTCTTGGCGGCGGCGCGGGCACCGTCGATCTTGCCTTCGGAGTTCATGCTCCCGCTGATGTCCACCACCAGGGTGACATGCGAACTTTTTTTGGTGGTCTTCCACATCGCCAGGGCCTCGGTCAGCAAGGGCGCCGAGGGTACTTCCAAGGTGGTCGTCGGCTGTCGGGCATCGCAGCCATGCGCAGCGTCGATCGGCGCCCCGACCGCGACCTCGGGCGAACCGGGGCGGAATCCCAGGCGCAAGGCGGCTTCCTGCTGTGGTCGATCGAGGAGAAATTTGATGAGTTTCTTGGCGGCTTCCTGATGTGCTGGCGTGACCCATTCACGCTGGACGATGCTTACCGGATGATCGCTCCAGAAGGTGCCTTCACGGGGATAGATCGCGACGATCGGCGTACTCAGGTTCTTGGCCGTAGCCTCCACAACATTGCTTTCATACAGCACGGTGGCGCTGAAAGCGCCCATGCCGCCAGCAAACATGCGATCGGCGAAGAATCCCGTGGATGAGCCATAGTGCGTCACGGCGCCTTCGATGCCGCTGACAAACGCGCGCGTCTTTTTGGCGTGCACATCGTCGCTGG
This sequence comes from Planctomycetota bacterium, assembly GCA_044338255.1. Classification (GTDB taxonomy): domain Bacteria; phylum Planctomycetota; class UBA11346; order UBA11346; family UBA11346; genus CAIUVD01. The sequence goes on along the minus strand of JBIILZ010000035.1, from coordinate 6,729 downwards.
TCAGGCCGCCGGTCTTCCCCGCTGCGGCGTGGATTTCGGCCAAAAGCGACATCAGTCCACTGTTGCTGAACTCCGGATGCGTATGGCCAAAACGGAAACGTCCCCAAACCGGTTCGCCGACCGCCGCCCAGCCCTCGGGCGCGGTCGCCAAGGGCAGGATATCCGACCAGCCGATGGCCTTCTTTGGCCACCCCAGTTTTTCAGCCATGGGTTTCCACATCGCGATTACCACCGGTGACAGCACCAAGTTCTCGCTGTTGCCGACGACGGGTTTGCCGGTGGCGGCCTGCGCGGCGGCATTACCCAGGGTGATGAAGGCTGCCGAGGCGGGACTGATCAGATGCGGCTTGCGCACCCCTGCCAAAATCTCGTCGATGCATTCTCCCGAGCCCATCGGGATCGCCGTCACCGCGATGCGCTGACCACTGCTGATGGTGGCATTGCTGGCATTGAAGGTGGTGATGGCCGCGGTCAGCCAGTCCTTCTTTTCCGAGCTATACGAGAAGAGCAGTTCCAACGGCGGTGGGCCGGCTGGGACGGCGGCGGTGGTCGACGATGGCGGCTCAGCGTCGCCGCAGGCGAGCACCAGGACACAGGTGCAGATCAACGACAGCCAACCCAGGATACGCATCGAAAAGCCCTCGCGTTGGCATCATGGCGAGTAATCGCCGAGCGCGAGCATTCACGCAATCTTCACAAATAAATTACGCGCCGGGCACGAAGGCGGGATTGCCGGGGCCGGCGCCTTCTTCGAGGGCCTCGGGTCGCACGGCGTAGCCGTTGAGGCGCGTGGTCAGCAATTTGGCCATGACGTGCGGGAGCTTGAAATCCTGCAGGCCGATGAGCGTGTGGGTGTTGTTGACGTGCAGGCGGCCGAGGGGCGAGGCGTCGACCTTTTGCATGAGCTTGCGCAGCTGGCCGATGGTCAGGCCGTGGTTGCGGCCGATGCTTAGCTTTAGCCAGCGCCAGTTGAACTGCATGATGCGCGTCTGGCCGAGACGATCGAGGTTGAAGCGGGCGGTGCGCGCGACTTCATTGCCGATTTCAATGTAGGCCTCGGTGTCGAGGACGACGATGGGACCGATCTGATCGAGGTCGACACCGGCGGCGGTCACCAGATCGCCGGGCGTCAGGGTGGTGCCCGAGCGCCAGCGCACGCCGAGACGCACGAACCCAGACTTTACCGGAGGCAGATCGCTCATGAGGGGGCGCACGGTAGTCGGTGAAGGGGGAATGAAAGGGGCTTTAAGCCGACAGGTGACGACGGTAATCCCTTGGCCAGGGGCAGCGGATCTCGGAGGCCATACATTGGTTCGTTGCCGGATCGCAACGTGGCAAGCAACCCCTTTCCTTTGGCGCCGTTTCTTGTGTGCTCGGTCGCCTCATGCCTACGTACGAATATGCCTGCCCGAAATGCGGTCTGGTCGAAGCTTTTCAATCCATCAAGGAAGATGCGCTGAGCAAATGTCCGGTCTGTAAAAAACACAAGGTCACGCGCATGGTCTCGCTCGGTGGTGGCGTGATCTTCAAAGGCAGCGGTTTCTGGGAGACCGACTACAACCGCTCCAAGGAGTACACCGACAAGGCCAAAGGTGAACACGCGGCCCCGGCGGCCACGACCGCTGACACTACGGCCACGCCTGACGCCAAGCCGGCGGCTCCAGCTGGTGACAGGTCCGCTGACAAGTCCGCTGACAAGTCCGCTGACAAGTCCGCTGACAAGTCCGGGAGCAAGCCCGCTGCAAAGACCGCCGTTGAAGAAAAATCTCCGCAGAGCAAGCCCCAGGCCCAGCCGCAGGCTAAAAAGATCGACGCGCCGGCTCCACCAGCCAAGCAGCCTAAGTCGCCGAAGGCCTAAGACCGTGGTCAGTTTGACCGATGGCCCCGAAGAGGCTCTGGGCAAAAGCCATAAGTCACTGTTAATTAACATCCGAAGTGCATCCTGTCGATCAATCTCGACTGGCACGCCCCGTGCAAGCAGTGAGCCATTCCTACCCGCCGGATTCTTAAGTCCGGCACTCAACTCTGACCGAAACCCCAACTAGGAGCATCCCCATGGCAGCGAAGAAGATCATCTTCAACGAGGAAGTCCGTGACCAAGTGAAGAGCGGCGTGCAAAAGCTCGCCCGCACCGTCAAAGCGACCCTCGGACCCTCTGGTCGTAACGTCGTCATCAACAAAAGCTGGGGTTCACCGACGGTGACCAAGGACGGCGTCAGCGTCGCCGAGCAGATCGAATTCCGCGATGCCTTCGAGAACATGGGCGCCCGCCTGGTGCGCGAAGTCGCTTCCAAGACCGGTACCCAGGCTGGCGATGGCACGACCACCGCCACCGTCCTCGCCGAAGCCATCTTCGTGCAGGGCCTCAAGTCCGTCACCGCTGGTGTCGCTCCCTTGCACCTCAAGGCTGGCATCGAGAAGGCTGTTGAAGCCGTCAAGGCCAACCTCGACAAGCAGGCGATCAAAGTCCGCGGCGATTTCAAAGTCATCGCCCAGGTCGGCACCATCAGCGCCAACAACGAAGCTGAAATCGGCAAGCAGATTGCCGACGCGATGCAAAAAGTCGGCGAAGATGGCGTGATCACCGTCGAAGAAGGCAAGGGCCTCAAGGACGAAGTCACGGTCGTCGAAGGCATGCAGTTCGATCGTGGCTACACCAGCCCGAACTTCATCACCAATGCCGACAACCTCACCGCCGAGCTCGAGAATCCGTACATCCTCATCCACGAGAAGAAGATCTCGTCGGTCCAGGAAATCGTGCCCTTGCTCGAGAAGGTTGCCAAGTCCAACCGCTCGCTGCTGATCATCGCTGAAGACGTCGAAGGCGAAGCCCTCGCCATGCTCGTCGTCAACAACATGCGCAAGGTTCTCAAGTGCTGCGCCGTTAAGGCCCCTGGCTACGGCGATCGCCGTAAGGCCATGCTGGAAGACATCGCCAAGCTCACCGGCGGTAAGGCCTTCTTCGAAGACCTCGGCGTCGAGCTCAAGAATGTCGAACTGTCCGATCTCGGCAGCGCCAAATCGGTGCAGGTCGAAAAGGAAAACACCACGATCATCGAAGGTGCCGGCAAGCGCGCCGACGTGCAGGCGCGCATCAAGTCGATCCGCCGCGAGATCGAAGACACCAAGAGCGATTACGACCGTGAGAAGCTCCAGGAGCGCCTCGCCAAGCTCGCTGGCGGCGTTGCCGTGATCAAGGTCGGCGCGGCCACCGAAGCCGAGATGAAGGAGCGCAAGGATCGCGTCGATGACGCCCTCCACGCCACGCGCGCCGCGGTCGAAGAAGGCATCGTCGCCGGTGGCGGCACCGCCTACCTGCGTGCGATCGATGCGGTCGCCAAGCTCGGTCTGACCGGTGACGAAAAGATCGGTGCTGACATCGTCATCGCCGCCCTCAAGCTGCCGACGCTGACCATCGCCGAGAACGCCGGTAAAGAAGGCGAAGTGATCGTTAACCGCGTGCTCAAGGAAAAGGGCTCGGTCGGTTACAATGCCAAGACCGACGAATTCGTCGACCTGGTCAAGGCCGGCGTTATCGATCCGGTCAAGGTCTCGAAGAGCGCCCTGACCAACGCCGCCTCGGTGGCGACGCTGCTGCTCAACACCGATGCCATGATCGCCGAGATCAAAGAACCGAAGAAGGCTGGCCCCAAGGGCGGCGGTCACGGTGAAGATGACGAAGGCGGCGGCATGGGTGGAATGGGCGGCATGGGTGGAATGGGCGGCATGGGAGGGATGGGAGGATTCTAACGGGGTTGGGGCCCCGTTGCTTCGGATGACATGCCCTTCGGGGCATGTCATCCGAAGTGTGCGATCCCCAACTCACCAGAAACCCTCTCGTTCTCCTCTTCTTTCATCAACACAAACAAACTTTCAGGATCCTCATCATGGCAACTGCCAAATCAGCTCCCAAAACCGTTATCAAGCCCCTCGACGATCGGATCGTGGTCATCCGCACCGAGCCCGAAGAGAAGTCCGCTGGCGGACTCTTCCTGCCGGAAAATGCCAAGGAAAAGCCGCAGCAGGGCAAGATCCTCGCGGTCGGGCCAGGCAAGCTGCTCGACGACGGCTCGCGCGCCAAGCCTGACGTCAGCGTCGGCGACCTGATCCTGTTCGGCAAGTACAGCGGCACCGAGATCACCGTCGATGGCGCCGAAGTCATCATCCTGCGCGAGTCCGATATCCTCGCCAAGGTCGGTTGATTTTACCCCTCTTATAAACTTAAACGAAAGAAATAACCATTATGGCTAAGCAGATCATGTTCGGCGAGAACGCTCGCCGCAAGATTCTCACCGGCATCCAGACCCTCAATGACGCAGTCAAGGTCACCATGGGGCCGACCGGTAAGGTCGTCGTCATCGAGAAGTCCTACGGCGCCCCGACCGTTACCAAGGACGGCGTCACCGTCGCCAAGGAAGTCGAGCTCAAGGACGCCTTCGAACAGATGGGCGCGTCGATGGTCAAGGAAGTCGCCGACAAGGCCTCCAAGGTCGCCGGCGACGGCACCACCACCGCCACCGTGCTCACCGAAGCCATCTTCCGTGAAGGCCTTAAGGTCACCTCCTCGGGTGCCAACCCCACCGAGATCAAGAAGGGCATCGACAAGGCTGTAGCGGTCGCTGTCGAGCAGATCTCCAAGCTCTCGACCAAGATCAAGAACAGCGCTGAGATTGCCCAGGTCGGTACGATCTCGGCCAACAGCGACGAAGAGATCGGCAAGCTCATCGCCGAAGCCATGGACAAGGTCGGCAAAGACGGCGTCATCACCGTCGAAGAAGCCAAGTCGACCGAGACCAAGCTCGACCTCGTCGAAGGCATGCAGTTCGACAAGGGCTACATCAGCCCGTACTTCGCTGCCGGCTCTGAGAATCAGACCGTCACCATGGAGAAGCCGTTGATCCTCGTCTACGAGAAGAAGATCAGCAATCTCCGCGAATTCCTGCCGCTGCTCGAGAAGGTCGCCCAGGCCGGCAAGCCGCTGCTGGTCATCGCCGAAGAAATCGAAGGCGAAGCCCTCGCTGCCCTCGTCGTCAACAAGCTGCGCAACGTGCTCAACGTCTGCGGCGTCAAGGCCCCCGGCTTCGGCGATCGCCGCAAGGAAATGCTCAAGGACATCGCCGTCGTCACCGGCGCGAAGTTCATCGCCGAAGACCTCGGTGAGAAGCTCGAGAACGTCGAGATCGCCGACCTCGGCAGCGCCAAGAACGTCACCGTCGAGAAGGAGAACACCACCATCATCGAAGGCGCCGGCAAGAAGGCCGACCTGGTTGCGCGTATCGCCCAGATCAAGCAGCAGGTCGAGACCACCACCAGCGACTACGACAAGGAGAAGCTCCAGGAGCGTCTCGCCAAGCTCTCGGGTGGCGTCGCCGTCATCAACGTCGGTGCTGCTACCGAGCCCGAGATGAAGGAGAAGAAGGCGCGCATCGAAGACGCTCTGCACGCCACCCGTGCGGCCGTCGAAGAGGGTATCGTCCCCGGCGGCGGTGTCGCCCTGCTGCGCGCCAAGAAGGCCATCGAGGAACTCGCCAAGGGCCTCGATCACGATCAGCGCCTCGGCGCCGAGATCATCCTCCGCGCGGTCGAAGCTCCGGCGAAGCAGATCGCTGCCAACGCCGGCCAGAATGGTGCCGTCGTGGTTGCCGAGATCCTCTCGCGCAAGAACGCCAATGAGGGCTACAATGCCCGCACCGGCGAATACCAGGACCTGGTCAAGGCCGGCGTCGTCGACCCCGCCAAGGTGACCCGCGTCGCCCTGCAGAACGCCGCTTCGGTGGCTGGTTTGATGCTCACGGTCGAAGCCATGATCACCGATCTGAAGGACGAAGAGCAGCCGATCGCCGGCGCGGTCTACTGAGACCGACGCTGTCGTTTGACCGCAATACCCCCGATGGAGCCAAGGCTCCATCGGGGGTATTTTTTTAAGGGGGGGCTTCCCAAGGCCCAGATGAAATCGGCATGCAATGCTCCTTGTTCCGATTTCATCTTTATAATAATGATTTCAGACTCGCCTTGGGAATAGGGTGCGGCGCTATGTACTCTTCATTCATTGACGCTGCTCTCCCTGCAGTCGGAGTTTCCTTAGCGGTATTCATTCTCATGGTCGCCATTGGCATCAAGATTCGGCGAAAATTGGTGTTCCTGGCTGCAGGTCTGGCTTTGGGGGGTCTGTGTTTTTCCGCTAACTTTTGCGGTGATCCACCATTCATATGTTCAAGGAAAATATTGTTACCGGTTCTCAGCTTCCGATTGGAATGAATATTCCCTCAAGGTCTCAGATAGAAAAATGTCTCCTTACATACCTGAGCACTCGCATGGGATAAATGTCTGGCATACTGAATGCTATTGGTGGGCGACCTATAGTTGTGACGATGATTCATGGAAGAATTTCCAAGGTGTATGCCAAGAGAAGTTCGGTTTGGTGGAAGCCAGAGATCATCCCGGCCTGCCGCCTAATGAGGTTTATGCGGGTATTGAAAAATATAAGGGATTCAAACCCGACCATGTTTATCAGTTGCCGATTGCCGTGAACGGCGCCCAATTCGTATGCTGTCGAAATGATAGCACGGGGTTTGTGGTCTCATGGTCAAATAGGTGGTAGTCCAATGGCATTGCGTTAAGCACTCATTTTTTCACGATTTTCCGAGCATAGGGATGCAGTGGTTTTCGCGAAGCTGATCGACCAGCCCGAGTCTTCTTTTTCCATCGTTCGATACGTCGAATGGCCTC